>JANMEO010000241.1:0-32543 GCA_031376995.1 Burkholderiales bacterium
GGTGTAGCCGAACAAGCGCTTGCGGGCGAATGCAGGAATGATGGCACTGACAATGCCAAAAGCTGGCAAAATCATGATGTAGACCTCGGGATGACCGAAGAACCAGAAAATATGCTGGTACATCACGGGATCCCCTCCCCCAGCAGGGTTGAAGAAGCTGGTGCCAAAGTGACGGTCAGTCAGGGTCATGGTGATGGCACCCGCCAACACAGGCATCACGGCAATCAGCAGGTAGGCGGTGATCAGCCACGTCCAGCAAAACAATGGCATCTTCATCAAGGTCATGCCGGGCGCACGCATATTTAAAATGGTGACGATGATGTTGATTGACCCCATGATGGAACTAGCCCCTAAAAGATGCAGCGCAAAAATGGCAGCATCCATAGAGGGCCCCATCTGCAGCGTCAAGGGGGCGTAGAGCGTCCATCCTGCAGCAGGAGCCCCACCGGGCATGAAAAACGAGGCCGACAGCATCAGCGCGGCAGGAATCATCAGCCAAAAGCTGAAGTTGTTCATGCGAGCAAACGCCATGTCAGAGGCGCCGATTTGCAAGGGGATCATCCAATTTGCAAAACCTACGAAGGCCGGCATGATGGCGCCAAACACCATGATCAGGCCATGCATGGTGGTGAGTTGGTTGAACAACTGCGGATTGATAAATTGCAGTCCCGGCTGAAACAGCTCGGCCCGGATGCCCAGCGCCAAGATACCGCCCACCATCAACATGGTGAATGAGAAGAGTAAATACAGCGTACCAATGTCTTTGTGATTGGTGGCGTAAACCCAACGCCGCCACCCATGGGGGTGGTCGTGGTCGTGGCCGTGACCGTGAATCTCGGGATGGTCAAGCACTGCACTCATGGGGTTTCCTTTGAACTCGAGGGTTACTTGCGTGCTGCAGCGACGTCGCTGGGCTGCACGATTTGGCCTGTTTTGTTGGACCAGTTGTTCTTGGTGTAGGTGATGACAGCAGCGATTTCGGTGTCGCTGAGTTTGCGCCAGGATTGCATCAGTTGCCCCTGCCCATTGAGCAAGACATTGATTTGCTTGGCTTTATCAGCATCGAGCACGACAGCCGAGCCGTCTAAAGCTTTGAACGCAGCGCTGCCTTTGCCATCAGCCTGATGACAGACCATGCAATTTTCTTTGTAGACCCGCTCGCCGCGTGCAGCCAGCGCAGGGAGCTCCCAGACTTTGGTGGGATCGTCGGCGTTAGCCTGCATTTTTTTCTTTTGCTCAGCCACCCATTGGCTGTAATCTTCTTGCCCAACCACTTTCACGTGGATGGGCATGTAGGCGTGCTCTTTGCCGCAGAGTTCTGCGCACTGCCCATAAAAATCACCCTTTTCTTCAGCGCGAAACCAGGTGTCTCGCACAAACCCAGGGATGGCATCTTGTTTGACGCCAAAAGCCGGCACCATCCAGGCGTGAATGACATCGTTGGCAGTGGTGATGATGCGAATCTTTTTGTTGACGGGGACCACCAAAGGGTTGTCCACTTTCAAAAGATAGTCTGGTGTATTGAGATCAGGCTTGCCCGAGTCAGACATTTGGCGCTGAGCTTGGTCAAGGGTCGACAAAAATGCAATGCCCTCACCTTCGCCCCGAAGGTAGTCATAACCCCACTTCCATTGAATGCCAGTTGCCTTAATGGTGAGGTCGGCTGCGCTGGTGTCTTTCATGGCAACAACCACTTTGGTGGCAGGCCAAGCCATCGCAATGACAATGATGAATGGAATCACCGTCCAAGCAATCTCGACCGAAATGCTTTCGTGAAAATTGGCCGACTTGGCACCCTTTGATTTGCGGTGGCGAAAAATGGAGTAAAACATGACGCCAAAAACGCCCAGAAAAATCACGGTGCAAACCACCAGCATGAAGTAGTGCAGCCATTTTTGATCTCGAGCAATTTGGGTCACCGCGTGGGGCAGGTCAAGCTGGTTGACCGCTGGACCCCCTTGGAGATCACCTACCGCCCATGCGGCCCCAGCGATCAGCGTGATCGCCATCACCAAGAACAGGTGACCCACGCTGCGCCACGGTAAATTTATCGTCTTCATCATTGGTTTTTTCTCGCCCGGATTCACGATGAAAGCCACACAAAGTTGAGCCGCCACCCACCGTGCAGGTGCGTGAGCGTCAGTGTTTCAACATTGTGACTATACCTATCAGAATTGGAGATAGGTATATGGCAGTTGGCCCTGTGTGCACGCTGCCTTTGGGGCTTTAAAGCAACGACACAGTTGCTCGAAAGCATTAATTTACTCATTTTAGCCCACTCGAGCATGTTGTGTCACTTGATGGTGGGTCACTGACAACAAGCTACAGCCACGAGATTAGGGGCCATTTTGAGCGCGTGGGCGCCGTGCCATCCGACGCAAGGTGTCAACAGAGACGGTGGTTTCGCTGCGAATCGGCACCCTTGGGGCCGCCTTGAATGCATGCCCATAGACCACCTCGAGCGACAAGCTCAAACGGCCAGAGGGATTGGCGCGTGCTTGCCAGGCCAACAAAAATTGCCGCAACCAACGCGGGGTGCGCAAGCCAGAAAATCTGTTGGGCGAGACGTTGCCACCCCATTGACGCAGTTCGGCCAACAAGGCAGCCGAATCGGCCCAAGTGAGGGTGAGCGTTTCTTGGTCCATGACCGGGTCAGAGAAGCCGACCTGCACGAGCATGTCGCCCAGGTCGTGCATATCGACAAAATCGGCATGCGCAGCTCCCCAGCCCTGACTGGCATAAAGCTGCCTGAGCTCGACCAGGGAGCCTGGCCCCAAGCACGAAAACATCACAAAGCCATCAATGCTTAAAAGATGATGCCAGCGAGCGAGCAAGGCAGGAGGGTCAGCCACCGCATGCAGCATCATATTGGACCAAACAAGCTGAGCAGGAGGCACCTGATCGGCCTCAGCATCGAGCACCCACTCGGGCGCCTGCTTCGTCCAGTGGCCCAGGCGCCACCAGGGGGGACGCTGCGCCCGCGCTTGAGATTGCGCATGCGCCAACCCTGTGGGCGTGCACTCAACGCCCACATGATGTGCACAAGGGTAGGCTTGGGTCAGCAAGCTGCGAGCCCCCCCCCACGTCGGCCACCACTCCAAAAGCCGCTCGGGCTGAAGCCGGAATAGGCTGAGCCGCTGCGCCATACGCCCAGCAACTTCGGTGTGCAGCCAAGGGGCCTGAGGCTGGAGCGACAGACGTTGCATCACATGTGCCGCAGCAACTGGGTCGAATGCACGCTGGAATGCTGAAGGGGTCTGGGACATGGCCCCAGTATATTGAGCGCGCTGTTTGCCAAACCCTATCCAACCCCGCCCAAGCTTGTTTGCCTGCCTGACATCAATCCAAGACCGCTGGCGTGTGACCCTGCCGGGTTGCTGCGTGGTTTGCCACACCTGGGGTGCCAAGAGCTTGTGCACTGATTGCGTACAAAGCTTTGCTCAACCGCAGCTGCGATGCACCTGCTGCGGCGTGCCACGGGTTGCTGGGGCTTTGCTGTGTGGCCGCTGCCTGTGCTCGCCACCGGCCTTCAATGCCACTTGGGTGGGCGTTGACTACGCATTTCCATGGGCCCATTTGATTCAGCGCTTTAAGTTTGGCCAAGCCCTTGAGCTCAGCAGCACCTGGATCGACTTGATGCTACAGGCATGTCCGGCAGCAGACGTCGCCACGCCCAGGCTCGTCGTCCCTGTGCCTTTGAGCCCTGAACGACTGCGACAACGGGGCTACAACCAAACTTGGGAACTGGCCCGGCGATTGGCCCAACGCCTTTCGTGGCCTGCCATGCCCAAGTTGCTGATCAAGCGGCGTCATACACCCGAACAAGCCAGCCTGCCCATGGCACAACGGCGCCTCAACGTGCGCGGCGCATTTACCTTAAACCCGGCCCATTCATCTGATGTCTGGGAGCGCGACCTGGTGGTGGTGGATGATGTGATGACGACGGGCGCCACAGGCCATGAATTGGCGTTGTTGCTCACCCAAGCCGGCGCGGCCTCGGTGACCCTTTGGGTATTGGGGCGTACGCCTTTGCACAGGGCGCCACCGTTAAAGACGATTCATCCTGAAGATGCTGACATGGACAAGGCGAAAGATTGAAGCGAGCTGTTTAGCGTGCTATTTTTGGCACGTCTAATATACCCCTCGGAACTGAAGATGCCGAGGGGTATATTCATTGGAGTAGCCGTTATGTCGCGCCCTATTTTGGCCGAAGTAACGGCCAGCGTATCCGAATTGAAGAAGAACCCCATGGGCACCGTGGCCGCAGGGGAGGGCGCAAACGTGGCCATTTTGAACCGCAATGCGCCCACGTTCTATTGCGTCCCGGCAAGCGTTTATGAGGCCCTAGTGTCGTGTCAAGCCACCCTTAGACTCAAGAGGTCAAGCTCAGAGCAACGGGGCCGATAACTTGGTTGCCATGCCATGCTTTAAGGTGACAGAGTCCCGGGGGCGGGCCCATCAAAAGTAAGCAATCGTCTGTCAGTTCAAGCAAAGGGTTGTGCTGCCAAAGCAATTTAAACATGGTTTTACCCACTACATGCCTCGACCACCCCCAAACTCGCTGATGTCTCTAGTGCGTACCGCAGCCCTGCGCTTGTTGCAACCAGCCGCATGGCGCCAGCTTTGGGTTGCCATTTTTGAAGTCGTCATGGGCCCTCCAGCTCGCCCAATGCGTCGGAAGGGTTCTCGGTCAAAACGCCCAAAGAATCGCCGCTTGCTCATTGTCCTGTCGGTGGTGGCGGTGTTGGCTCTGGTCTTGGTAGGGGTTGGACTTGCCCGCCTGGTGACAGGAGTGCCCGACACGCAGGGGCTGTTTGCGTCTAGCCAAAGCAGGTGGGTGCAGGTGCAGCCGCCTGAGGCGGAGCGAGAGTTGTTGGCACAAGGGGTGATCGATGGACAGGTGCGTGTGGATGTGGTGGCCCCGTTTGAGGGCATTGTTCAATCGGTGGAGGTTGAGCTTGGCGATGAGGTGAAGAAGGGTGCGGTACTCTTGACGCTGAGTACCTCGACGCTCGAGTCGCAAATACTGGAGGCTAAGTCCGCAGCTTTAAAAAGCGCTCAGGCTGCGAGTGAGGCTCGCAATTGGAAGACGGGTTCGGCCTACCGCGCCGCCTTGCGCCAAGTGACGATTGACAAGCTCGGCGTGGCCGACGCCATTCGAAAAAATGCCGACACCCAGCGCTTGTTTAATCATGGGATCGTGGCACGTGATGAGCTGCAGCAAAGTGCGCAAGCTGTTCATTCAGCCAAATCACAGCTGGCAAATTCGCAAGAATCCGTGGCCCAGATCGAAGACAAGTTTTCGTCAGGTGCCGTGGCATTGGCGGCGTTGGAAGATGCCGCCCAGCAAGCCAAACTGGCCAAACTCGAGGGTCACCTGCAGGCCAGCATGGTTCGTTCTCCGATCGCGGGGGTGGTCACGATGGTGGGGCCGCGCGACCCTGAGGGCACTGGCAACGCTGTTCGCGCTGTGGGTGGCAAAGCGACTGAAGGCGCCCTGATCGCTCGGGTGGTCGACACCACAAAAATTCGGGTCTTGGGCAGCATCGCCGAGGTCAGTGTCGGGCTGGTTAAAGCAGGCCAGCGCGCCACGATATCTCCAGTCAGCCAACCAGGGATGGTGCTGCAAGGCCGGGTCAGTCGTGTGTCAGCGCTGCCGATAGATGCGGGGTTTGCCAGCGCTTTTGAAGAGCGGCGCACCGCGAAGTTTCAAGTCGTGGTTGAAGCGGATGTAAGCCCCAATCTTGCGACCGCACTGCCCAAGTTGGGGACCAATGCAGACATCGCGATTGTGCTGCAAGAAAACCCTGCTGGGGGGCTGTTGGTGCCGCTTGATGCGGTTCGCCAATCGAGCCCTAGCCAGACCCATGTGCTGGCGCGGCGCCCAGGTCAAGCGGCAAGGCTTGTGGAGGTGCGCACTGGGGCGACCACAGCACAAGGCGTGCACGTTTATGGACTGACGTTGATGGATGAGGTCAGTGTTTCAACGACCCAGGCGCACAGCGCCCTCAGTGCCGAAATGCCACCAGACTCGGCCACTGACTCGGACTCGGACTCGGCCCCTGACTCGGACTTGGACTCCGAAACGGGAGAGCCCCCTCAAGAAGGGCTGCGTGGAAGCGTGCGCAAACTTTTAAGTCCAGACTCTTCGTCGGATAGACCGTAATAAAGCAACGTCTATAGGAGGTGTCCCATGAACCAAAGCACAAAGGCACCCGATCCTCAAGCTGGTTCGACGGCAGTGATTTTGATGCAGGATGTACGCCGTCATTTCAGGGTCGGCGAACAACTGGTTGCTGCCGTTGAGGGCTTTAACCTAGAAATTTCAAAGGGTGATTTTTGTGCCATTGTAGGCCCCTCAGGATCGGGCAAAAGCACCTTATTGAACATGCTAGGCCTGCTTGATCGACCCAGTTATGGGCGCTATTGGCTGGCGGGAGTTGATACGCAAACGCTGAGTGATCACGAGCGGGCCGTGCTTCGCAATCAGATGTTGGGCTTCGTATTTCAGCAGTTTCGTTTGTTGTCGTATTTGAATGTGATCGATAACGTCTGCCTGCCTTTTGTTTATGGAGGCGGCGTGCGGGCTGAGGGTCTGGAGCGAGCGCATGAGCTGCTGGGCCTGGTGGGACTGAGTCAGCGCGAATATCATCGACCCGAACAACTCTCTGGCGGTGAACGTCAACGTGTGGCGTTTGCGCGTGCACTGGTCAATCGCCCCCAGTTGTTGCTGGCTGACGAGCCGACTGGGGCGCTGGACTCTAACACCGGCCTGAACATCATGGCGCTGATGCACGAGTTGCATCGCTCGTCGGGCGTGACAATTCTCATGATCACGCATGATCAACTTTTAGCCCAACGCTGCAGTGTGCGGGTTCGCATGAAGGATGGGCGCATCGATGACTTCCAGCGTGACATTGTTGTCGCCGGGGCGGGTGCAGCGTGAGTGGGCTCTTGACTTTTGCAAGCGCTGTTACCAGGCTAGGGCCTGTGACGCGCTTTGCTTGGGTGAGCCTGCGCGCCAACGCCCGCCGCAACGCATTGGCGTTGTTTGGCATTGCCGTGGGCTTGGCGGCTGTGGTAGGGCTTTCGCTGGCGGGGCGCAGTGCTGAGCAGATGGCTTTGGATTCTTTCAAAAAGCTCCCCCTTGACCTGATTGCGATCGACCTGCCAATGGAAAACCCCAACTTAGCCACGTTTGCAAGTGCTGGCGGCAAGCCCGGTGGTGCGGCGCATAAGCCGGCTGCAGCGCCGCGCTCGCCAGAGAAATCGCTGGCGATGCTCGAAAGTGTGGCCCAGAGGGTGATGGGTGAGCCCAAGCAAGCCTGGCCGCTGTTCAAAGGGGACTGTCAGCTGGCGACTCAAGATGGATCTGAATCGTTCAGTATGGCCACGGCGCGCCCCGGAATGCTCAAAGCCTTAGGGGTGCAGTTGGCCAGAGGGCGAGATCTTCATGCGCTAGACGGTAGTAACCCCTGGGTCTTGCTGGGCCACAGAGTGAGCCAGAGGCTGGCAGCCACCGGTCGTCGCATTGAACCTGGGCAAGCGCTGCTGCTATGTGGTCTCACGGTGTATGTGGCCGGTGTGCTCGCGCCCGCGCCTGCTTACATCGAGCTCATTGGCGAGCCGCCCGATGAGTTGATCTTCATTCAAAATCTGCCTTATCGGCAGTCTGGCATCACTTCACGGCTGCTGACGCTGGTTTTGAAGGTGAACAATGAAATGGATGTAGAGGCCACAACAGCCGCACTGCGGGATGCCATGCGCAACGATGGCCTGCCTCAGGCCACCGTGCGCTCAGCCGCCAGCATGGTGGCACTCAAGCGCGAACAGGCGGGGCAGCATGCGCGTCTGATCACGCTGCTGGGAGGCATTTCGGTTTTAGTGGGGGGCCTTGGGATCATGAATGTGATGCTGGTCTCAGGGCTTGAGCGGCGTTATGACATTGCTGTGTGCATGGCGCTGGGTGCAGATCGCACGGCCATCATGTGGCAATTTTTAGTTGAGAGTACGGTCCTTGGGGTTTTTGGAGGGGCGCTGGGGGTTGTGGTTGGCCACATGCTTGCATGGGTGGCACTGCAATGGCTTGGTATGCCTTGGCAGCCCGACTTGGCCTCATCCGTGGCGGCCTTGGGTTTGGGTGCCACGGTGGGTGCGCTGTCGGGGCTTTACCCGGCACTCAAGGTTTCAAAGATTGATCCATCCGTGGTGCTTGCCTCATGACTAGTACACAAAAATTTCGTTCATTGAAACCCATTCAACCTGAAGATGCCTCGTCGTCCAAGGGCCAACACCGCATCTTCAGGCTGAATGGGTATCGCGTGGCGCAGGTGGTTTTTTCAGCCACCGCCAGAGCCACAGCCATAGCGCTGCTGGGGTTTGCTCCAACGCTCTGGGGTGCACCTGTTGATGCGCCCGCAGCCAAACCTGGTGCTAGCAGCCCAGGGCGCCCCAGCAGCATGGCCAGTCCCATGCCGTCTACATCACTCACGCCGCCTTTACGCCAAAGCGCAGATTACCCCCCCCCGCCAGCTGCCCCTGTGCGGCTGGATGTCCGCGGGGCCATTGCTTTAGCGTTGGTGCAGGGACCTGCGATCGTCGGGGGCACACTTGATCGTGAATCACAGCGCATCTTGAACGAAGCCGCTGCCCGCATCTTTAAGCCGCGCGCCAGCCTCAATTCAAGCCATGAGCGCAAGGTGTCGGTTACGAGCACAGACCGCACGGTGACGACCAATCCTGTTTACGGCCTCAGTACTTCGGTCAAGGCCATCACTGGCGCAGAAATCAAGGCTGGCTTGAGTCAATCAGGCTCATCATCGGTGGGCTCAAATCCTGCGCTGGGCAGTATTGAGCTGACACAGCCCTTGCTGCGTGGAGGGGGCATTCGCATTGGCACCCTCGAGCAGCGTTCTTTAACACTGAGTGAACAAAACTCGGTGCTTGGCCTGGAGGCCGTGAAGCGCGCCACAGTTGCCGATGCCTTTGGCGCTTACTACGCGCTTTATGAAGCGCGTCAGTCTCGCGCCATCGCCATGCGCGCTTTGACACGTGCTCGAGAAAGTGCCGCCGTCAACCAACTGCTGGTTGAGACGGGCCGCTTGGCCCGCATCGATTTACTGCAAACGCGTGCCGATGTGGCGCGTGCCGAGTTGCAGTCTGAACAGGCCGAGCGTGCTGAGAACGACGTTCAGCGCCGCCTGGCAGTCGTGCTGGGCCTGCCTTCGCAGACGCAGTTCGATCTGCCGCAGCTCATCGACGAACCGCCTCCACTGACGATGGACGCTGATGCGGCGCTGCTGTCAGCCTGGAATCAGCGCATTGAAGTACGCACCACTGAGAACGCTATCAGTGCACAGCGCCTGAGCCTAGAGCGTGCCGAAGACGACTTGCTGCCACGCTTAGATTTGAGCCTGCGCAGCGAGCAGGCTGTGGGTCGAGTTGCCAATGATGGCTCGGGATTGGATGCGCAGCGGCCACGATCCCATTCTGCCGGGCTGAGCTTAGAGGTGCCACTCACGCGCAGCGATGTGCGCGCCGCACGCTCTGCCGCCAAAATCGGATTGCAACGGGCCGAAATCACACTCAACGATCTGCGCGTATCAATTGAGACCGAGATCCGTAACGCCATCGAAGGCTTCGGCTCGGCCCAACGCTCACTGGCACTGGCCCAGACCACCCTGGATCTGCAGCGAGGTCGGCTGGATGCTGACAACGAAAAGCTCAAAGTCGGCCGCGCCAGTATCAGTCAAGTGTCTGATGCGCAAGAGAGCGTTCGCAGTGCAGAGAGAGACGCACTCAGTGCCCGACTCGACCTCGTGCGCAAGCGCTTCGAGTTCGACCAGGCGCTTGGCCGCAGCGTCGAGCTATGGTCTCGGCCCACACCTTGAACGTACAGCATCACGAGCTCCTCAGGTTCGTAAAAATACCCATTCAACCTGAAGATGCGGTGTTGGCCAAGAAAGTGAAGGGATGAGAGGCAAGGCGTACATGTACGCCTTGCCTTGACCGGCGAAGGAGGGCTCAACGACGGCACCGCCTTCCCCGTGGTGATGCTGGGCTTGGGACTCTTGGGAGTGGATGAACTGGGACCGTTTGGCTGGCACTGGTGGACGTCTTGTGGGCCACTGGCGCGGGCATCGCCATCGGTGCTATTTTGGGCAGAGGTCTGGGTCGTTTGGTGCTTTACCTGAGACACCGGCATCACGAGGCCATCGGTGACGAAAACTTCTTTGCATTGGGGGCTCATGGCCTGTCTTATGTCTTATGTCTTTGTCGTGCTGGTGCATGCATATGGCTTCCTGGACGTGTTTGCCGCTGGTCTGGCCCTGCGGCTATACCCCTCGGAACTGAAGATGCTGGGTCGATGGGTATACATGACCAAGACCACTGGACGAACGGTTCGAATGTCCAAGGTCGTCTATCCGCAATGCTGCTCGGCCAGTTCGATGATGAGAGGGTTGAACTCTTCGGGAAGCAGACATTCCATCGGACCGCGCTGGGGCCAAACCTTGAAGAGGTTGGCAGGTCGCTGCGCCATTGGACCTTGGCCCAACTCGGAGCCAAAGATGTAGATCGGAACATTGTGGCTCGCACAGTGAGGGTACATTTCCCGGGCGTAATGCTTGAATCGGTCATCATCGGTTGCACCAGGTACAAACACCAGGAAGGCCACCAACATGCCGCATGCATCGCAACGTACTTCTTCGCAAGGAACTTGTCCCTGCGGGTGAGGTTGCCGAATTGGGAGCGGTGTGGGGCGACTGGGACCCCGCCCCTGAAAATATGGATTGAAATGACTGCATTGAACGTACTGGGCGGCCCGCTGAAGGCATGCTCCTTTTCCCCATTGACCGGCTACTTTCGCGATGGCTGCTGCAATACCGACACGAACGACCACGGCACGCACGTAGTTTGCGCCAAGGTCAGCGCTGAGTTTTTGCAGTACTCACTGGCGCACGGGAACGACCTCATCACTCCCAGGCGCGAGTTCCGTTTTGCGGGACTCAAGCCTGGAGACCGCTGGTGCCTGTGCGCACTGCGTTGGAAAGAGGCTTTGTCGGCCGGTTTAGCACCGCCGGTATGGCTAGAGGCAACCCATGCCAAGGCTCTGGAGCTGGTGACTCTGGACGAACTCCGGTTGCACGCCATTTAGGGCCTGTCATCACTTAATGAGTCCGCTCCATCCCAAAAAGTGCTTGCTTTCGAAATGGATCTGAGTGACCAATTTGTCGGCTTGCAATCGAAGTCGTACGGGTTCTCAATCAGAGGTACCACAAGATCGTGAACTTCGGTTTTGCTGACACCTACTCAACGGGGTCTGGAAGCCTCTTTGATGCTTAAAGCTAGGCGCACAAAGCCAACAACCATGCCATCGAGTTTTTAAAGCGTGCCTTCATAGGCGCTGAGCATCATGTTCAACATTGTTCTCGTTCACCCCGAAATCCCACCCAACACAGGCAACATCATTCGCTTGGCAGCCAACACCGGCTGCGCTTTGCACTTGATTGAGCCGCTGGGTTTTCTGATGGAAGACCGGCTGCTGCAGCGGGCTGGGCTGGATTATCACGAGGTTGCCAGAGTGCATCAGCATGCCTCGTGGCAGGCGTTTCAACAAGCGACACAGCCCCCCGCTGAACGTTGCTTTGCCCTCACCACGAAGGGCAGCCGGCTCTTGAATCAGGTGCCGTGGCTAGATGGGGATTGGCTGGTATTTGGCTCAGAGACAGCCGGGCTGCCCGACGCAGTGCGGCAGAGCTTTGCCCCAGCGCAGCAGGTTCGACTGCCCATGCGCCCTGGGCAACGAAGCCTTAACTTGAGCAACGCCGTGGCCGTGTGTGTTTTTGAAGCTTGGCGTCAAGCCGACTATGTCGGTGGGGGATGACCCAAGCCTGGAAAAAATCGATAGACGGCCGATTCTGGGTTGACGGACGTGGCACCATCCGCAGACTGTCGCAACCATCAAAAGCCATGCATCAATCACGTCTCTATAGGTATCGCGTCGCACTGGCTGGGCTGGCAATATTTGCATCACAGGCCCAGGCCCAGCCACAACCATCCGCACGTGCAATTACAACTCTAATTCAAAGTGCAAGTGCCCCCCCAGCAGCCAACACGCTAGCGCATGGGATCATCATCAAGCTCAAAGCTCAGCCGCAAAGTGATGCCAATCCTCAACGAACGCTTGAGCGCCTGAGTGAAGTGTTTCGCCAAATGCCCTTGCCCCTGGGAACAGCCCGCCCTTTAGGGGGGCCTTTGACCTATTTGGTGCAATGGGAGCGGCCGCTGGCCCATGATGAAACGCAGCAACTCTTGCAGGCGCTGAGAGCGCATCCCGAGGTTCAGCGGGCCTCTCCCAACCTGATCGAGGAGGCCTTACAGGCGGCAGCGCCTAACGATCCGATTTACCAAAGCAGCCAATGGTGGCTGAATGCAGCACCTCACAGCGGCTCGCGCGGTGTGCCCCATTTGACGCAAGCATGGGCACGCAGCACCGGCAACGCAGTCAATGTGGCCGTGCTGGATACGGGCCTGTTGCGCAGCCACCCTGACATGCTGGGCAGCCGTTTTGATGCCGGCTATGACCTGGTTGGAACGGAGTTGAATCATTCAGGTGATGGCGATGGGCCTGATGCCGACTTTTCCGACCCGGGAGATGGGCATGGCCAGGGCGAATGCAGCGGCTTGCCTGCTGCTGCCAGCACCTGGCACGGCACTCAAGTGGCCAGTCAAGTGGGGGCTTTGACTGACAATGCATTGGGCATAGCAGGCATCAATTGGCGGGCTCGCGTGATTTCGGTGCGCATCGCACGCAAGTGCGGCGCCTTGACCAGCACGGTGGTAGAAGGTCTGCGTTGGGCCGGTGGCCTGAGTGTGCCCAATTTGCCAACCAACCCCTTGCCAGCCCGCATCATCAACCTCAGCTTTGGCAGCGCCAACATCGATTGCGAGCCTTACCAGGACACGCTAGACGATTTGCGTGCCATCGGTGTGTTGGTGGTAGCTGCGGCAGGGGACAGTGACAAGGCCGTGGTGCACCGCCCAGCGCGTTGCACAGGAGCGCTAGCGGTCACTGCGCTCAATCGCGATGGCTTCAAAGCAAGGTATGCGAGTTTTGGTCCAGAAGTGGGGATCAGCACCGTGGGCGGCGACTTGCCCGTTCAAAGCGCCAGCATCGACCCTGACGGGGCTGCCATGTCTGACACGGGCGTGGTGGTGGCAGGCAATGACGGCTTGCTGGCGCCCGGCAACCCCATCTACCAGGTGGTCTCAGGCACCAGCTTTTCTGCACCTGTGGTAGCAGGGGTCGCGTCGCTGATGCTATCTGTCAATCCATCACTCACCCTTGATCAATTGGCTTACGGGCTGCAGATCACTGCTCGCCCCCACGTCAACAGCAGCAGTTTCAGCAGCCTGCAAGCCTGTGATGTCAGCACCCCAATGGGCCGTTGCTACTGCACCACCAGCACCTGCGGTGCGGGAATCTTGGATGCCCCAGCAGCTCTGACTTATGCCAGCAATCCAGCTGCGTATGGCACGGCCCCGGTTTTCGGGGGCACCAGGACACAGGCCCCATTAACCCCTTCGGGCAGTGATAGCGGGGGCGGAGCCTGGGGTTGGCACTGGCTGCTGATGTTGGGTGCCCTCATCTGTGCCTTGCGCAGGGCCTCAAGGCCAAACTGAAACTTGGCTTTACTGGACGCACACCTCAAAAGGCTTGATCACCCCGACTTTGATAGACCGCAGGCGCTTTTCAATGTTCGCATTGGCTGATGCAATGCGCAGCATGAAACCCGCCTGAGATGGGGCCAGGCTAACAACACGCGCATTACGCAGTGGTGCCTTGCGCGACAGACTTTCGAGCGCAGCAGTGGCTGCCCCTGGATCAGCAAAGCGGCCCAGCAAAAAACCCAAGTCAAGTGGACCGCGCTCAGTGATGAGCTCAAACGGGACGCTAGTACGTATGACCTCTTGTTCTTTGCGTGCCAGGCTCTCTTTGTCTGCAAAAGGCCCCAGGTAGACCGCCCATTGTCCAGCTCTGGCGGCGCTCACTCTAGCCCACGACCCAGGCAATGCAACGGATGACACAGCCACTTCAACCAGACCAATTTCACTGGCCTGATAGGGGCCAGACTCTAAGCAAATGGTGCTGCCTGTACCCGGCGCCAGGGCAAGAACCGGGATGAGCGTGACAGCCTGTGGATGCACTTCACGAGCGGCACGCGTGGGATCGCGCTCTGCTTGGGCGTAAGGGCTCAATGTCCAAGATAAGAACCCCAGATTTGCCAACATCAGCAATACCAGCAGGGCTCTCACGCAACACCCTTCGATGCGGCCGCCCACTCGGGACCGCAGGGCCTAACGCTGACTTCACCGCTGTGTATCAAGGCTGGCCCCTGTGCGGACTGAATGCGCAAAGCCCCTTGGTCGGTGACACCTTGCGCAAGCGCCTGCGTCAGTTGCGGATGGTGATCCAGTGTCAGCAATTTGTCTCTTAACAAGTCACGTGCGGCATAGCCAGGCACAAAGGGCAAAAAACCCTGAGACTCAAACTGCTTGAGAGCCCGCAACAGAGGCAACAAGACGAGTGTCAAGGCCTGAGGTGGCGTCATTGCAGGCAACCATTCGCTCAAAGTGGCGATGCTCAGGCCCTGCGGTGCGGGCATCAGTGGCAGAGACACATTCAGGCCCACTCCAAGTACTACCCAACGCTGCTCACCCACATTCAGCGTCTCAACCAAAACACCACCGAGTTTGCGACCAGGGCGCACAGGGTCAAGCAGCCACAGGTCGTTAGGCCATTTGAGACCGATGCGCCAAACCGGCCCTGAACCCAGGACAGACTGCTGACAAGGGTCTAAAGCCTCAGCCAAAGCAACCCCCAAGGCCAGCGACAAGCCAGACCAGTCGGCGGGTGCCAAGGGCAGCGCCAAAGAAAAAGTCAAAGAGGCCCCAGGCTGTGAAAACCAAGATCGCCCGAGGCGGCCGCGGCCTGCCGTTTGAGCCTCGGCCACCAACAAACTCGGGACCCGACCAGGCGCACGAACTTGATGCATCAAGACAGCACTTGTTGAAGTGACACTGGGGGCGAGCTCGACATGTGCCTCAGGCCAATATACATGCAGGGTCTGTGTCAATGCCTGCAGGGGCCAAGCTGAAGACAAGCCAGCCGCTGGCGTCGCGCTCATCGCTTGGGAGCCAACATGGTTTTGCGACACTGCTTGGTGCCACAACAACATTCAAATTGCTTCTTGAGCCGAGCGGTATACCGCTCATCAATCACCAAACCATAGTCATAAAACAACTCTTCGCCAGGCACTAAGTCACGCAAAGCCTTGATAAATATACGCCCCTCAAGCTCTTCAGCCACACAGTTGGGGGCACACGCATGGTTGATCCAACGTGATGAGTTGCCTTTGACATTGCCGTCAATAACGCACCCAGCATCAACATGAAAATAAAAAGTATGGTTAGGATCCAGTGGATTTTGGGGGTGTCGCCGCAGGGCCTCGGGCCAATCGATACGCTCCCCCAAATATTCTTGAATCAGCTCGCCCTTGGCAATGGGGACCACGGCATACACCCCCTTGCCGTGCACGCCACTTTGGCAGACCTGAATGTGGCGCCTTCTGCGCTCAGTAGGTGCCGGCTTGACACAAGGGCGTCGAGGGGTTTTTACTGGGGGTACTGGATTCATCGAATTCTATCAAAGCATTGAATTTCGGGCGGTTGAGAAACTTACCCATTGGAGCTGACGATTGTATGGATACAGAATACCCACCTTGTTGCAACAAGGCCTGTTGCTTTTTGATTGAGACTGATTTAACCCATGACCAAGACTCTGATCATCGCTGAAAAGCCCAGTGTGGCTCAAGACATCGTGCGCGCACTGACGCCCAAGGTCGGCAAGTTTGAGAAGCACGATGACCACTTTGAAAACGAGCAGTATGTTGTCACCAGCGCTGTCGGCCACTTGGTAGAAATCAAAGCGCCGGAAGAGTTTGATGTCAAACGGGGCAAATGGAGTTTCAATAATTTGCCCGTGATCCCGCCCCACTTTGACCTTGCGCCCATTGAAAAGGCTAAAACACGCCTGAACGCAGTGGTCAAACTGGTCAGACGCAAGGATGTCTCGGTATTGATCAATGCATGCGACGCCGGGCGCGAGGGCGAGTTGATTTTCCGCTTGATCGTGCAGTACGCCAGTACCGATAAAAAGCCCTTGCTCAAGCCCGTGCATCGTTTGTGGCTGCAAAGCATGACGCCTCAAGCCATACGTGATGGCTTTGACAGACTGCGCTCAGACGCTGAAATGCAAGGCCTGTCGGACGCGGCGCGCAGCCGCTCGGAGGCCGACTGGTTGGTCGGAATCAATGGCACACGAGCCATGACCGCGTTCAATTCGCGCGACGGTGGTTTTTTTCTGACCACCGTCGGGCGCGTGCAAACCCCGACCTTGTCGGTGGTGGTTGAGCGAGAAGAGAAAATCCGCAAGCATGTCTCTCGCCCCTACTGGGAGGTCAAAGCATCGTTTGCTGCAGAACTGGGCAACTATGAAGGCAAGTGGTTTGACCCTGCGTGGAAGAAAAACCCACAAGACCCTGAAGCCCGCGCAGACCGTATTTGGCAGCAGACCGAGGCACAAGCCATTGCTCAAGCCGTGCAAGGCCAAGCGGCCCATGTGAGCGAAGAGGCCAAGCCCAGCTCACAGAGCGCGCCAGCCTTGTTTGATTTGACGTCATTGCAGCGCGAAGCGAACTCACGCTTTGGGTTCAGCGCCAAAACCACCCTGGGCCTGGCCCAGACTTTATATGAAAAGCACAAGGTGCTGACCTATCCCCGAACCGACAGCAAGGCGTTGCCAGAGGACTATGTGAGTGTGGCGCAACAAACAATGGCCATGCTGGCTGATGCGGTGTTGCCGGGCCCCGGCTTAGAAACAGGCGAAGTGAATTTGAAGGCCCTGTCAGGCCATGCACGAAAAGCCATCGAGGGTGGCTACGTGAAGCCGAGCAAGCGTGTTTTTGACAACACCAGGGTATCCGATCACTTTGCGATCATCCCCACATTGCTCGCACCCACGAGCTTGAGCGAGATCGAGGCCAAGCTGTATGACATGGTGACCAAGCGCTTCATCGCTGTCTTTTACCCCGCGGCCGAGTTCATGCTGACCACCAGGCTCTCAACAGTCACGATCAAAGGCAAGAGCTGGAGCTTTCAAACCCACGGCAAAGTGATGACCAAGCCAGGTTGGTTGGCGATTTATGGCCGGGATGTGCAAGAGGCTGATGCCAACTTGATCCCTGTGAGCGAAGGAGAGGTGGTGCAACTCGAGTCGGTCGATGTGCTGAACCAAAAAACCAAACCCCCTGCCCGCTACACCGAAGCCACGTTGCTGGGTGCCATGGAAGGCGCAGGCAAGCTCATTGACGATGACGAGTTGCGCTCAGCCATGGCTGAAAAGGGCTTGGGCACGCCAGCCACTCGAGCGCAAACCATTGAAGGCCTGTTATACGAGAAGTACCTTCTGCGTGATGGAAGAGAATTGTTGCCCACCGCCAAGGCGTTTCAGCTCATGACCCTGCTGCGCGGGCTTCAAGTTGAAGAGCTGACCAAGCCTGAGCTCACCGGCAATTGGGAGCATCAGTTGGCCGAGATGGAAAAGGGCCGCCTCAGCAGAGCAACGTTCATGGCCGGCATTGCAGCCATGACTCAAAGAGTGGTCGCCAAGGCCAAAGAGTACGACCGTGACACCATTCCCGGTGATTATGCGACCCTGAAAACTGCCTGCCCCAACTGCCAAGGGGTGGTGATCGAGAACTATCGCCGCTTCACCTGCCATGGCCCATCAGGCAAAGAAGCGGGCTGCGGGTTTTCGATCAGTAAAATACCTGGTGGTCGCAGTTTCGAGTTGGCTGAAGTTGAGCAGTTTATTGCCGACAAGAAAATTGGGCCTCTCGAGGGCTTTCGCTCTAAGGCGGGGTGGCCGTTCACGGCTGAAATCAAGCTGGCGTTTGACACTGAGATCAACAACTGGAAGCTTGAATTTGATTTTGGCGAAGACGCCAAAAATGCCGAAGCCAGTGAGCCGGTTGACTTCGGTGGCCAAGTGCGGCTGGGGGCCTGCCCAAAGTGCCACATGTCAGTTTTTGAACACGGCATCAGCTATGTGTGTGAAAGAAGCACCGGGCCACAACCCACTTGTGACTTTAAGAGCGGCAAAATAATTTTGCAACAAGTCATCACGTCACAAGACATGAGTGCACTCTTAGGCACCGGCAAGACACCTTTGCTGGAGAATTTTGTATCCAATAAAACCCGTCGCAAATTCAAAGCCCATTTGGCGTTTGATGCCAAGGCTGGCAAGGTGGTGTTTGAGTTTGAGCCCCGGGTGGCTAAGGCTGCAGCCAAGAATGCAATCAAAGCTGCAACTAAACCTGCAGCCAAACTTGCAACCAAGACGCCAGCCAAAAAAGCGGCTCGAAAAAAAAGCTCTAACCCGATCCAGAAGCCTTCTGGCGAGCTCTGAACCAGAGGGGCCCTGGGGGTCAGGCGCTTTAATCACTTGGGCAATTTATTGACACGTGCTATTTCACCTGATGCCTGCTACTGGCACCACTCGAAACCACGATAAGGAATTTGTTTTGCCATGTCCAATGAACGTCCAAGCACCCCGTCCATGACTGATCTTGCAACAGAAGTGATTTTTGACATTGGGCAATGCATCGTGAGTTCGGTCAGTACTGCATCCAACAAGTGGCGCACCTGTTACGTTCGGGCGCAGCGCCAAGGCGATGACCTGGGCCTGAACTACTTCTATTTTGAAGACATGACAGAGCACAACA
The DNA here is from genome assembly GCA_031376995.1 of Burkholderiales bacterium. Lineage (GTDB taxonomy): Bacteria > Pseudomonadota > Gammaproteobacteria > Burkholderiales > Burkholderiaceae_C > CANHBY01. The sequence continues at coordinate 18,846 of JANMEO010000241.1, forward strand.
AACAGTTGTTTGCCATACAAAACAAGTTTGCGTTCTACGACTACATGATGGAGTTGGCAGAAACCACACGAATGCCCGATGGGGCACGCTGGAAGGTCTGCTTGTGCCGCATTCAAAAAGCGATAGGCACAGTAGAGGTTTCGTTTGAATTCAAAGACTTAGATCGTTGGCGCTATAACTTTTTGGATTGACCCCTATAGCCATCGCCTTTGAACTTGCCGCCAGATGAGGCAAATTCCTGCCCCATGGAATTTGAACTGAGCGCACAGGACAAAGATGAGTTGTGCACCTCGGAACTGAAAATGAAGCTGGGTATCGAGGCCACCAAGGGTGCCCACCCCCTTAGCGCACAGGGTTGGCTTCGAGGGCCCACTTCCCCTGCTTAGCCAGACCATGCAAATACAAGGTGTGGGAGTGAAACCGCGTGAGGGTGCTGCGGTGGCCCACACTGACCAAGATACACTGTGGCAGCTCTTGTCGCAATAGTTGATACAAGGCATGCTCGAGGCCCTCGTCAGTGGCTGAGGTGGCCTCATCAAGGAAAGCGATGTGCGGTCGATTGATGAGCACGCGCGCAAAAGCCAGTCGTTGCTGCTCGCCCAAAGACAAGATGCTTGACCAATCGGCGTCTTCATCCAATCGGTCGCTCAAATAGCCCAGTTGCACTTTTTGCAAAACTTCGCGGGTCTCCAGCCCACTGGCTTTCAGGGCGGGATAACTCAATGCAGTGCGCAGAGTGCCTAAAGGAAGATAGGGTTTTTGTGACAGAAACAAGGCTCGACCCTCGACAGGGCGGCGCACCTCACCATCGGCAAAGGGCCACAGGCTGGCCAAAGCACGCAACAAGCTGGTCTTGCCACTGCCCGAAGGCCCACGCACCAGCAGACTCTGGCCTGCCGCAAGTTGCAACTGCAACCGATACACCATCACCTTTGCATCAGGCCGGCGAACAATCAAATCATTCAGGCCCAAGCCTTGCTCTGCACTGATGGTGGTGACGACCGGCTGATCGCGAGCCCTTTGGTTGGCATCCAAAAAATCGGTCAGGCGGTTCACCACTGCACGGTACTGCGCAAAATCGTCATACGATGTGCGAAAGAATGACAAGGCATCGTGCACCTGGCCAAAGGCCTGACTGGTTTGCATCACATCGCCCAACTGAATTTCTTTGGCAAAAAAACGCTGGGCCTGAATCAAGAATGGAAACAAAACTGCGACTTGGCTGAAGAACAGATTGGCCCCAGAAAACATCAATGATCGGTACACAATAGCCCAGGCGTTATGAATGAGGGCTTGGAAGCGAATGGCCAGAGTTTTATTTTCAACGGCCTCGCCCTTATAAAACGCAATACTTTCGCCATATTCCCGCAATCGCACGAGGGCATAACGGAAGTTTGCCACCAGACGTTCAGCCAGAAAATTCAATCCGATGAGTGGGCGCCCAATGCGAAAAACTACTGCAGAGGCGATCACGACGTAGATATAGACGACAAAAATCATGGCACGGGGAATTTCAAACCCCATAAGGGCCAAGGTGCCAGACAAGGCCCACAAGATCAGTGAAAACTCAAACAATGACACCAGCGCGCCCACCAGCCCAACCGACAATTTGAGGGTGTAGCGCACAAAGCTGTCAACATCCACTTGAATGCGTTGATCAGGGTTGTCGATGGGGGAATCAAGAAACTGGCCACGATAGTAAGCCGCGCCCGCCAGCCAGTCGCTCAGAAAATTTTCATTGAGCCAAGTTCGCCAGTGAATCTCAAAGCTTTGGGTGATGTAGTAGTCGAGCAACGCGCGCACAACGTGCACGCCAGCCAAGATGCTGAACAGCGCCACACCCCACCAAAACCGGTCCACATTGAGGTCTTGCAGAGCGTTGTAAAAAGCCTTGTACCAAAACGAGAACAGCACGTTCATGCGCACCGCCATCAACGCCATGAACAACATCAAGCACCCGGCCAGCACAGGCCGCCAACCGCGCTGGAGCGAAAAATAGGGCGCGCAAAGCCGGGCCACTTGCCGCCCCCAGCTGGTGAATCGCCCTAACAAAAAACCCACCACACTCATGCCCAGCGCGGTGATCACAAATGCCATCGCCAACCACTTAAGGCTGTTTAAGAGTTCATGATTCCAGTCCACAACACGATCTCCTTGGGGATGAGGGGGGCAATACCCATCCAACACAGAAGCCACAGTTTGAATGGGCCCACAAGCGACATCTGTTTCAAAGGGTATTTACCCTGCATGATGACATTGTTCGCACAGGCTTAGTGCTTGAGTGATGAGCGTTTTGATGGCTCATTACATTGAGGTTAGATCATCAGGGGGTCAATATCGACCGCCCATCGCAGAATTCGCATTTCACCCTTGGCTTGACGGCGTAACGCGTGGAGCTGGGGCAACCACAAGCTCAAAAACTGTTGCAACTCGGTACGCGATGAAGACTCGATCAACATGTGCATTCGCTCGACATTAGCAACGCGTGCCACTGATGGGGGCACGGGGGGGTAGAGCATGACGGCCCCGGCTTGAGGCAAGCTTGCACCCCAGCCACTGGCGGTTTGCAAAAAATCGCGGGCGGCCTGCATGGTGGGGGCCTCAGCACGCAGCAAGGCGAGATGCGAAAAAGGCGGTAGCCCAGCCATTTTGCGCTCAGCAAGCTGACTTTGGGCAAAGCTTTGAAAATCATTTTGCCGCAACGCAAGGTACAAGGGGTGCTTCGGGTGCCAGGTTTGCACCCACATCTCGCTTCGGCCATTCAGCCGCGCATCACGCCCAGCACGCCCAGCCGCCTGCATCAAAATGGCAAACAAACGCTCTGGCGCTCGGAAGTCACTGCTGAACAACGAGGCATCGGGGTTGACCGCAGCCACCAAAGTGATGCGCCGAAAATCATGTCCTTTGGTGATCATCTGGGTACCCACGAGCACATCCACCTCGCCGGCATGCACCGCGCTGAGCTGGGCTTGAAGTGCACCTTTTTCACGTGTGCTGTCAGCGTCAATGCGGGCCAAACGGGCGGGCATGCCGTTGGCCGACCGCAGCAAATGAGAGAGCTGCTCTTCGAGCTTTTCAGTGCCGCGGCCGATGGGTGCGATATCAGGGTTACCGCAATCAGGGCAGGCTTTGGGCACGCGCTCGGCAAACCCGCAGTGATGACAACGTAAGCTTCGATCGAGCTTATGAAAAACCCGCCAGGCGCTGCAATGAGGGCAGCCGCTTTTCCAGGCGCACTCACCGCAATGAAGCACCGGCGCATAGCCCCTGCGGTTCAAAAAAACCAAGCTTTGCTCTCCCGCGTCAATGCGCTGCTGAATAGCTGCGAGCAAGGGCGCACTCAGTGCCGAAGACTCGCTCTGGCGCACACCACCCGCCGCCACCTGAGCGGTCATATCGACCAGACGAACCTCAGGCCAACTGGCCCCCCCCACTCTTTGCGGCATACACAGCAAGGTGTAGCGGCCTTGCTCTGCCCTTTGCCAGCTTTCCAATGAGGGTGTGGCCGACCCCAGCAGCACAGGGATGCGCTCATGCTTGCCACGGTAGATCGCCAAATCGCGGGCTGAATAACGCGCCCCTTCTTGCTGTTTATAGGAAGGATCATGTTCCTCGTCAATCACGATCAAGCCCAACCTCGGCATCGAGGCCCACACCGCCAACCGAGTACCCAAAATCACATCAGCCCAGCCCATATGGGCATAAAACCAGTTTTTCAGACGCTGTGCGGGGCTCAAGCCACTGTGTAAAGACACCACACAGTGACGCGTAAAACGCTCGGTGAAGCGAGCTTCCAACTGGGGCGTTAAATTGATCTCGGGCACCAAGATCAATGCTTGATGCCCGGCGTTCAAAATGGTTTCAGTGGCTCGCAAATAGACCTCTGTCTTGCCGCTGCCAGTGCTGCCATGAAGCAGCACCGTGGGGCATGCGCCATGGGCCTGGGTGAGTTCAGACCAAGCCGACAGCACGACCGCTTGCTCAGAAGTCAAGGAGGGGGAGGTAGGATATTCTGCAGGCAATGGACGCTCTTGCCACTGCTTTTGCCAAAGTGAGACCCGCCGCTGCCACGCCAAATGACCCAGCTTGCGCAATTCTGGAGGCAGCACAGACAAAGCGACTTCACCCAAGCCACGTTGGTAGTAGCCAGCGGCAAAGCTCACCAAAGCACACCATGCGGTGGACAGGGGCGGCACGGCCGTCAAAACCTCAAGCACAGACTTCAAATCTGAAGTCTGTGGCGGCTGAACACCGTCGCGACTCAAGTCAGCTTGTGGCCAGACCACCCCCGCCACCTGGCGGGCACCCAAGGGCACCCGCACCAGCGAACCCACAGGCAAGCTCGCAGGCGCCCAATAATCCAAGGGGCCGATCAAGCCACTGTGCTGCGGCAATTCAACCGCAACCGCCACACGATATGCCAAGACATCTTGGTTCAAGATGGATCCCAAAGGTCAAGCCGCTTGCAAAAAAAAGACTGAGGCCGCTGATTGGATGACTTTTTCACCTTCGCCAACCTGTGGATAACTTTGTGGAAAACCTGGCGCTTGCCCACGATTTTTGAGCATCAAGCCCTGAAAACACGCACTGACTGATTGGCCTAGCCGCCGGCAAAAAACCAATAAAATCAACAACTTAAATTGATTATCCACAAGCAAAAACCCGATCGAAGCCGTTTACGCGCCATGAACCCACGCCTAGCGCAGTTTGGGGATAAGTCAAGCCTTGATCTTTGAATTTCCCCAAAAAAATTAGCAATTTAATGGCTTGACAGCGCCTCAAACAGAACCTCAGCCAGTATTTTCCTGGGCTCCATGAAGGTCAGATGACGGGCCTCATGGCGGGCTGCCAAATACCTGACTTGAGCGAGTGGATAAACGATGAACGGCCTCGACCAGCACCGCCACACTCTCAGGGGGGGTGTGCTGGCTGATGCCATGACCCAGGTTGAAAATATGCCCAGCACCGCCCTGCGCTGGCATGGGGCCGAAAGTTCGAAGCAGACGAAGCACCTCAGCCTCAATGGCTGGCGCAGGGGCAAACAAAACGTTGGGATCGAGATTGCCCTGCAAAGCCACTCGGTCCCCCACTCGGCGACGCGCCTGCCCAAGGTTGACCGTCCAATCGACACCCAACACCTCTGGGGTGATGTGTGCCGAGTCACCCGAGTCCACCATGTGCTCTAACCACTGACCGCCACCCTTTGTAAAAACAATCCGGGGGATACGCTGGCCGGCATGCTCAGTCTTGAGCTGGCGCAAAACTCGCTGGATATAGGCCGCGCTAAAGATCTGAAAGGCCCCATCCGCCAAGACCCCACCCCAGCTATCGAAAATCATGACCGCTTGCGCACCTGCCTCGATTTGAGTATTGAGGTAGAGGGCGACAGCATCGGCGTTGACCGCCAAGATACGGTGCATCAAGTCAGGGCGGCTGTACATCAGGGTTTTAACTAGGCGATAGTCATCTGAGCCACTGCCCTCGACCATGTAGCAAGCCAGTGTCCAAGGGCTGCCCGAAAAGCCAATCAAAGGCACACGCCCTTGCAACGCGTGCCGGATCGAAGTCACGGCATCGAACACGTAGCGCAGCCGCTGCATATCAGGCACAGCCAAAGCAGCTACCGCAGCCTCATCGCGCACAGGGTGCGCAAACTGAGGTCCCTCGCCTTCACGAAACGTCAGCCCCAAGCCCATGGCATCGGGCACCGTCAGAATATCGCTGAACAAAATAGCGGCATCCAAGGCAAAACGCTCAAGGGGCTGTAGCGTGACCTCAGTGGCCCACTCAGGGTGGGTGGCCAGACCCATGAAGCTGCCCGCTCGAGCCCGCGTTGCCCGGTATTCTGGCAAATAACGCCCTGCTTGACGCATCAGCCACACGGGGGTGTGATCGGTGGGTTGACGCCAACAGGCGCGCAAGAAATTGTCGTTTTGAAGAGGTGCAAACATCCGCCTATTATCCAGCCGATAATTCATTCGATGGGATTCATCCCACCAACGCAAAGGAGACTCTTCCATGCTGGCTGACAACATCCTCCAAACCATTGGCAACACACCCCATGTTCGTGTTAACCGATTATTTGGGTCGAACCACGCGGTGTTTATCAAAAGCGAGCGCAGCAACCCTGGGGGATCGATCAAAGACCGGATTGCCCTGGCCATGATCGAAGCCGCTGAATCGGCTGGCATCCTCAAGCCTGGAGCGACCATCATCGAGCCCACATCCGGCAACACAGGGGTGGGCTTGGCCATGGTGGCCGCCGTCAAAGGCTATCCCCTGGTGCTGGTGATGCCAGAGAGCATGAGTATCGAGCGTCGCCGCCTGATGCTGGCTTACGGCGCACGCTTCGTGCTCACGCCCAAAGAAAAAGGCATGAGTGGCGCCATCGCCGCAGCTCGAGAGTTGCTTTTGCAAACGCCAGGGGCTTGGATGCCCCAGCAATTTGAGAATCCCGCCAACGTTGAGGTGCATGTGCGCACCACAGCTCAAGAGATTGCTGCCGATTTCCCCCAAGGCCTAGATGCCTTGATCACTGGCGTCGGTACGGGAGGCCATATCACCGGTTGCGCCAAGGTACTCAAAGCACTTTGGCCCCAGCTCAAGGTCTTTGCGGTTGAACCCTCAGCCAGCCCTGTCATCAGCGGTGGCAAACCCGGCCCGCACCCCATTCAAGGTATTGGTGCAGGCTTCATCCCTGCCAACTTGCAGGTTGATTTGTTAGACGGCGTGATTCAAGTAGAGGCTGAAGCAGCTCGCGAAATGGCCCGACGCGCTGCGCGTGAGGAGGGCATGCTGGTTGGGATCTCCAGCGGTGCCACGCTGGCAGCCATTGCCCAAAAGCTGCCCGAGCTGCCGATTGGGGCGACAGTGCTTGGCTTTAACTATGACACCGGTGAGCGATATTTATCGATTGAGGGGTTTTTACCGACGCAAACTTGAAGGGATTTCGCGCTGCAATGCTCCCCGTTGTAGCGATGATTGAAAGTGAGCCGGCATAACAAGCATGGCCCGTGCGCACTGCAGGCCACTTTGAGCTCTGATCAACTGAAAGCAAACCACCCAATATGCTCGAACGTATCAAGCTGGAAAGATTCACCGCCTTTGAGCTGCTCAGCTTGAATTTCTCAAAGGGATTAAATATCTTTATTGGCGAAAACGGTTGCGGCAAGACACACCTACTCAAAGTCGTTTATGCCGCATGTGATGTCAGTAAAAGTCAGAAAAGCTTCGCAGAAAAAATCAATCGTGTGTTCTTGCCTTCTGGCGAGCAAATTGGCCGTCTCGTCAAGCGCCGCACCGGAAGCAGCCATGGCAATATCGAGGTCGTTCGCTCCGTAGGAACCACAGAAGAAGAGAAGACACTGTTCCTTCGGCTATCCATGTCGAATCACACCAAGGATTTTGCCAAAGCGAGCGTTTCTGGCGTCAAGCTGTGGAAAGAACATCCTCTCAACTCAGTCTATATTCCTGTGAAAGACATGATGGCCAATGCACCTGGCTTTCGGTCCCTTTACAGCTTGCGCCACATTCATTTTGAAGAAGTCTACGCTGACATTATCGATCGTGCGTTCCTGGGCGCCTTGAGGGGTCCTACGGACAACCAGCGAAAGCGACTTTTGACCATTCTTCAGCAATCCATGGCGGGCAAGGTGGTCTCAAAAAATGAAGAATTTTTCCTTAAAAGCTCACAGGGCGACTTGGAGTTCACTTTGTTGGCCGAAGGCATCCGCAAGCTAGGGCTGCTATGGATGCTCATTCAAAATGGCACCTTGCTCGACGGCAGCGTTTTGCTTTGGGACGAGCCCGAAGCCAACCTCAACCCCAAATTGATGCGCACTGTCGTGCAAATCCTCATCGAACTACAAAGGTTGGGCGTGCAAACCTTTATCACAACACACAACTACAACCTACTGAAAGAGTTTGACCTTCAACTGCTACCAAGCGACCAGGCGCAATTCAATAGTCTCTTCCGTGACCCCGAAGGCAATGTAAAAATTGCCTCATTTTCGCAATATGACGATTTACAACCAAACCCGATCGATGAAGCCTTCAGTGACCTGGCCGACAGAGAAATTCGACAGCAGATGAAGGGTCTAAGCCCATGAGGGTGTTAGCCGACGGTTTTACCTTCGAGTTTCCTGAGGCATTGGATGCATTTGTTTTTGACCAGCAAGACAAATCCAAGGCACACTTTCATGGCCTGTCTCATGCCATGAAAGCAGTCGATTTGGTTATAGAACTTTCAGAAACGACTTTGTTTATCGAAGTCAAAGATTTTGCAGCCACGCCTGATGGTAAGCACAAGTTTTCTGATGCCCCAAATGACCAGCATCAAAAGCTCGTATTAGATATTTGCAAAGGCTTAACGCAAAAGTTTCGGGACACGTGGCTTTACCGCTGGGCCCAACGCCCCGTAGGTTCGCCAGACAAACCAATTTATTACGTTTGTCTCGTAACCCTTGAAAGCGCCCTACTTACCCCAATGCAGAAAGCTCTGGAGGAAGGCCTGCCCCTGAAACAAAAGGGGGCTCGTTGGCACCGCCCCATCGCACAGGGCTGTAGTGTGGTCAATTTGGAAAGATGGAATAGCCTGTTCCCCACATGGCCCCTGCATCGCTCAGACGACTAACGATCAACAAATCTCCGTCAAAACCAAGAAGACCGAAGGGTATAAAGTTATCGTCTTGCTGATATCCATTCAGACTAAAGATGCTGTATACATCTCAATCCGCCCCCAAGGAAACCCAATGATGCGCCCTACCCTGCCTGCTGGTTTAGAGATTCATGCCCCTTTGCAACCCGGCTTCGAGGCCATATTGAGTCACCCCGCATTGGCACTGATCGCCAAGTTGCACCGCGCCTTTGAACCCCGCCGGCAAGCGCTGCTGGCTGCTCGGGTTGAGCGTACGCAGCGCTTGGACGGCGGCCAACAGCCCGACTTCTTGCCCGAGACCGCGCACATTCGCCTGGGTGACTGGCGCATTGCCCCGCTGCCCACCGCGCTGCATTGCCGTCGTGTTGAGATTACTGGGCCCGTCGAGGCCAAAATGGTGATCAATGCGTTCAACTCTGGCGCTGACAGCTACATGAGTGACTTTGAGGACAGCAACAGCCCCAGCTGGAACAACCAAATACAGGGTCAAATCAATCTCTATCAAGCCATTCGGCGCACGCTGAGCCTCGAGTCCAAAGGCAAGTCTTACCGCCTCAACGACAAAATTGCCACCCTGCAGGTTCGTCCGCGTGGATGGCACTTGGATGAAAAGCATGTCACCGTGGATGGCCAGCGTGTGCATGGCGGCATCTTTGATTTTGCGCTGTTCATGTTTCACAATGCCCATGAACTGCTGGCTCGAGGTGCTGGACCGTATTTTTATCTGCCCAAGCTGGAGGGCCATCTCGAAGCTCGCCTTTGGAACGATGTCTTCATCATGACTCAAAATGAATTGGGCCTGTCGCAAGGCACGATCAAGGCGACTGTGCTGATTGAAACCATCTTGGCTGCGTTTGAGATGGATGAAATTTTGTATGAGCTGCGCGAGCACAGTGCCGGCCTCAACGCCGGACGCTGGGACTACATCTTTAGTTGCATCAAAAAGTTCAAACTCAATCAAGACTTCTGCCTCGCCGACCGCGCCAAAGTCACGATGACCGCACCGTTCATGCGCGCCTATGCGCTGCTGCTGCTCAAGACCTGTCACCAACGCGGCGCCCCCGCCATGGGCGGCATGAGCGCACTCATCCCCATCAAAAACGACCCTGAGAAAAACGCGATCGCCATGCAAGGCATCATCAATGACAAAAAGCGCGATGCCACTGATGGCTACGATGGGGGCTGGATCGCTCACCCCGGCTTGGTGGAGCCGGCGATGAAAGAGTTTGTTGCTGTGCTCGGAGACCGACCCAACCAATTTGATAAGCAACGCCCTGACGTGAATGTCAGCGCCCATGATTTGTTGAATTTTCAACCTGAGACGCCCATCACCGAAGCTGGCCTGCGTATGAACATCAACGTCGGCATTCACTACCTAGGGGCTTGGCTGGTAGGCAACGGCTGCGTGCCGATCCACCATTTGATGGAAGATGCGGCCACCGCCGAAATCAGCCGCAGCCAAGTGTGGCAATGGATCCGCTCTCCCAAGGGGGTTTTGGATGATGGCCGCAAAGTCACTCAAGACATGGTCAAGGCACTGGTGCCGCAAGAGCTGGCCAAAATTCGCGAAGGGGGGTTTGAAGGAAATTTCGAGCGCGCTGCAGAAATTTTTATCCACATGAGCACGCAGAATGCATTTGCTGAGTTTCTGACCTTGCCCTTATACGAAGAGATTTGAGGCGTTTGCAGCGTCAAGCCTTCAAGGCCCGAAATCTGAGCGCCTTAATCCTTAATCTTTAACCCCCCTAATCCAAGACCATGACCTGCCCCATCGTTAAAGGGCTCAGAAGGTGGGGCGACGTCAAGCCAGCGATTTGTTTCATCACGGTGGCAACATCACCAGGCTTGATGTGCGTAATGTGCACTTGGACGCTGCCCTGCAACTGCCGCAGTTCAATATCCAACATAGAAGGGCACAAGTGCTGGCTGATGTGAGCCAGCTCGGCGTCTTCATCCCCAAATGCTACTTCAATCACCAAGTGATTGATGCGTAAATTTTGAAGTCGCTGCCACAGCGCAGGGTTGGGCCCCGTATCGCCGGTGTACACCCATGCGCCGCGCGGTCCATGCACCGCAAACCCAACCGCCGCAACAGAGTGCGCGGCGCTCAGTACCTCAATGTCACGGCCTGCCAAGTGCAAAACATCTCCCAACGCAAAAGGCTCGAAGCGAAGCGTAGGGTTTTCAGGGGTGGGCAAACCCGTAAAGTCAGGCCAGATCACGTTGTTAAAAACATGCTGCTGTAATGCCGCCAGTGTTTGAGGCAAGGCGTGCACCGTGATAGGCCCCGCCTTGGAAGTGACCCGTTCGCGCATGACGCTGTCAGCCAAAAGCGCGATGGACAGGATATGGTCTAAGTGCGAATGGCTGATCAAAATGTGGTCGATCTTTGCCAAGGCCTCTAGGGGCAAGTCGCCCACCCCGGTTCCTGCATCGATCAAGACTGCATCATCCAATAAAAATGCAGTTGTTCGACAGCCTTGCGCAATAGCGCCAGAACATCCCAACACACGTATCGTCATTTGTTAGGTGGCAAAAAAGAGAGCCCTTGAAGATCTTTTTGAAAGGGTACGCGCTCATGTTGCCTGCATGACAAAGCGAAAACAAGGCTCAATGATCAACATAGACCTGCGTCGTGGAATATTGTCCTGGAACCGGTAATTATTTGCAGCGCAGGGCGGAGGTATGGCGTGGCACACGCGTTGCTGATATTGCGTTACCCCTGCCTGCAATTAACCCAACTCAGGCGCTTCGGGATCAATGAGCGATCGCCGAAAATCAATGTGCTGCGGCCCTCCGTCCATCATGGCCCAGAGGATCAACGCTTGTGCGGTCATGGGTTTGGCAAATAAAAACCCCTGCAAAATATCGCAGCCCAATGCACGCAAAATTTGATGCTGAGCCTCTGTCTCTACACCCTCAGCCACCACTCTCAAGCTCAAAGCCTGGGCCATTTTGATCACGGCCTCTACCAAGGTGCGGGCATCGCTGCTACCCTCCAGATCAAGCACAAAGCTGCGATCAATTTTGAGCTCACTGGCGGGTAACTTTCTGAGGTAAGACAAACTCGAGTAACCCGTCCCAAAATCGTCAATTGAAATATGCACCCCCACCGCCGCAAGTTTTTCAAACAAAACAATGGTGCTTTGCTCGTCGTCCAAGGCTACAGACTCAGTGATCTCACAGGTCAGCAAATCAGGCTGAATTTGATAGCGTTTGAGGGTCTCAGCAATGCGGTCGGGCAAATCGAGCTGGCGCAATTGATGCACTGACAAGTTGACAGACAACCGCATGCGCAAGCCCTCTTTCTGCCAAGCGTGGATCTGACGACAACTCTCTTCAATCACCCAGGCACCAATGGCATTGATCAGCCCAAAACGCTCAGCCAAAGGGATGAACACCATCGGACCAATCACGCCGCGCTTGGGATGGCGCCAACGTAACAAGGCTTCAGCCCCAGTGATCTCGCAGCTGGGCGCGTTAATTTTGAGCTGATAAAGAAGTTCAAACTGCTTTTGTGCCAACGCATGGCGCAAGTCTTGCAAAAGCTCCACCTGCTCACGGACGTCGCTCATCATGCAGGCTTCAAAAATCGAAAATGCAGCCCCACCAACGGCCTTCGAGGCCCGCATGGCCAGGTCGGCGTGAGCGATCAACGCAGACGCAGCCCCATGACTCGGATACATGGCCACCCCAATTGAACAAGACACCATCGCCTCGCGGTTTTGCAGCTTGCAAGGGGTTGACAACAAGTTCACTACCTTTTGAGCAAAAGCCGCAGCCAATTCTTCGCTCGGGTCTTGGGTCAACAAGAGTAAAAACTCATCAGCTCCTAAACGCCCCAAGCGATCATGCGGGCCCACCAACGAGCGCAAACGCGAAGACACCTCGCGCAACACTTGATCACCCCCATGATGGCCAAACACCTCGTTGATGGGCTTGAAGCCGTCGAGGTCGATAAAAAGCAGCGCTAGCTTGCAGCGCAGATCATCCGCCTTATGGGCGGCTTGCATCAATTCAGCCTCAAAGCGCAGGCGGTTGGATAAACCCGTCAACGTGTCAGTTTGGGCGTTTCGCTCTAACTGGCCATTGGCATGGAGCAAGGAGGCCCGCAGATGAGCCTCGATTTTGAGCCCCAGCCAAAGCGCCACAAGCAATACCAAAGACCCCGCTGAAGCGAGCGCTGTGAGTGTTGAGCCGCTCAGTGGATGGGAATCTATTCTCGTCACCTCACCCCATTCGACGGCCGAAAGCATCACGAAATGACTCAGAACAACCGTGAAGCCCAGCAGACAAGACACGTTGATCTGTGGCCACCATCCCAGTTTTTTGCGCTTTTGCTGCTCATAAGCACAGAGCAAAGTCGCCGTGACGCCAACACCGGTCACGCCAATGCTCAGCAAAACGCCAGCAACTTGCCAGTTAGCTTCTGCCGCGAGACCGATGGCGTTAACCCCCAGGTAGGAGGTTAGAAGGAGGCCCAATGAAAAAACCACCACCGCCAACCCAGCCCGGGGGGGCGTCATTTTCGGCAGGCCCATGATCCAGACCGTGAAAGCACTGAGCAAAAAGGCAATTGCCCCTGTTGCCAAGGCCCCAAACACACTGTATCCCACAGGAAAGCTCGGGCCACGTGCAGAAACCATCACCATGTGTGCCGACCACACAGCCGAACCCAAGGCCAAAGCGAGCACCAAGCGCCAGGCATTGGACTCAAGGCCTAAACTTGTGGTCACCCGTGTGGCAGCCCCCTGCGCGACCGAGCCGCCCAGGCAGGCCAGCAAAAGGGCCAACCCGACCAGTGGCCAGGTGCCCCGAGCTAACAAGATCCAAACGTCCATTCACGGCTTATCGACATTCGGACCCCGAGAATTGAGGGCGAAATTAGCGCATATACCCATCGGAACTGAAAATGCTGGATTGATGGGTCGTTTTGAGAATGGAGATGCAAGGCGTAAAGCACAGCGATACCATTTGGTATTGTGAGCATTTACAACGCCGCAGATCCGTTTTCAAAACGCCCCATGATTGTTCAACAGTGC
>JANMEO010000246.1:0-4915 GCA_031376995.1 Burkholderiales bacterium
GTAGATTTTGTGCCAAACGGCCGACATGCCCAGCAAACGTCGCGCTGTACATCACGGTTTGACGCTGCGCAGGAATTTGTTCAGCGATGGTGTTGATGTCATCAATGAAGCCCATGTCCAACATGCGATCAGCTTCGTCCAGCACCAGCATCTCGACGTTTTGCAGTACAGCTTTGCCGGTTTGCAGATGGTCAAGTAAGCGGCCAGGTGTCGCAATCAAAATGTCCAGCGGACCACGCAAAGCCTTGATTTGCGCTGGGTAAGGCACGCCACCAACCACGGTGGCCACGCGCAAGCCTTGCACATACCGACCATAGGTTGAGGCCGCCTTGGCGACTTGCAGCGCCAATTCACGAGTGGGGGTGAGCACTAAAATACGAGGGCCACTAACCACCCCTGGTGCACGACGCTTGCTGTCATCACCCCGCGCGGTCAATATTTTTTGCAATGCGGGCAAAATGAAGGAGGCTGTTTTGCCACTGCCGGTGCGCGACGACACCATCAAATCCCGACCGGCCAAGCCAGCGGGAATCGCCAACATTTGCACCTCAGTGGCTTGGGTGTAGCCGGCCTCTGCCACGGCGCGGGCCAAGCCAGCATGCAGGTCGAGTTGACTGAACAACATCGTGCTGTCAGGTGCCGCAGGCTCGGCGGCCTCAGGCAAGGTTTGATCGTCAAATTTATCAAAACTCATGGTCACTCTTTTCACAATCTAAGTGACGACACACTATGCGTCAATGCATGCATGCGCCGCCGCAATCACGCCCTTGGGGCGTGATTGCCAAGTTTAGTCGCTGGAAATAACGTCCGACAACACAAGGGCCCAACAACGGGGGCATGTGAGGGCATCAGGAACAGTCAAAGCGACGGCATCGCCGCCAACCATTCCTGCGGGCCGAGGGAGGCCCACCAGGGTTCGAACAAACACGCGCCAAAAACGCGTGTGAAGACTCGATGAGGTCAGAGGGGATGAACGAAATCGCCACCAAAAATAGCCGGCAATCTCCCAATTCTAAATCAGTCAGCCCCGCACCGCAAGTCCTGCTGACAGTCTTGCTGACTGACAGTGTTACTCAGGACAGATTGTCCAGCCACTCAACCTGTTGGATCAAACCCTGGCAGCGAGCTCAGCAGCTTTGCCAATGTAGGTGGCCGGGGTCATGGCCAGCAAACGGGCTTTATCATGTGCCGGTATGTCAAGCTCTGAAATGAACTGCTGCAAGATCTCGCGCGTAATGGCTTGGCCTCGGGTTAGCTCTTTGAGGCGCTCGTAAGGATTGGCCAAGCCGTAGCGGCGCATCACCGTTTGAACCGGTTCAGCCAAGACCTCCCAAGCCGAATCAAGGTCTTGGGCCAGCGAATCATGGTGGACCTCCAGCTTGTCCAGACCCCGCTGCAGACTGGTATATGCCAGCAAGGTGTAACCCAATGCGACGCCCATGTTGCGCAATACCGTGCTGTCGGTGAGGTCACGCTGCCAACGGCTAATGGGCAACTTCTGGCTCATATGCGTCAGCAAGGCATTCGCCAGACCGAGGTTGCCCTCGGCATTTTCAAAATCGATGGGGTTGACCTTGTGCGGCATGGTTGAGCTACCAATTTCACCCGCCTTGAGCCTTTGCTTGAAATAGCCCAAACTGATATAGCCCCATACGTCACGAGACCAATCAATCAAAATGGTGTTGACTCGGATCATGGCATCAAACAACTCGGCCATACTGTCATGAGGTTCGATTTGGATGGTGTAGGGGTTGAAACACAAGCCCAGTGCTTTTTCAACGACATGACGGCTGAATGCCTCCCAATCAAAATCAGGGTAGGCAGCCAGGTGGGCATTAAAGTTACCCACTGCGCCATTCATTTTGGCCAACAACTTGACCCCTTGAATCCGATCGCGGGCGGTACTCAGGCGGGCCACCACGTTGGCAATCTCTTTGCCCACGGTGGTGGGGCTGGCCGTTTGCCCATGGGTACGGCTGAGCATGGGCAAAGCCGCCAAACTGTGGGCCATGTCGGTCAAGCGAAGCACCAGCGCATTGAGGGCCGGCAACAGCACCTCGGCACGAGCCGCCTCCAACATCAACCCATGGCTGGTGTTGTTGATATCTTCACTGGTACACGCAAAATGAATAAACTCGCTGCTGGCCTGCAGCTCGGGGTGCCCCTCAAAATGGCTTTTAAGCCAATACTCAACGGCCTTGACATCGTGATTGGTGGTGCGCTCAATGTCCTTGATGGCCTGCGCGTCACTTGACGAAAACGCAAGCACCAGCTGGCGCAAAAAGCCACGGGCCGCATCGGACAAAGGCTTGAACTCTGAAAAACCAGCATCCGACAACGCGATGAACCACTCCACCTCAACCTGTACGCGGCGATGCATCAGACCCAACTCACTCAAGATGGGACGCAAAGCAGCAACTTTTTCAGCATAACGACCATCCAATGGGCTCAGGGCGGTCAGGGCATCAAAACAAGACATGGCAACTTAAGGGGGCGCAAACCCCCTAGCAAGGAAAACCATGCATTTTAGGCGGCCTGCACTCCGCCCTACAGATCCATCAAAGCTAAGACAACTGAATTCAGATTTCGACCAGATTAAAAATCTAAAATACGGATCATTCCTAATTTACCAAAAATATGACCAAGGGCTGTTCGGGCCTGTCGCGCCTGAGGTAACAGCCTTTATCCTCGCCGGCTCGGGGATGACAAGCTTTGGGTTGCACATCCACCCACTTCATTCCCGATCAGGTGGGGACCCAACAGCCTGCGCACTTCGCCATTCCCACCGCCTCAACAACCCATGAATACCCCAGCTCCATTGACAACGGGTAGGAAAAAAACGACTGCAAAATCACCCCCAGTCTCCCTGCGCATCTGCCCATCTCAATCTATCGTCATCCCAGGCCTGCTTGTCTTGGTCTTATTAGGACACTTTGGGGTGCTTACTTGGAGTTTGTTGTTGGGTCAAAAACCTGAACCCGCAGCCTTGCCCCTGCCCCCGCCCATAATCAACATCGTGGCTATAGGCAAGTATGTGATGCCCGCGCTGGGTGAACGTCCATCAGCCCGTCAGCCTGACACATTGTCACGTCCGCCCCCCCCCCCTCTGCCGCCACGCTTTGTGGTGCCCCACCAAACAGCGGCAACAACCTTTGAACCCAGCCTCACCCTGCCTGCACCTGCCAGCCAGCCCGACGAACCGCCAGACCACAGAGCCAGCGCCAGCGCTGACCCGTCCACGCTCATGCCGGCACCAGCACCAGCACCAGCGAGCTTTAATGTCGCCTACCTTGCCAATCCGCCACCCAGCTACCCGGCTTTGTCACGCCTGGCCGGTGAGCAAGGCACTGTCGTGCTGCGCGTGAGGGTCGAGGCCTCAGGATTGCCTGGACACATTGAACTGCAGAAGAGCTCAGGCTTTGAACGTCTTGACACCGTGGCCAGAAATAGCGTGCAAAGCTGGCGCTTCACGCCAAGTCGGCATACCAACACCGAGCTCAACGCCTGGGTTGACATACCCATCACATTCAACCTCGAGAACCCAGCGCCATGATCGGCGGCGGCACCCAAACCGTCACAAAGGCATGGAGTCAGCTTGCGTGGCTTTGAGGGGCTGATCTGGCGCCGAGGGATTCTGCGCTGACGTCAAAACCTCGACCAGTGAATGCTCGCACGACTTGAACACCAAATAGGCCAAAAGGCTTCCATAGCCTATGAACAACAGTTCAAAAAGCTGGAACAAGGCCCCGTCGATCAACGCCTGCCAGCCATGAATCGAGACCAAGCTCAGGTTGGCCATCAACAAGTGCACCAAATTCACAGAGCCTAGGCCAAAAACCAAAAAAGCAAAGCCCATTACCATCAAACAAACCAGTGGCTTAGAAAAAACCCATCGATGAAAAAACCGACGCAACATCATCAGTCCTCTGGCAGGTGATCAGCCCCTGCCAAGCACGCATTAAAGTCAATGAAGTCATTGGCCTTGATTGGATTGAGTTTCATCGCATCGACTCAGCTTTTTTCTGACAGCAAATACTACCGTAAGTCCAGTTCAATGGATATTGTGAGCCCGCCATACCTCTACCTCTCGGAAATGAAGCTGCTGAATGGAAGATGCTGTGTAGACAAAATCAAACCCACATCAAACCCAAACCACCGTCCGTTCGATAGAATCAACTTCCACGTTTGGACCGGACATCACACATGAAAGTCATAGGATCGCTTACCAGTCCCTTTGTTCGCAAAGTGCGTATCGTGATGGCAGAAAAAAAGCTCGACTACCAATTGGAGTTGCTCGATGTCTGGGCCACTCACAAAGTTGATGCCCTCAACCCCTTGGGCAAGGTGCCTTGCCTGGCGATGGAAGGCGGAGAGATCATGGTCGACTCCCGAGTGATCGTGGAGTATCTCGACACGCTTTCACCCGTATGCCGTTTAATCCCAGAACGGGGTCGTGATCGTGCTGAGGTGCGCACCTGGGAAGCCCTGGCCGATGGCGTGCTTGACTCAGCCGTGCTAGCTCGGCTAGAGCAAACGTGGCCAGCCCGCACTGAAGCCCAGCGCAGCGTGGCTTGGGTTGATCGGCAGATCAACAAAGTCAGCGCCACCATCGCTCACATGAGCCATGGCCTGGGCGAGCGCCCCTGGTTCTTCGGCATCCACATGACCCTGGCTGACATCGCTGTGGCTTGCGCTCTCGAATGGCTGAGCTACCGTTTTCCAAGTCTTGAATGGCGTGGGAAACACGCCAACTTGACCAAGCTTGTCGACAAAATGAGCGCACGTCAAAGCTTCATCGATACAGCTCCCCCTGCTGAGGCTGAGAAATTGAGCACCCCAAACCCGCCCCCTCAGGCTGCGATGTCGGCCAGAACGGTCGAATAAAATCTCTATACCCCTCGGAACTGAAGATGCT
>JANMEO010000178.1:0-3090 GCA_031376995.1 Burkholderiales bacterium
TGGTGAACTTGTGGCTGCGGCTCTCACTGTGTTTGTAGGGCACTGGCTGCTCTTGCGGTTGCGCTCAATCCACCATCATGCCCGTTCGCAGGCGTGGCTCCGGGATTTCGATTTATGCAACAACGCCCGAAAAACGTATCCGTTAACTGAGTTCAAAATCAAAGTAACGGAGGTACGGAGATGAGTAAACTGGACAGTGCCAAGTTCTTTATTGTTTGGGACTTTCACCCGTCTACTCCTTGCCGGTTTTTTACCGGCGCACTCAGTTTGAATCGCACCCGGACAAGGCTGCTGCAAGCCAACTGATCTATCCTTGAGCATTTTTGGCCTTTTCATTGTTTGCCCATCGAAATTGAAGATGAACAGACAGAAAAACCAGAGATGCCAGCCCAACACCAGCGTGCCCAATCATCATGACTCGACCCATCCGCACCCGAATTGCGCCCTCCCCGACGGGTTTGCTTCACCTCGGTACCGCCCGCACTGCACTTTTTTCCTGGGCCTTTGCGCGCCATTTTGGAGGTGAATTTATTTTGCGCATCGAAGACACCGATGTTGCACGTTCCACTCAAGAGGCTGTAGATCAAATCATTGCAGCCATGAAGTGGTTGCAAATTGATTTCAACGAAGGCCCCTATTTCCAAATGCAACGTCTCGAGCGCTACCGCAGCGTCATTGCGCAGATGCTAAAAGTCGGCACGGCCTACCGCTGCTATTGCACGGCTGATGAGCTTGACGCGATGCGTGATGCTCAGCGCACTCGCGCAGAAAAACCCCGCTACGATGGCCGCTGGCGCCCTGAGCCGGGTAAAGTTCTTCCTCCCGTGCCCTCAGGCCAAGCGCCTGTGATTCGCTTTCGTAACCCCTTAGAAGGAGAGGTCAGCTGGAATGATTTAGTCAAGGGCCCCATCACCATACACAACCGTGAGCTTGATGACCTGATCATTGCGCGCCCGCACGACGGCTCAGGCTCCACGGACATTGGCGTGCCCACCTACAATTTTTGTGTGGTGGTTGACGATCTTGACATGCGCATCAGCCATGTCATTCGAGGCGACGATCACATCAACAACACCCCTCGTCAAATCAATATTCTGCAGGCACTTGGGGGAGAGTTGCCGATTTATGCCCACGTGCCCATGATTTTGGGGCCTGATGGCGACAAACTCTCTAAACGCCATGGGGCCGTGAGCGTGACACACTACGAAGATGCCGGCTACTTGCCGCAGGCGATGCTCAACTATTTGGCCCGCCTGGGTTGGAGTCACGGTGACGATGAAGTCTTTTCCGTCGAGCAATTGATTCACTGGTTCGACGGCACTCACTTGGCCAAAAGCCCAGCGCAGTGGGACATCGCCAAACTCAACTGGATAAATGGGCAGTACCTCAAAGCCTTGTCCGATGAAATTTTGGCCGAGCAAGTCAAGCCTCACCTGAAGCGAAGGGGAGTCATAGCCCTTCCCACGCCAGCCATGTGTGCGCTCTTCAAGGATCGTTGCGCCACCCTGCTTGAATTGGCCGATTGGATCAGCATGTACCTTGCACCCGTCAATCCCTCAAGCTCAGACCTCGAGCAGCACGTCACCCCCAGCGTACGCCCCGCGTTACGTACTTTGCGCGCCACACTGAGCTGTTCAACTTGGGACAAACCCAGCATTGCCCAAGCGATCAAAGACACACTGAGTGAACATGACCTCAAGATGCCTCAACTGGCTCATGCCGTGCGTGTTCTGGTTTGTGGACGTGCGCAAACACCCTCGCTGGATGCGGTACTTTCTCTTTTCCCCCAAGAACTTGTGCTGGAGCGCTTGCGGGGTGTATGAGAAATAGTCTACAATCATTGACTTTCGCGACAAGTGTTGAGAGCGTTAAGCAAATTCAATCGCTCAACGTCCCCTCCCATTTAAAGCAGCCTCACGATCATCCAGATTGTTTTAAAAACTTATCATTAGCTCGGCTTCATTCAATCATGGGGGGTATAGCTCAGCTGGGAGAGCGCTTGCATGGCATGCAAGAGGTCAGCGGTTCGATCCCGCTTACCTCCAC
This sequence comes from Burkholderiales bacterium, assembly GCA_031376995.1. Taxonomy (GTDB): domain Bacteria; phylum Pseudomonadota; class Gammaproteobacteria; order Burkholderiales; family Burkholderiaceae_C; genus CANHBY01. Next base: position 2,047 of record JANMEO010000178.1, read on the forward strand.
CAAATTTAAATTTCTTGAATAATTAGATAATGGCAAATTAAGTCATATAAAATGTTTTTTAGTTAAAATTTCTTCTCATATTTTGTCCCCTTCGTCTAGAGGCCTAGGACACCACCCTTTCACGGTGGCTACAGGGGTTCGAATCCCCTAGGGGACGCCAAATGCCAGTTATTAAAGCCGGTTAAATCATCAGCTCTGTTATCAACTCGCAAAAGCCGAATTCAGATTTGTTAAAAAACAGGCTGCGACAAATAAAAAAATCTCGTTTGGGGCTTACTAATCTTGTCAATCTCGATTTTAACCCCCTAATACCCTGAGACGAGGGTGCCAAACGGCACAGGGTTGTTCTTTGGCACGCAGGCGCGTAGCTCAGCTGGTTAGAGCACCACCTTGACATGGTGGGGGTCGTTGGTTCGAGTCCAATCGCGCCTACCAATTTAAATTGGTTTGATATGTCAAATTGAGACCAGCCAATCACCCAGGTCATGACATAGGGCTGTCAACCCTCAGTCCCGCTAACCTCATCAAAGCTCGGGCTGAAGAGTTGCTGTAAGTTGCCTGGCGTCAGCGGATCGGGCAGCTCTGCATAGATTACCCCTGCAGGCATGGGGGGGCATGTGGCTCCAAAATTGACGGCGGACTGGGCCTTGATCCATACCAAAACCACCTTGCAATCATGCCGCTAATTCTGACTATACCCATCGACTCAGCATCTTCCGCGTAACCGGACACCCACTCGGCTTTTTAGCCGCTCCGCCTGACTCAAGCGCTGATCGGGCGAGGCAAGGTTGGCACGGTCAAATTACGCCGAGCGTTGGATGCGTATTTCAGCGAACGTGGACGCCCATTTCAGTTTGAACGTGGACGGCATTTCAGCGTGAACGTGGACGATTGGGGTGACGCGCAAGCACGAGGTATGAATGTAGCTCAATCGTCCACGTTCAGCCTGAAATCGGCTGCCGTGATGCACCGCATAGGGCTTGTTTTGTCTTGATTAAATTTATTTATTGAGGCCCCTGCCAGGCCGCCGGAGGCACCCCCGAG
>JANMEO010000048.1:0-5866 GCA_031376995.1 Burkholderiales bacterium
GGGTCTGCATCCATGATGAAGACAACCTCAGCCTCTAAGCCCTTGGCCCCGTGCACAGTCAGCAGTTGTACGGCATCGGCCCGCGCGGGTGGCATCAATTTCAAGGCACGTTGCTTGAGCGCGCGCACAAAGTTGTACAGCGTGCCATACCGTGCCCCATCCAACACCAAAGTTTGGGCCATCAATGCTTGCAATGCAGCCTGCGCCGCACCCCGCGCTGCTGCGGGGGCGGCAGCCACCATGCGTTCGAGCACTTGGCCTTGATCAAAAATCAGGTCCAACACATCGTGCGCAGGCATGCGGCTTGCGGCCGCAGACCACCGCCCTAGCAAACCACGCGCTCGCTGCATTGCTGGGCTAAAAGCCTCATCTGAATCCGACATCAATGCGGCCCACCACGACACCTCATGCACAGATCCGGGGGCTTGTTGAGCCGCCTCACGAAGCCGGTTCACACACTGAGCCAACACCATCAAATCATCGTCGCTCACACCAAAAATAGGACTCCTCAAGGCTCGAGCCAGAGACAAATGATGTTGCCTTGACGCCAAAACATCCAACAAGGCCACCACATCCTGAACCTCAGCAGAATCCATCAAGCGAAAAGATTCTGGCGCTGCAAACGGAATATGCAAAGCTTGCAGCTCTTGCGCCAACAAACGCAACGAGGCACGCTTGCGAGACAACACCTGAATATCTCCTGGTTTGATCGGGGCACCGTTGCGTGGGTTGAGCACTTGCCCACGCACCAGCGCTGCAATCGCTTGCGCCACCTGCTGAGCCTCGTGTTGGCGCACCAACAGTTGCGGCTCATCACGCGGTGTGGTCAGGGTGTCTCGCCACAAGGAGCTCGCCAAGTCAGGCGTTTCATCTGACGCACCCCGTGGTGGGCGAGGCAAAATAAACAACCCACAGGGCAAGCCCTCCACAAGGCTGGGTGAGCCACTCACAGCCACCTCGGTGGTGTGCAGACGAAATCCACTGAAAGCCGACTCTTGCTGAGCTTGCTCAAACACCGCATTGAGGGCATCAAGCACTTCAGGTGCATTACGGCGGGTATGGTCGCAGGTCAGCACTGCGCCACCCAAACCTTGCACCACAAAGTCGCGCGCGGCCTCAAACACACGCGGCTCAGCACGACGAAAACGATAAATGCTTTGCTTGGGGTCGCCCACAATAAACACCGACGGCGGCCGCACACTGCCATGCGCACCCGACACCGCCGCATCGCCAGACAACCAAGCGTGCAAAGCGTGCCACTGCAAGGGGCTGGTATCTTGAAATTCATCGATCAAAACATGACGCACACGGGCATCAAAGCGCTCTTGCATCCAGGCACACAAGCTGCTGTCACCCAGAACCGCCAAAGCACAACGCTCAAGATCAGCCATGTCGGCAAGCCCTTGCTCAAGCTTGTAGGCGCTGAACTCATCGATCAGCCCAAGAGATAAACGCACCATGCGTGAATGCTCCATATGGGCTTCGTGCTGATGCTGAGCTTGCCGAAGCCTCAGCAAAACATCGCAAATCTGATCTTGCTCCACGTAGTCACCAAGGCGCTTGCGAGGGGTTAATTTTTCTGTCATCAAGGCCTTGAAAACAGCCTCAAACGCCTGACGGTCTTCGCTCAATGCCAGGGCTTCTTCCAAATTTTGAGCCGCCGTTTGCTGCAGCCCTTGTTTCATCTGCAAACGCAATTTGCGCATCAAGTCGTGCAGCCATTCATTGAGCTGCGGTGATCGAATGGCTGCGCAGGGTTCACTCGTTGAGTCAATGGTAGAAACACCCACCGGCTCCACACTGTGAGCCAGCACACCAGCTTGCTGCGCTAGTTCAATCTCAATTCGCTTACCCAAGGCCAACTGCAACCAGCGCTGAAAACTGCTTCGCCCACGCAATTGAACTTGCGCGTGATAGTCAGCACATAACGCTGGGTCTGCCAGCACACGCTTGTGAAAGCGGCGAAAAATGGCGGGCTCATGGTCTGTCGCATCTTCCAGCAATCGCATATTAGGACTCAGCTGCAACCGCCCCAGCAACGCCAAGGGAGCCCCCCTAAGCAACTGAGAAAACCACGCGTGAAAAGTGCGAATCTCAACCATTCGCCCGCCGCGCAGCAACTCGTCATTCAACGTGGCCAAAACACCCTGAGCCTCCTGGGCCTGAGCATGTGACATGCCCCGAGCACACAACTCTTTGATACGCTGCTCTGTGGTTGACGAATTCGCGCTCCAAGCTCGCAACCATTCCACCAAGCGCTCGCGCATTTCAGCCGCTGCTTTGCGGGTGAATGTGATGGCCAAAATCTCATTGGGACGAGCGCCCTCTAAGAGCGCACGCACAATGCGCGAAACCAACATCCAGGTTTTACCAGCCCCCGCACAAGCCTCGACCACCACACTTTGATCCGGGTCGCACGCCGTCGCATAAAACTGCTCTCTTGCGACGCTCTCACCATCCTTGCGGTACGCCGCCACCGAGGGTCCAGTCACAAACAGTCCTCCAAGGAAACCGGCACAGCCACGGGCATTACCCAGTGATCACGTCGGCACAGGCCCCGTGCCTGACAATGGGTACAAGCCGTGCCTTGGCCCAAAGGCCACAATGGGGCCCCTTGGCGCAAACGTGCCAAATCATGCCCGACCCCCTCAAGCAAGCGTTGGGCGCTGCCAGCCAAATCGGGATGTGCGATTGCTTGCAGACGATGCCCCTCATCCAAAGGCAAATACGCCGCCTGCAGCACTTCATCAGGGGCCTGCGCGTGCACCAAGGCCGCGTAAAAAGCGAGCTGTGTTTCTTCCGTGGGCCGTCGCAAACTTTGACGAAGCGCCTGAGCACTGCCAGTTTTGTAATCAATCAACTCCAAGGTGGAGGGTGTGTGGGCCACGCGGTCCAAACGGTCAATCACACCGTGCATGAGCACCCCCTCCCAAGCCGCAGGTGAAGCCGTGACTTCGCGCTCACCCTCAAGCCAAAACAAACCCTGGGCCTCGCGCTCAACCAACCAATCGAGGTAAGGCGTGATGAGTCGCTCGAACGATGCGAAATAAGGCAAAAAATCAACATCATCCCAACCGTGCGCGGCCTGAGACTCTAGTGCCACCTGACGCAGGTGCTCACGCTCTTCGTCTCGCGGCCGAGGCTCCACACGCTCAGAATGAAAACGCCAAAGCACCTTGTGCAACCAATCGCCATAATCACGCTTAGCCGGGCCCAACGCCAACTCATCGACTGACTGAAGCCGAAGCATACGCAGTGCAAAAAATCGATACGGGCAGGCTCGCAGTGCCTCACAAGCACTCGCACTCAAGCGCGCAGGCAAAAGCAACGGCGCAGCAGGCCCCATCGCATGCACAGGTTGCGGCACCACCCAGTTGAGCAAACGCACATCCTTGGCCTGAGGCTGGCCTGCCCAGGCAGGCTTCGCCGCCCCCCAAAGCAACAACAATCGCTCTAGCAAGGGGCTGGGTAAGAGATGCTCATCGATGTCATTCAAACGGCGCAAAATCGTCAAGCGAGGAACCCGAGTCAACTGCCGCATAGACGCCCACTGGGTCAACAGCGCCATATCGGGTGTCGGCAACCCCAATGCTTGAGATTGCGATGGCGTGAGCAGCGGATGAAGGCTCTCTGGTGACCCCCAATGCGTTGCATCGGCCCCCGGAAACACCGCAGCTGCAAACGGCCGCAGCACCGCATGCGACAAGGGTGCGACCACCACCTCAACCTGAGCCCCTGTTGTTGGCACCGAAATCAATGTCGCATTCGCCAAGACTTGATCCACCCAACTGACAAACAACGATAAATCAAGGGGCCCCAAGCCATCCACCAAGCGATCAAATTGCACATCAGACACCGAACCATATAAGGCCGACAAAACTTGTACGCCTGCAGCATCCGACGCCAAAACCCCCATCAAGCCAAACGCTTTCAAAGCCTCTGTCAAGGCGGCCACCCATCCCCCCAGCAAGCGCGTCGCTGATACCGAAAATTGCTCGCGATGGCTCAACACCGCTTGCCACATCAGGGCCGCAGGTGCTGGCACCCCTGACAGCGACACCTGCTCTAAACGACGCCAACCAGAGCGCCGCATGGCCACTTCCAAAGCCCCCACTGCCTCTTGACGACCCGGCACCAGTTTGAGGGCATCGAGCGCCTCATCAAGCGATGCTTGCGGACTCATCAAGCGCAGCCACGCCATGACCAAAGCTGCTGCCGTGGTGGTTGCCAACGGGGACCCCGTTTCATCTTGAATGACCACTTGCTGCCGCGCCAACAGGGCTTGCACGCGTCGCACCAACAAGCGGTCTTGAGCCACCAACACCACAGGCAGCTCATTGTTTAACAGGTGATGCAAAACCTGCGCAGCACTGCGCTGCGCTTCCTCTTCAAAATCATCACACACAGCCACTTGAAACAGCTCCGGATGAGCCGGCAATCCAGCTTCAGCCTGCGCGGCACTGATTGCTATCGGCCCATCCAAATTTATCCAAGCGCAGGGACGATGCGGGCATGCGGCCTGCACAATGGCCTGTGCCAGCAGATCGACGCCACCGGCCTGCACTCCCACCCAGGCGGCCACACCCAGCCTCTCACCTTGCTCAGCAGCAAACAGCGCATCGGTTCGCGCAGGTACGTGCTGAGCTGCCCACTCCAAGGCCAACAAGGCCAAAGCCCGTTCGCGGCCTGCGGGGCCACCCGTCTCGCCCAACACCTGGCGACACGCTTGCCAATGGCGCTGGCGCCCATGCGGCGGCACCAGTGCGGCAGCACGTGCCAAGCTATGGGCCGTTTTGACAACAGCGGTCAACGCATGCTCCAGGGCCAGAGGGTTCATGTCCTGCGCGAGCAAAGCTTGTCGCAGCAAACTGAGGGCTGTGAGGCGGTCCACAGCCACATCAAAGCTAATCAAACCAGCCTGCGGTGGCGCCGCTGGCAACCATCCTGCTGAGAGGGTTTGCGGTGTCTCAATCCGAGGCAACCACCCGCCCACATGGTGAGACCAAGCCTGACGCGCCAGGGGCAAATGCCATACCTGGGGCAACAAAATCACCGCCAGCCGCGCATCGACGCCCACGGTGTGCAGCCAAGCATCGACCAACTCGGCAACTTCTTTCCACACCTGATTGACCGAAAGACCCAGGGTGGTAGTGAATGCTATGGGAGTGATAGAAAACATCTGTGTCAGTGCGCGCAAAGTTGCGATGTGCTTTGTGTAAAAATTATTGTGCCTTGTTGCCGCTGCTTCCGAGCGGCAACCCCTCTAAGGAAACCACCATGAGCAGCCAACTGATCACCACCACCACCGACGCTTCTTTTGAAACCGACGTCCTCCAAGCCACCAAGCCCGTGTTGATCGACTACTGGGCTGAATGGTGCGGCCCTTGCAAATCCATCGGCGTTCTTCTTGAAGAAGTCTCCAACGACTATGTCGGCCGCCTGCAGATCACCAAGATGGACATCGAAAAAAACCGCGAAGTCCCCAGCAAGTTTGGCATCCGGGCCATTCCGACCCTGATGATCTTCAAAGAAGGCAAGCTGTCTGGCACTCTTGTCGGCAACAAATCAAAAGCCGAATTGACAGCCTTCATAGACAGCCATATATAATCGCTAATTCGCGCATCAAACACAAAGTCAACTGGATTGATTTGCAGTTTGATGCGCCAAGCACTGAATCTTGATTGCCGCTCTGTAGCAGCGTACTTCGGTTGATATCAAAGTCAACCGTGCAGCCTCAAGGTACCCAGCGCCCCAAGCCCCCCCTCACTGCACGCCGTATTTTGATTTTCGAGCCTGTGATTGCCCTCTTCACAGCTCAGGTTTGCGGCTAGTACCCCGTCTCAGTGAATTTGAAAGGTTCGAAGTC
>JANMEO010000191.1:0-12433 GCA_031376995.1 Burkholderiales bacterium
TGGATCTGCGGCGTTGTAAATGCTCGCGATACCAAATGGTATCGCTGTGCTTTACGCCTTGCATCTCCATTCTCAAAACGACCCATCGACCCAGCATCTTCAGTTCCGACGGGTATATTTTGTAAATGCAGAGGCTAGCCAAACCTTCTTCTAGCGAACACTGAGGATGGCTTGGCGCCGTGGCGTCTCAAGCCGTTTATCAGGTTGCCGTGCGCGATGGCAGTAGTCGGTCGTACTCTTTCTTGACAACGGCATAGCACTCGCAGGTGCGCGCTTCGAGCCCCGGGCGGTCTAGCACCGTGATGTGGCCTCGGGCATAAGTGATCAGGCCGGCTGCCTGCAGTTTGAGCGCGGCTTCGGTGACGCCTTCTCGGCGCACGCCGAGCATGTTGGCAATGAGCTCTTGGGTCATGACCAGCTCATTGCCCTTGAGTCTATCAAGGCTCAGTAACAACCATCGGCACAGTTGTTTGTCTAGCGTGTGGTGGCGGTTGCACACCGCAGTTTGGGACATTTGTGTGATCAATGCCTGGGTGTAGCGCAACATCAGGTGCATGACGGGCCCCGCTTTCTCAAACTCGGCGGTCATCACCTGACTGCGCAGCCGAAAGCCTTCACCTCTACTTTGAACGACAGCGCGGCTGGGGGTGGTGCCGCCCCCCATGAACAGTGAGACGCCCACGATGCCTTCGTTGCCCACGACAGCAATCTCGGCCGAGGCGCCGTCTTCCATCACATAAAGAATGGAAACGATGGCCGTGGTGGGGAAGTAAACATGACTCATGAGCGTGCCAGACTCATAGAGAGATTGACCCAGTGGCAATTCGACGGGCTCAAGAAATGGCATCCATCGTTGCCACTCGGCAGGCGGCAGGCTTGCTAAGAGGTGATTTTGCCAAGCCTGGTTAATTGTGGTGGTGATCATTAGAGCGCCTCTTTCATGCGACCGACAAAGTCCGACTGACGCTACTGGCATAAAGCCGAGTTCAGAGAGTAGATTGGTGCCAAGCAATCTAAGCGATTTGTTCGGTATCGAACATTTTTAATTTGAGGATTGTACGAATTGCCTTAAAAGGTGCGCCAGCGTACGGACGTCGGTGCTTGGTAGCCCTAAAAGTATCAGGTAGGTACTGTGCACATCTTCCTCATTAGTTTTGAGAGGTAGAGCGCAGCATGAAACCGTCTACCTGATGGGAATGATCAACATGAGCTTCATCTCAAGATTAACTTTGCGTCGCATGGGTATTGCAAGCTTGGCTTGCTTTGCAGCCACTCAAACTTTTGCTCAAATGCGAGAGGGCAATTACGGCTACGGGGGTATCTCGGTGGGGCGTACAGAGAGCAAGCCTGGCTCGCCCGAACAAGTGGCATCGGCACTGGGGGTTGGCGGGATCGTGACGGACTTCAGTCGCGACCGTAACGGCACGGGCTACAAGGTCTATGGCGGTTGGCAGTTAGACCCAAATTTTGCGCTGGAGGGTGGCTTTTTTGACTTGGGGAACTCGGGCTACCGGGCAAATACTTTGCCAACTGGGTCGCTCGATGCTCAGTTTCGAGTGAAGGGACTGAATCTGGACTTGGTGGGCACTTTGCCGCTTGGGCCTAATTTTTCTGCTTTGGGCCGAATCGGTGTGGTGGGTTCGCGCACGCGGGTTCGTTTTTCGCAGACCGGTGCCGTGGCGATGTCTGATGCGTCTGAACACACCACCAGCGGCAAGTTGGGCTTGGGCTTGCAGTACGCCATGGGCTCGAGCATGCTGTTGCGGGGTGAGGTTGAGACTTTTCGGGTTAGAGACGCTCAGGGTGGTCATGTGAGCGTCAACATGATGTCGTTGGGCTTGGTGGTGCCGTTTGGCTATGGGCAACGTGCCATGGCCAAAGCTGGCACGCCTTTCTTCAACTCACAGACGTTCACTCAGAGTCAGGCACCCTTGGCACTGACCGCTTCGTTAACATCTCTTGAACCAGCGTCGCCTCATGTTGATGGCACGCTCGAGGCTGCGCAACGCAATTCAGCGCAAGAATGTGGGGACCCTAAGCCCAGTGGGTCAGCGCTGGGTTGTTTGAGCGACGAGGGGACGGCGGTTGACCTCGCGGGTGCTCGCTGACATGGGCGGCAAGCTGATGGTTGGACCTTGCTGGAGCACAGCCGCCTTCGGCGGTGGCGGTACGGGCGCGTTGCTAGATCGGGATGCACTGGGCGAGCATCTGCAGCGCTGTCAGGGTGGGGTAGGCCGTGGATTTGCACTGCGTTGCGGAGCTGAAAAACTCAACGGGTTTATCGCCGCTCGATTTGTCTCGAGTGTTTTGATGCTTGCGTTGGTTGTTGGTGGCGTGTTGTGGCTCGTGCTTTAGGCATGGCGAGTACTGACTTTTTTTTATGGCGGCCTTGCGCTCAAGCGCAGACTTTATTGAACGTTGAAGGCGGGCCCGTTCAGCCGCCGATTCGGGCGGAAATCTTTGGTCCGCAGCGCTTTGCCCAACATGGCATCAGCCTGGGCGTCACTCACACGGCCAGGCGGGCCCATGCGTACCGAGCAGCATTTTTTCCCCGCTTGGCCGAAAATGTGCGCACTTTGCTTGTTGCGCACAGTTATATCGGAGCTCAAGCAGCTGCAGGCTATGACGTCAGCCCAGCCGCCGAGTGGCTGCTGGACAACTTTCACCTCATTGAGACACAGCTCAAGCGCATTCACTTAGAGTTGCCTCGCAATGCCGTGCGAGAGTTGCCGGTGCTGACCGAGCCGCCATTGGCCGGACTTCCGCGAGTCTATGGGGTGGCTTGGGCCTTTGTGGCGCACACTGACGGTGCTTTTGATGAAGATCTGTTGGTGCATTTTTTAAGAGCCTATCAACAAACGCAAGCTTTGAATCTGCGTGAAATGTGGGCCTTGCCAACAACCTTGCGTGTGCTGTTGGTTGAGAATTTGCGGCGACTGGCTGAGCGTGAGGCGGCGCAGATGGCGGCTCGAGATGTCGCCAATCTGTGCTGCGATGCCGTGCTAGACAGAGCCTTCGACGACGAATATGCGCCGCCGCCGCAGGTCATGAGGGCGCTGGTGGAGTGGTTGGCCGTGATGCGCCGGCGCGGGGTTGAGGGGGCATTTTTGGCTCGGGTCGCGCAACGCTTTCACGAGCGAAAATTGGCGCCTGGCGTGCGGCTTTGGCTTGAGCAGTCGCTGCCTGATCCTGCAGCAGTTCGTGATCAACAGGTGGCCGATCAGACCGCTGACAACCTGAGCATGAGCAATGCGGTGACTTCATTGCGTGCCGTGAATGAGGCCGATTGGCCCGACCTTGTGGCGCGTGCCAGTGCCTTGATGTGCTTGATGTTGTCAACGCCCTTGTTTGAGGCTGAGCACACCACCACGCGGGATACGACATTGCATGCCATTGAACGCTTGGCACTGCGTTGCAACAGGGGCGAGCTGGCGGTAGCGCAGGCCTTGTTAAGCCGCATGCAAACGCTCGATCAAATGGCCGCTTGCGGGGGTGATGTGGTGGCTGCGGCCACGCCAGGCTATTGGCTGCAAGGGGGCGGGCGCGATGCGTTGATGCAAGACTTGGGTCTTCATCGGCCCCTGATGCGGTTCAGACGTTACTTGGAACCAAGAGTCAAACTTCCAGCATACCTGGCCGCGCTCACATTAGGCACACTGTTTGTGGGCGCAGCCACATGGCTGGCAGGAGATGCCAGCCAGCATTCTTCCGACCCTTGGTATTGGCTCTGGCTGGGCCTTGCCATGATGGTGCTGCCGGCCAGCGAGGCCACTGTGGCGGTGATCAACCGTTTGGTGAGCGAGTGGGTGCGTCCGGCTCGGCTGCCCCGGTTTGCATTTTCAGCAGGGATCCCCTTAGAGCACCGGGTGATGGTGGTGATCCCTGCCATGTTGAGCAACCCTGAAGCGGTGCGCGCGCTCGCGCACCGCTTGCATTTGCACCACTTGGCCAATCCCGAGCATCACGCGCAGTTTGCACTGTTGACCGATCATCTGGATGCTCAAAGCCAGGATCAACCAGGCGATCAAGCATTGCTCGATCTGGCGTGTCAAGAGATTGACGCGCTCAATGCTCGCTATGCATCGCCAAAAGGCATGGCGCCCCGTTTCTTGCTGCTGCATCGGCTTCGCCGCTGGTGCCCCACCGAGCGGTGTTGGATGGGTTGGGAGCGTAAGCGGGGCAAGCTTGTTGAGTTGCTGGCGGCACTGGCCACGGGCAACGAGACGGCATTTGTTGGCTTGGGGCAGCGCTCACGCATCGAGCCCGGCACGCGCCATTTGCTGACGTTAGACAGCGATACACAGCTTCCACCGGGTCGTCTGAGGGCGTTGGTGGGGGTGGCGGCTCACCCTCAAAATCACCCGCAGCTGAGTGCTGATGGCCGTCATGTTTTCAGAGGCTATGGCATTTTGCAACCCCATGTGGTGACTGCTTTGCCAGCACAAGGCCAAAGTACACCCTTTTATTGGCTGTTTGCGGGCCAAAGTGGCATCGACCCCTATAGCGCAGCCAGTTCTGAGGTGTATCAGGACCTCTTTGCTGAGGGCAGCTTCTGCGGCAAAGGCTTGTTGAATGTTCAGGCGGCTCATGCTGTACTCGGCGCAAGTTTGCCTGAAGGCCAAGTGCTCAGTCATGATTTATTAGAAGGGTCTTTGGCCCGCTGCGCGGCAGTGACTGACATCAGCTTGGTTGAAGATGCACCCTTTCAGGCTGATGTGGCCTCAGGTCGCGTGCACCGATGGACGCGCGGAGATTGGCAGTTGCTGCCGTTTCTGTGCCAGCCTTTGCGCTGGCCACTGAGGGGTGTGCATCGCTGGAAAATGCTGGACAACCTACGTCGCTCGATGGTTGCACCTGCCTCTTTGGTCTTGCTGATTCTGGCGCTGTGTGGGCGCACGATCACACCCCTGGCAGCCCTGATGCTGGTGTTTGCCGCCTATTCGGCGGGGCCTTTGATGGGTGCCTTAGCGGGTTTAGTGTCTGGGCACCGTGATGCTGCGCCTCGCTATTTTTATGGTCACGCGGGCATTGATTTGTTGCGCGCACTGGGTGGGGGAGTTTGGGGGGTTTGGCAACTGGGTGCCCAAGCCTGGCTCTATACAGACGCTGTGGTTCGAACCCTTTGGCGCATGCTGTTCAGCCGACGTCATCTGCTGCAGTGGACTCCCTTTGCAGCCACCCAGGGTGAGGGCCAAAGCCAGCTGTGGCCCATGTTGCGCCGTCATGCAGGCGAGCCTGTGCTGGCCTTGGTGTTGCTTATTGGGCTTTGGATTGCCGACGGCTCTGACTTTGTTTGGGCTCTGGCGCTCACGTTGTTGTGGGCCAGCTCACCGTTTGCCAATTGGTGGGCCAGCAAGGCCTGTCGAACGGCTGCACGGTTCATGCTGGATCGTATGCAGCACCTATACCTAGAGGGCCTTGCGCGTGACACTTGGCGATTGTTTGAGCGATGTGTTGGCCCTGAGGATCGGCACCTTCCGCCGGATAATTTGCAGGTGCTGCCCCACGATATGGTGGCGCACCGCACCTCGCCCACCAATATCGGCCTGTATTTGTTAAGTGCCACCTGCGCGCGAGCCTTTGGTTGGATCGGTACGCAAGATTTGCTACAAAGGTTAGAGTCAACCCTGGCCACACTCCATTCATTGCCGCGTCACCGAGGCCACTTTCTCAATTGGTATGACACCCGCACTGGAGAGGCCCTGCTGCCTGCTTATGTCTCGACAGTTGACAGTGGCAACTTGTGCGGCCATTTGTTGGCGGTGGCTCATGCCTGCCGTGAGTTGGCTGCTGCGCCTTTTGATGCGGTAGCTGCACGTCATGCGATCAGGCACTCACGCAATCGCCTATTGGCCCTCGAGGGTTTGTCGCCATTGACGATGGAGCCGCTGAACGCGTCTGTTTTGAAAGCTTCTCCGGTGATGGCTTCTTTGGTCACCGCATTTGCACGCTTGCTGGCCAGCGGCGACCCCCTGGCGGATGCCCTGCGCGATCCCGTGTCTTTTAATGCTGAGCTTGAGAAGGCAGAGATTGAGCTGGCTCAGTGTTCTGAGGCCACGCAGAGTTCACAGTCTGGCGTTTCGCAGCAGTCACCCAAAGGGACGATGCTGTTTCAAGACCTGGCCGGGCTGCAGGTTGATTATTTGGCCACCCTTCGATCTGCCTGGCGAGATTTGGATGCCCACATTACGGAGGCAAGGTTGGGGCTGATGGCCGGCCCTAATCTGCAAAAGTCGTCCACTTGCGCTGGTGCACGCTTGCTGGAGCTTGCCTCGGCTTGTGAATCGATGGCGTGGGAGGCTGACTTTGCATTTCTGTATGACCGCAAGCGACGGCTTTTGCACATTGGATGGCGGGTGGCTGAGCAGCAGCTTGATACATGTTTTTATGACTTGCTGGCCTCGGAGTCGCGATTGGCCAGCTTGCTGGCCATCGCCAAGGGTGATGTGCCAGTGGGCCACTGGGCGGCACTCGGGCGGCCGTTCTTTGCCACCGGCATGCAGGTGGGCTTGCGCTCATGGTCGGGGTCTATGTTTGAGTATCTGATGCCCAGTTTGGTGTTGGATGAGCCGCCGCATTCAGTGCTCTATGAGGCATCGCTGGCTGCTCTGGCTCAGCAAATGACATTTGGGGCTTCGCATCGCGTGCCTTGGGGGGCCTCTGAATCCGCCCATGCTGAACGAGACCATACTTTGGCTTACCAGTATGCGCCGCAAGGGGTGCCGCAGCTGGCGTTGAGGCGCACATCGTCTGATGAACTGGTGATCGCACCCTATGCCAGCGTGCTGGCGGCTCAGGTCGACCCTCGTGCCGCCCATGACAACTTGGTGGCGCTGCAGAGTCTGGCGGCACGCGGTCGCTACGGCATGATTGAGGCGTTAGACTTTTCAGTGACACCGTCGTCTGGCGCCACCCTGGTGGCCACCTACATGGCGCATCACCAGGGGATGTGCATTGTGGCATTGGCCAATGTTTTGCTTGATGGTGTGGCTCGCCGCTGGGGCATGGCTGATGCGCACATCCAAGCGGTGGCTTCTTTGCTGCACGAGCGCGTGCCACGCGAGGTGCCGCCGTTGCCGGCACCATCGGGCTTGCAGACGCGGCCCACGTCGGCGGCTCGAGCAGGAAGCGGCCCTCGCGAGGTGTTACCAGGTGTGGGCGCCATCGAGCCCACACAGTTGCTTTCGAATGGGCGTTATCAGGTTGCGCTGAGAGCCAACGGTGCAGGTACCAGCGTCTGGGGGGGGCTTGGCATTACACGCACTCGCGATGATGCTTTGACAGACGCTTGCGGGCACTTTTTTTATGTGCGCTGGGATCGACAGCCCCAGGCGGTGTCCATCACCCACCACCCAGCGCCCGATCCCTTGGCGCACTACAGTGCTGAGTTTCATGCGGATCGCATGGTTTTGTGTGCCGCCTGGCCTGCACTTCACAGCCGTCTGACGGTCTGGGTGAGCCCAGAAGATGACATTGAGTTTCGCCAGGTTGAGTTGCACAATTTGAGCGAGCGAACAGTCGATATTGAGCTGCTCTCTGCTTTTGAGCCCACCTTGGTGGACCCCAGGGCGGACGAGTCGCATCCTGCATTCTCTAATCTTTTTTTAGGAGCGCAATGGCGTGCACAGCAGCAAGCTCTGGTGTTTGAGCGTCGACCTCGGTTGGAGGGCGAGCGCAGCTTGCACGTGGCACACTTCATCGCCGAAGGGGATGCGCAGGTGGTAGCCTTGCAATTGCAAACCAATCGGCAGCATTGGGTCGGCCGCAACCGCACCGCCAGCCAACCCCTGGCCCAGATGCAAATGCCCCCTGCCAGCGGTGAGCTGGCACTGGATACTGGGCTCGACCCGATGTGCGCAATGAGCTTGCGATTGCGCCTAGCGCCTGGCTCAAAGGCACGTTTGGTCTTTGGTACCACTGCCGTTGATGGCCCGGGCATGCTCGATGCCATCGTGGACAGGTACCGTCAACCGAGTCATGTGCAACGCGCTTCGCTGATGTCAGCCACGATGAGTGAGGTTCGTTGGCGAACTTGGAAACTCTCGCCTGACGCCTGGGCCGACATTCAGATGTTGACCACAGCACTGGTGTTCAATCTGGCGCGCTCGCAAGCTCCCCCAGTTGGCGAAGTTTGCGACCGAAGTTTGCTGTGGCGATTTGGGCTTTCTGCGGAGCGGCCCTTGTTGCTGGTGAGCGCGAGTGCACCCCAAGGCTTGGGGCTGATTCGTGGTTTAGCGCAGGCGCTGCGTGTTTGGTCATGGGGCGGGCAGACCTGCGACCTGGTGATCGTCAACGCCGAGGTGGTCACTTACCAAAGTGGCCTACAAGGTGAGTTGCAAGCGTTGCGCGATCAACTGGCTCGCGATCAGGTCGCCAATGGGGCCGATGGCCGGGTTGCGATCTTTGTCGTGCGCGCCGAAGATTTGTCTGCTGACGAGGCCAGCACGCTGCAGCATGTGGCGCGCTTGCGGCTAGAGGCGGATGGTCGGCCGCTCAACTACCATTTAAGGGTTTGGCGTGCGCTGCACGAGTCGTTGAATGAAGAGCGCCTTGGTATGTCAGGCATTGCTTTGCGCGCGGTGCCTGTGGGCCATGAGCCTGTCCAACCAGTAAGCGGCGACTTTAAGGGTGAGTCGGGCACTTTCTGGTTCAAGGTGGGGCTACGTAAGCGGCCTATGCGGCCGTGGATCAATGTGCTGGCAAATCCCCATTTTGGTAGTTTGATCTCGGAAGCGGGGGGGGGCTTCACCTGGGCAGGCAACAGCCGTTTGAATCAGCTCACAGCGTGGTCTAACGATCCGGTGGCCGATCCGCCATCTGAATGGTTGCTCTTGCAAGACGAGCTGACTCGCGAGACGTGGAGTCTGACGCCATCGGCATGGGCCGCAGACCATGCACATTACAGAGTGGGGCATGGACAAGGCGAGACCACCATCCACCACCGCCATGGGGGCTTAGAGGTGGTGGCCTCTTGGTGTGTTGATGCCGATGCGGCTGTGCGGCAGTTGAGGGTGCAATTGCACAACCATGGCCCGACAGCCCGAGCGCTGCGAATCGTCTCTATGGTCGAGTGGATGATGGGCGCTCGGCGAGCGGACCGCGCTACAACCCTCACCAGCATGCATGCATTGCGCGTGGGTGGGGCGCAGGGCGTCGCACTGCTGTGCACCCAGCGCGAGCGCTCAGGGGGATGGGGGGGCAGCACAGCTTTTGTGGCGGTGACGGTGGCTGAAGCGGAGCGTGCCAGGTTTGACATCGACTGGACCTGCGACCGTCGCGAGTGCGTTGATTCACGAGGGTGGCCGTTAGTGCCTGATTATTTTGCTCAACGTAGCGGCTTGGGACTAGACCCCTGTGCCGCGATGTCATTGCGCCTGCGGCTGCCCGGTGGTGAAACGGCTGAGCGAGTTTTTCTGCTTGGCCATGGCGCTAGCCCGCAGGCCGCACGCGATTTGGCGCTGCGCGCAGCCGCTGTGCCGCCTGGGCAGCGGGCTGAAACTGTGCGTCAGCGCTGGGATTCGCTGCTGGGGGCAACCCAAGTTAAAACGCCTGATCCGCTATTTGATGTGATGGTCAATCGTTGGCTGCTGTATCAGTCGGTGTCGTGTCGGCTGTGGGCCAAGGCCGGTTTTTATCAGGCTGGAGGTGCTACAGGTTTTCGTGATCAACTTCAAGATACCTTGGCACTGGCGTGGGCTGCCCCCCACATGCTGCGTGAGCAAATCGTGCTGTGTGCGTCACGTCAGTTTGAGCAGGGCGACGTGCAGCACTGGTGGCATTGGCCAACGGGGGCTGGCGTGCGAACGTACATCAGTGATGATTTGTTGTGGTTGCCGTATGCTGTTTTGCACTACCTCAAAGCCAGCGGTGACACACCATTGCTGGATCAGCCTGTGGCTTTCATTGAAGGGGGGGTTATCCCCGATGGGGCAGAGGACCGTTACGACACACCCTGCGTCAGTCAGCACAGCGCCAGCCTCTATGAGCACGCGGCCCGTGCCATTGACCACAGCCTGCGTGTGGGGGCCCACGGCCTGCCGCTGATGGGGGGCGGCGACTGGAACGACGGCATGAACCGTGTGGGCTGTGGTGGCAGCGGAGAGTCAGTCTGGTTGGGTTGGTTCGCTTGCACTCTGGTGGCTGGCTTTGCGCCACTGGCCAGAGAGCGGGGTGATCTGGAGCGAGCGCAGCGCTGGGACGAGGCCGCCGCGGGTTGGCAAGGGGCTTTGTTGGGCTCAGCGTGGGACGGACACTGGTACCTGCGCGCCTTCTTTGACAATGGTCAGCCCTTGGGGTCGCACGCCAACACCGAGGCTCGCATCGACCTCATCGCCCAGGCTTGGGCGGTGCTCTCGGGCGTGGCGCCACCGCAGCGTCAGCGTGAAGCATTGCACGCCGTTGAGGTCCATTTGGCTGATGAGGCCTCGGGCCTGCTGCGCCTGCTTGATCCGCCCTTAGCCCAGGCCCTGCCCAACGCGGGCTATATTCAGGCTTACCCCCAAGGGGTGCGCGAAAACGGGGGGCAATACTCCCATGCGGCCATTTGGGGCTTGATGGCTCAGGCTCAAATGGCTACTTCCAGCGGCCAAGGGGTGGGTGCTGAAATAGACAAGGTGTACCGCTGGTTCACTTGGCTGAGCCCGGCCCACCGCAGTGCCCATCCTACGCAAGGCATCGTTTATGGGCTAGAGCCCTACGTCATGGCAGGTGATATTTGCAGTGCCCCACCGCACACTGGGCGGGGGGGCTGGAGCTGGTACACCGGCGCGGCGGCATGGATGCACCGGGCTGCGATCGAGTCTGTCTTTGGGCTTCGAATCAGCGCGCACGAGCTGTACTTTGTGCCTTGTCTGCCCAGTCATTGGCCGCGTTGCGAGATGACCCTGCGCCGTGATGGCCAAGCCATTCACTTTACTTTGATGCGGCTGCCTGGGACCCTGGATTTTGAGTCACCGCCCGAGGATGGTAGCTGGCTCATGCCCGGCCAGATCCTGCTCTGGACGGAGCTAGCACCCAACTGTCGCTTTGTCATTCCCTTGTTGCATTGATCCGGTGCGCTCTTGCCCCTGCAAGCATGAGGGCGGGTTGAATGCCCCCTCATGCTGGGTAGATGGATCCCGCTCTGATCACTGATTAGGGGCTGTTCGGAAAATCCTCGCCAGCCCCTATTTTTCGCAATCAATAAGGCCAGTGCGCTGGCGACTCACGCGAGCTTGAAGACAGTTTTAGATGAAAATGCAGGGGCGACCGCAGCCTCTTGTTCGTCCCTGTTGACGCTGGTGGGTCATGGGCGACCTCGACGTGCAAGGACTTTCCGAGCAGGCACTAAAATTGCGATGTTCACATCAGCCATCTATACCCATCGGAACTGAAGATGCCGAGTTGCTGGGCCGTTTGGGAAACGGGTCTGCGGCGTTGCAAATCCTCGCCCTATCAACGGATAGGGCTGCGGTTTGCGCCTTGCACCTTGCACCCCCATTCCCCAAACAACCCATCAACCCAGCATCTTCAGTTTCGATGGGTATAGTTTGTATTAATCATCCCCCACGACCACCATGATGATCTCTCTCAGCCCTACTGAAGTCTCAGGGTTGCAACCCCCGTATGCTGGTGCTATTGGGGCCTTTCCCAAGGCCGTTGAGCGGCAACAAGCTGCCCTTGCGCGCAATCTTCGTTTTGCCACCTCTTCTCCAAGCAAGTTGGGGGCGCTTTTGTGCAAGGCGATCAAGACATGAAGCCTGTATCCAGCCCTCATCCTATGTCTTTAAGGCCGCAGCTCAAGGATGACGTGTCTGTCTCTGCACCCTCAGCCTCAACCTCAGCCGCCTTGAGCACTCTGCACACGAGACGGCCACGGCGCGGTGCAGCGTCGGCCAGTTCTGCCGCTCCCCCCCCCAAGCGCAGCGCTTTACAAGCTCAGTTGTTGGCCCGTGTGGGCCCTAAGCGTGGCCGAACTGCTGGGCAGGTCAAGCAATGTACGCAGGCCTTGGCAGCCACAACAGCGCCTAGAGCTGTCGAGAGCAAGGTCGCCCGAGATATGCCCGCGCCAGTGCCTATCAACCCGGATTGGGACAGTGCGGGGGACCCATGGCAGTTCCTGGAGATTAGTCTGGATGCGGAGATCCTCCCAGAGAACTGGCACACAGACGATGATCGGCCTTCATCTCCCGTGCAAGGGGAGGGGCAGAGTTCGCGTGTCCAAACTTTAGTAGTACGCCAGGAAAATAGAGGCGGCCTTGCGACATTCGCAGTTGACGATGGCAAGTCTGACGGTCTCTTCAGCACCGTGAAGCCAATGCCTCAACTTGAGCTCACCGCCTTGGATTGGGAAGCGTTGTGCGACCCCATGAACCTCCTGCCCATGCTTGACTGGGATGGCCCCGCTCACGACTGGCTGGCCTATCATGAGCAACTTTCATCTGCTGCGCTAGCG
>JANMEO010000085.1:0-13415 GCA_031376995.1 Burkholderiales bacterium
TGGCCTATATCGAAAGCGCTCTTAACGACCGTCCTCGCAAAGTCCTCGGCTTTCGAACACCTCGCGAGGTCTACAGCGAATTGATCGAAAAAATTCGGGAATAAAATACCCCCTCAGGTGTTGCACTTCAGCCTTGACACCGCCCAGTCGTTTGAATATCCGATATCCGTGTGATATTTTTATTTCGCCAATAATCAAGATGGTCGTTTGAGATTCATTGTTTGAAAAACAATATCTTGATGTGATTTTGAGGTCATGACTTAATATTGCCATGGTTGACGCTCCAAGGGGTATACATGCAATACTGTTTACTTAAAAATAATTCGAGGCTTTGGATTGCAGGGCTGGTTGAGGGGGTCGCCTCTTTTTCTTGCTCCATATTGGGAGTTCCTTCGTTTGACTCCTCGTACATTTCGTTTGCCCCGAGTCTTCACTGCACGAGATGACGCAATTTCTAACCATACGCCAATGGGCAGTGCATCGCCAGAAAACCAACCGTCAGAAAGTCAGCCAACCGCGCCCCGGTTGATAGTTGCCCCTTGGTTCGAGCCATGTCTGCCCCAAAAATTGAAAAATATAGCGCATTTTGGTACTAAGTAAACAGTATTGGGTATATACCCCTCGGAACTGAAGATGCTGGTCATGACTACCACCAAAATCACATCAACTCCGAGGCTATTTCCCGATGCAAAAACGGCTGAAAATCTCACCCAGCAAATCGTCAGCACTCAGCTCACCCACGATGCTTCCCAGGGCTTTATGAGCATGCCTGAGATCTTCAGCCAGTAGATCAAGCGCAGCGTGGGGGGTGCTGAGGTGGGTTTGTGCCTGCTGCAGGTGATCGGCCGTTTGTCGCAGCGCCATCACGTGGCGTGTGCGGGCAGTGTAGACCCCCTCGGGGCAACTTTGCCAACCCACCAAGCTGAGCAAGCGTTGGCGCAATATGCCCAGGCCATCGCCCGTGAGCGTCGAGAGGATGAGGCTGTCAAGTGGTGTCTCTGACCAAGGCCGCGGATGAGACAAGTCACTTTTGTTGAACACATGCACAACGCTCGGAATTCTCCCAGGCAGCGCCTTGATGCGGGCTGCAATCTCGGCATCGGCCGCGTCGTACTCGGCTTGCCCCAAGCGGCCCAGGTCATGCAAAAATATGAGCACATCAGCCCGCTCAATCTCATCCCAGCTTCGCGACACGCCGATGCGCTCAACCTCGTCCACCGACTCACGCAAACCCGCCGTATCAATGATGTGCATGGGCACACCTTCGATCTGCAAAGTTTGAACGATCTTATCTCGGGTGGTACCAGCTACGGGCGTCACAATAGCCAATTCGGCCCCCGCCAAAGCATTGAGCAATGAGCTTTTGCCGACATTGGGCTGCCCAGCCAACACCACCATGATGCCCTCCCGCAGCAAGGCCCCTTGACGAGCACGCATCAGCGCTCGGTCAATCTGCGATTGCAAATAGCTCAATTGACCTTGAGCATCAGCCTGCTGCAAAAAATCAATCTCCTCTTCAGGAAAATCAAGCGTGGCCTCGACCAACAAGCGCAAACGAATCAACTGCTCACGCAAAGCGTCAATCTCGTCAGAAAACACCCCAGTGAGTGATCGACTGGCAGAGCGGGCCGCTGTCTCGGTGCTGGCGTCAATCAGGTCAGCCACGGCTTCGGCTTGCGCCAAATCCATCTTGCCATTGAGAAAAGCCCGTCGGGTGAACTCGCCGGGTTCAGCCAAACGCATGCCCAGGCCCAGGGCCACCCCCACCTCCAGGCAACGCGCCAGCAACAATTGCAACACCACAGGGCCGCCATGGGCCTGTATTTCAAGCACATCCTCGCCTGTGTAGGAGTGGGGCCCAGGAAAAAATAGAGCCAGGCCGTGATCGATGGCTTGTCCTTGAGCGTCATTGAATGGCCCGTAGGTGGCATGCCGCGGCCGCAACGACACGCCGCACAAAGTCTGCGCACAAAGCGCCAAATTAGGCCCAGACAAACGCACGATGCCTACGGCCCCTCGGCCCGGCGCCGTGGCCAAGGCCACAATAGGCTCGGCAAGAAGGGACGTCATGAGCGGTAAGCGCCAACAAAGATGACGAGAATTTGGCGCGGGGTGGAGTTCGTCAGCGCCAAAATACAACGACTGCCTCCAGAGCCGACATCAAAAGTTGACGCCGGGTCTACCCCGCCCACCATTATCTGCAATATGCGCCCAGTCTGGAGCAGACTGGGATGCGTTTTTGCGTCAATTATTCACGCCCAACTGCTTGTTGATTAAATATTGCTGACCAATGGACAGCACGTTGTTGGTCAACCAATACAACACCAAGCCTGCAGGAAAAACAAAAAACATGGCTGAAAATGCCAGGGGCATGATCCACATCATTTTAGCCTGCAGGGGGTCAGGAGGGGTGGGGTTGAGCCAGGTTTGAACCAAGCCTGTGGCGGCCATGATGACCGGCAAAATATAGTAGGGGTCAGGCACAGAGAGGTCAGTGATCCAACCAATCCAAGGCGCTCCGCGCATTTCGGCGCTGGCGAGCAAGGCTGAGTACAACGCAAAGAAAAAAGGCATCTGAATCAACATGGGCAAACAACCGCCAATAGGGTTGATTTTTTCTTCGCGGTAGATGCGCATCATTTCTTGCTGCATCTGTTGAGGGTTGTCTTTCAGACGCTCTCGCATCTCAGTGATACGGGGTGCGACAGACTTCATTTTTCCCATCGAGCGATAAGCTTTGGTGTTGAGCCAATAAAACGCAACTTTTAAAATCACCACCAAAGCCACAATTGCCCAGCCCCAATTGCCCAAGCGGTTGTTCAGCTCATTGAGCAGCCAAAACAGGGGCTTTGAGAGGATTGTTAACACCCCATAGTCACGCACCAGCTCAAGCCCGGTGGCCAGTTTGTCGAGTTTGTATTCTTCTTGGGGGCCCGCAAATAAGCGCGCAGGCAAACTGACAGTAGCGCCTGGCGCCAAAACACCCAACGGCACTGTCATGCTGATGGCATATTGATTGGAGGCAACTTTTTGGGTCTCAAAGCGGCGGGCGCGTCGGTCGTCACCCTCTGGTCCCAAAAGCCAGGCCGAGGCAAAGTAATGCTGAACCATCCCCACCCAGCCATTGTCCGCATCGATGTTATAGGCAGGAAGCTCACCGGGTTGACGCTTTTCGATGTCTTTGAAAGGCACCTTGGTAAACTTGGCCATGTCGGTGTACAGCACGGGGCCCGTGAAGGTTGAATACATCATGGACTCACCCTCTGGAGGGTTGCCATCTCGCTGCAACTGAAAGTAAAGCTGGGGGCTGAGAATTTGGTCTGAGAGGTTGGTCAGCGCTTGCCGCACACCAATCACAAAGTCACCACGCTTGAAAGTGTAAGTTTTGGTCCATTGAACGCCGGCCTCAGTAACCACCAACTGCACGCTCAGTTCGCTGGCCCCGTCTTGCAATGTGGTCGGGCCTGGCACCAGCTCCATGAGGCTGTACTGGTTGGGCAGCAGGGCGCCATCGCCTGCGCCGATCCAGCCGGTCTCCGCGGTGTACAAGCGCTTGTCAGATTGATCAAACAACACCACATTGCGCTTAGGATCTACCGAGTCTGGCTGGCCTAGAAGCTCAAGCCGCACCAGTGCCCCGCCACGGGTGTCTATCGTGGCCTGCAAAACATCCGTGCTCACAAGCACTTTGCTGGAGCTCAACGCCGCTGCGACGGGGCCCGGTGCAGCCACAGCGGGTACAAGTGGCATTGCTGCTGGAATCGTTGTCGGCAAGTTGGACGCGGTCGAGCCATCGGGCACCACACTGGTGGCCATCGGGGGTGGCGCAAACATCGAGGGGCTGCCTTTGTGCTTGTTCCAGCTATCCCACAGCATCACCAGGGACATGCTAAAAATCACCAATAACAGCGTGCGACGGATATCGCTCATAGACCATCTTTCTGAGGCAAAGGGCTTGGATCTGTAGGACCACAACGCCAGTGAGAAAACAAACGGGGCGCAGCACAGGGAACGGGATCATGTCCGCCTGCACAAAAGGGATGGCAGCGTATCAAACGTGCCGCAATCAGATAACTGCCGACAGCAGCACCGTGCTGTGACAAAGCCTGCAAAGCGTATGCCGAGCAGCTGGGCTCAAAGCGACAACTGACCCCCAACCAAGGGCTAAGAAAAAAACGGTAAGCCCGCACCAACCCCATCAGCAAGTGCTGTGTAAAGCCCAAACACGATTTAGACCGCATCACCGACGGCTCCAGCGCGTTTCATGAGCTCAGTCAACTCGTGACGCATGATGGCCGCAAGAGCCACAGACTGGGCACTGCCAAATTTCTCGCGCTCAAAGGGTAAGCGCAAACGAACCACCCAGCCCCCGCAACCCAGTCCTGCAAGGCGCAACTGCTCACCGAAGGTGGCACGGATGTGGCGCTTGAGCAAGCTGCGTGTGACCGCCCGCTTGGCATGTCTCTTAGGCACCACCATGCCCAGCAAAACAAGAGGTTCAAGCGGCTGACTTTTTGGCGCTCGAGACCCGCGCTCACTCAAGACGGAGTTATCCACCACTCTACGTGGCGCATCAAGGGGTGGTGTGGATAACTTCGCGCGCTGAATCAAACGAGCGGCCACAGTCAAAGCCTCTGGCGGCAGATGATGCACAAAAAAATGCATACTCTTGGCACATGGCTTAAGGCTCAGCGCTTTCTCGAAGTCAGCCGCACTCAACATCTCGACACAACGGCTCAATCAGCCAATGCCTTAAAGACCAATGCGCTTGCGGCCTTTAGAACGGCGCGAGTTGATCACTGCGCGGCCACCCCGAGATTTCATGCGAACCAAAAAACCGTGGGTGCGAGCGCGGCGGATCTTGGAGGCTTGATAGGTACGTTTCATGGTCAATCCAATTCAATCGAAAATGCGAGTTTTGGCCAGAACGCCTAGCGCAACGCCAAATACGGCCAGTCGCCCCTGGGACCACCAAGAGCGGCACCCAGCTCAGAGGGTTCAAAACCACTCTTTGGCATTGGTTTCTGGAAACCCAACATTATGACTCGATCTGCGAGCAAACGTCAAAAATTGACTTACAAAGACTGAAAAAAGAGCCGCCATCAAACTGTGGATAAGTCTGTCAGACTGACTGTTTGCAACGTAGAATCACAGCGCTTCGAAGAGACCTTTTCCACAAAAAATTCATGACCCTGGATCTCTGGCACAAAGGCTGCGAGCGGCTCGCCGCTGAACTCCCTGAACAACAATTCAATACCTGGATTCGGCCTTTGCCAGATGCCAGCGTCAGCGAGGCCACAGGCGAAGACACAGTGGTCACGCTCAAGGTGCCTAACCGTTTCAAGCTTGATTGGATTCGCAACCAATACGCGGGCCGAATTGAATCTGTGCTCAGTGAGTTGGCGGGCAAACCCGTGCGTCTGGAGATCGCGTTGTCAGCCCTGGGCGTGCCCTCGCGCAATGCTGCACGTAGCACAACCCTGATGCCCAGCCTAGCAAGCATCGTGATGGCCAGCTCAGCCACGGCCAGCGCTCAGCTAACCGAAACTGCCCAGCCAGCGCTGCCCAGCGTGGCTAAGCTGCCCTCACGCTCAAGGCTCAACAGCGCCTTGACATTTGACACGCTGGTGCCAGGGCGTGCGAATCAAATGGCGCGCACTGCAGCCCTGCACGTGGCGGGCGCGCCGGGCGACAGGTACAACCCCTTCTTTATCTATGGGGGGGTGGGGCTGGGCAAAACCCACCTCATTCACGCCGTGGGCAACGCTCTATTGGCTGACAACCCCAACGCGCGCATTTTGTATTTACACGCCGAACAGTTCATCACCGATGTAGTTAAAAATTATCAGCGCAAGACCTTCGATGAGTTAAAAGCCAAGTACCACTCACTCGATTTGCTGTTGATCGATGATGTCCAGTTTTTTGCGGGCAAAGATCGTACTCAAGAAGAGTTTTTCAATGCCTTTGAGGCTTTGCTGGCCAAGCGAGCCCACATCATCATGACCAGCGACACTTACCCCAAGGGGCTGGTGGACATTGATGAGCGTCTGACCTCGCGCTTTGATGCCGGACTGACCGTGGCCATCGAGCCCCCCGAGCTTGAGATGCGGGTGGCTATTTTGATGCGCAAAGCCGTGGCTGAGGGCATCTCTTTGGCTGAAGATGTAGCCTTTTTTGTCGCCAAAAATGTGCGCGCCAATGTGCGCGAATTAGAAGGGGCGTTGCGCAAAGTGTTGGCCTTTGCGCGCTTTAGCAATAAAGAAATTACCATCCCACTTGCCCGCGATTCACTGAAAGACTTGCTCTCAATTCAAAACCGGCACATCGGGGTTGAAAACATTCAAAAAACAGTGGCTGATTTTTATAAAATCAAGGTCGCTGATATGTACTCTAAGAAGCGCCCCGCCAACATTGCTCGGCCACGCCAAATCGCGATGTACCTGGCCAAAGAAATGACGCAAAAGAGTTTGCCTGAAATCGGTGAATTGTTTGGTGGGCGTGACCACACCACCGTGTTGCATGCAGTGCGAAAAATTGCTGGCGAACGCCAAAAAAACACCGAGCTCAATCAGCAACTTCACGTGTTGGAGCAAACCCTCAAGGGCTGACCCCACTCTCAGTATTTCGCATTTTTCACCACCGAAAATGCCACCCGCCTTACCTTATTTGAAAAGCTTGTCATGATTCTTTTGAAGACCACGCAGGATAAAATTTTAAAAGCCTTGCAGTCCGTCTCTGGCATCGTAGAGCGTCGGCACACCATGCCCGTTTTGGCCAATGTACTGATTCGAAAGGCCGGGCGCATGATTGAGCTGACCACCTCAGATCTTCAGGTTCAAGTGCGAACCACCATCGAACTCGATGGCGACCCGAATCTCTTCACCACCACAGTAGGGGCACGAAAATTAATTGATGTTTTGCGCTCGATGCCCAACGATCAATGGGTGACCCTGAGTGCCCACCAAAATAAGCTGCTGCTGCAAGGTGGCAAGAGTCGCTTTACGTTGCAAACCATGTCGAGCGAAGACTTTCCGCTGGTGAAGGATGTGGCCGATTTTGGCCCCACTTTTAGCGTGCCGCAAAAGACGCTCAAAAGCCTGATCCATCAGGTGCACTTTGCCATGGCGATGAATGACATTCGCCACTATCTCAATGGTATTTTGTTTGTGACGGAAGGAAACAGCCTGACGCTGGTGTCTACCGATGGCCATCGCTTGGCGCTGGCACAAGCCACTCTCGATACCAACCTGCCCAAGCAAGAGGTCATTTTGCCGCGCAAGACGGTGCTCGAATTGCAGCGCTTGTTGCGTGACAGTGCAGACACCCACGATGCCCAGACGGAAGATAGCCTGATTGAATTACGTTTTGGCAGCAACCAAGTGCAGTTCAACTTCAGCGGCATCGAGTTTGTCAGCAAGCTGGTCGAAGGAAAATTTCCTGATTACAACCGGGTGATCCCTAAAAATCACCCAAACAGCATGACCCTCAGCCGTACGGCTTTGTTATCAAGTTTGCAACGCGTGGCCATTTTGACCGCTGAAAAATTCAAAGGCATCCGCGTTAACATTGAACCGGGCATGCTCAGCATGGCCTCTAGCAATGCTGAGCATGAAGAAGCCAAAGAAGAGCTCGAAATCGACTACGGCGGAGACTCTTTCGAGATTGGCTTCAATGTCTTGTACTTTATCGATGCTTTGTCAAACATGAGTTGTGACAGCGTGACGCTCGAATTGCGAGACACCAACTCAAGCGCCTTATTGACGGCGCCCGACCAACAAGGCTTTAAATACGTGGTGATGCCAATGCGCATCTGAGGCCCAAAGCATCAGGCCAGTGGCCTTGAGCGCTACCGATCGCCCGCCTTGAATCTCTTGTTCTGATCAAAGTTTCCAGATAAACCTGACCCATGACCGATACCCCCAAGCAAGCCAACGCCGATCAACCCGCTGCACCTGCACCTGCACCTGCACCTGCACCTGCACCTGCACCTGCACCTGCACCTGCACCTGCACCTGCACCTGCACCTGACCTGGACAGCTACGGCGAGGGCAGTATCCAAATTCTTGAGGGGCTTGAGGCCGTGCGCAAACGCCCTGGCATGTACATCGGTGACACCTCAGACGGCACGGGTTTGCATCATTTGGTGTTTGAAGTGGTGGACAACTCCATCGACGAATCCCTGGCAGGCCATTGCAACGACATTGTGGTCACCATCCACTCTGACAACTCAATCAGTGTGACTGACAACGGTCGAGGTATCCCTACTGGCGTCAAAATGGACGACAAACATGAGCCCAAGCGCAGCGCCGCAGAAATTGCATTGACCGAGCTGCATGCAGGGGGCAAGTTCAACCAAAACAGCTACAAAGTTTCAGGTGGACTGCATGGTGTGGGCGTGAGCTGTGTCAATGGCTTGTCAAAGTGGCTGCGCTTGACCGTTCGCCGCGAAGGCAAAACACACTTTATGGAGTTCAAGCAGGGGATTCCTCAAGATCGTTTACTTGAAATTCGCGATGGATTTGAGGTCTCTCCCTTGCGAGTAGTTGGTGAAACCGAAAAGCGCGGCACCGAGGTGCATTTTTTGCCTGACCTCGAGATTTTTTCCAGCATCGATTTTCACTATGACATTTTGAGCAAACGCCTGCGTGAGCTGAGTTTTTTAAACAATGGCGTCAAAATTCGATTGATCGACGAGCGCAACCAGCGTGAAGACAATTTTGCTTTTGCTGGGGGCGTCAAAGGTTTTGTTGAGTTCATCAATACAGGCAAGAGGGTGCTTCACGGCCATGTATTTCATGCCACTGGCGAGCGCCTCAGCGATCAAAACACCAACATCACTGCTGAGGTGGCCATGCAGTGGAACGATGGTTACAACGAGAACGTACTGTGCTTCACCAACAACATACCCCAGCGCGATGGCGGCAGCCACTTGACAGGCCTGCGTGCAGCCATGACTCGCGTGATCAACAAGTATATCGACGACACTGAGCAGGCCAAAAAAGCCAAAGTTGAGGTCACTGGTGACGATATGCGTGAAGGGCTGTGTTGCGTGCTTTCAGTGAAAGTGCCTGAACCCAAATTCAGTAGCCAGACCAAAGACAAGCTAGTGTCCAGCGAAGTGCGTGGCCCGGTTGAAGAAGTGGTCAGTAAAGCCCTGGCTGATTATTTACAAGAGAACCCAGTCGATGCCAAAATAATTTGCGGCAAAATTGTTGAGGCGGCCCGTGCGCGCGAGGCTGCTCGCAAAGCCCGTGAAATGACGCGGCGCAAGGGCGTTTTAGATGGTATGGGCTTGCCAGGAAAACTGGCTGACTGTCAAGAAAAAGACCCAGCCCTGTGCGAAATTTACATTGTTGAGGGAGACTCGGCAGGCGGCTCAGCCAAGCAAGGCAGAGACCGAAAGTTTCAAGCCATTTTGCCCTTGCGCGGCAAAATTTTGAATGTCGAGCGTGCGCGTTTTGAGCGGCTATTGACCAGCAACGAAATATTGACGTTGATCACCGCCTTGGGCACCAGCATCGGCAAAGAAGAGTTCAACCCTGACAAATTGCGCTACCACCGCATCATCATCATGACTGACGCCGATGTTGACGGCGCACACATTCGCACTCTGCTGCTGACCTTTTTTTACCGGCAAATGCCCGAGATTGTTGAGCGGGGCCACATCTACATTGCTCAGCCGCCGCTTTACAAAGTCAAGCTGGGCAAAGACGAGCAATACCTGAAAGACGCTCACGAGCTGGATGCTTACTTGCTGAATGTCGCCTTGAAAGAGGCACAACTTGACACGGGCGTGCCCGGCGCAGTGGTGCTTCAAGGCGAGGCATTGCAAACCCTGGCTCGGCAATATGTGCTAGCCAACAACGTCATTGCTCGCTTGAGCAGCTGGATGGATGTGGATGCCTTGCGCGCTGTAGCCAACGGACTGACGCTTAACCTTGACACACTGACAACTGCCGAAGACTCTGCGCTTGCCTTACAAGCCGGGTTGATTGACGCCCAAGCGCATGCCGAGTTTGATGTCCGCAGCGATAAGCATATTTTGCGCATCAGCCGCTTGCACCATGGCAACCTCAAAAGCAGCGTGATCACCGCAGACTTTGTACATGGCGCAGACTATGAGGCGCTGAGCTTGGCTGGGCAAACCTTCAAGGGCTTGGTCAGCACAGAGGCAGTGGTTAGACGGGGCGAAGGAGAGCGGCGCAAAGAATCCAAGGTGGGCGACTTCCGAGAAGCCATGACTTGGTTACTGCAGCAAGCCGAAGGTGCGGTCGGTCGTCAGCGCTACAAGGGCTTGGGCGAAATGAACCCCGCCCAACTTTGGGAAACCACCATGGACCCCAGCGTGCGTCGATTGCTGCGTGTGCAAATTGACGATGCCATTGAAGCAGACCGCGTGTTCACCATGCTCATGGGAGATGAAGTTGAGCCGCGTCGGCACTTCATTGAAAGCAACGCCTTGCGCGCATCAAACATTGACGTTTAGAGTTTCAAGTCTTAGGGCGCGTTAACAATTGAGTGTAAAGTGCCCGGCCATGACGAACTTGAACTTGAAAATGGCAAGAGAAAAGCTGACGGACAAGCAGTGGAAAAGGATAGAGATGCTGCTGCCTGGCAAAGCAGGTGACCGCGGAGTTACTGGGGCAGATAACCGGCTGTTCATTGAGGCGGTGCTGTGGATTGCCCGCACCGGTTCACCTTGGCGCGATTTGCCCCAGGAACTCGGCAATTGGCACACCACCTACACACGTTTCCATCGGTGGTCCAAGAAAGGGGTGTGGCAAAAGATCATGCTGGAAATCGGGGAAAATGCCGCTCTGGTGAAATTGATGATCGACAGCACTGTGGTGCGCGCTCATCAACATGCTGCAGGCTCAAAAAAAGCGGGTGATCAAGCACTCGGGCGATCCCGAGGTGGGTTGAGCACGAAAGTCCACGTTGCAGTTGATGCGATGGGAAGTCCGGTGCGTATCTTTGGCGTCCTTGATCATCTTGATCGCCCAATTGTTAACGCGCCCTGGTGTCATGGAGGGCTGCCGCCGACAAGGTAGGGATTTGTTTGACTATCTGTATCAGTGGGTGGTGGCTTGAATCGATAAAACTGCCCCGCCAAGTCTGGTACCTAAAGGCTGACCGTCAGCCCCGCATTCCCCTCTTTTTCCGATAGGAGATCAATGCTTCGTGTGTCGCTGCGCCTAGGGGAGTAAATACGCACCTTGGGGGACGATCCATAGACTCAAATAACCCTGTTTCTACGGCCTTTTGACCTTTGCTGATGCCGGTAAGAAGTATTTTTCAGGTCGCTCATTCACCAAGGAAAAGGCCATTTCCTTTACACGATGTCACTGGCTCTTTGTTGGAACCAAACCACACGCAAAGCCACATCTTTTGAAGTGAAAGAATTCGATTTTTTGAATCCCCCGAAAATCTAACAATGAAACTGTGACGAGGCAAAAATATCAAGGCGCCGTTCTCGTCGCGTACTGCCAGCATCAGTTCAATCCCCAAGATCGCGCTCCGTCATTGACATGGAACGTCATTTTGACGACGCGGGCCGCCCTGAGTGGTTTGGCGTCACTAGCTCCATGACCCCATCAAATCGAACGCTCTCATCGCTAATAGCCCGAGCCCGCTTACTCCGTCGGTCGAGCGAATTAAATAAGGCCCAACCCGGCTACAGGGACTTCCCGGCTGGGAGCAAGACGCTTGGACCGCAAGCCTCACAACCGACTTGATTGCTGATAGCATGTGTACGATTCTTTAACAGGATACACATTATGCGAACCAACATAGTGATTGACGACAAGTTGATGAAGGATGCGCTTCGGGCAACGGGACTAAAAACAAAGCGCGAGGCGGTAGAGCTTGGTTTGCGTACCGTGCTCAGACTGCGACAACAAGAAGAGATCCGGCGCTTCCGAGGCAAGCTAGATTGGCAGGGGAATCTTGATGCCATGAGAACTGACAAATGATTTTGGTTGACTCTAGCGTGTGGATCGACTACTTCCGCGGCATGCCGACAACGCAAACTGAGAAGCTGGACAGCCTACTGGGAGATGAGCCTGTTGCAATAGGAGACCTTATCCTCGCTGAAGTGCTGCAAGGCTTCGGTAGTGATAAGGACTTCAACCAAGCCAAGAAACTACTCGCCTCCTTGGTTGTTGTGGAGCTCGGCAGCCAAGAAATAGCGATCCAGGCAGCAAGAAACTTTCGAACTCTATGTTCAATGGGCATCACTCTTCGTAAGACCATCGACACAATCATTGCTACCCACTGCATTGAAAACAGCTGCACCCTGCTTCACTGCGACCGTGATTTCGAACCGTTCGTCACTCACCTTGGCCTACGCACTGCGATCTAAAAAGCCTAACGTTGTAGCTGAGCGGCCAACAACAGCGCCGCCTATGTTGATGAAGCACTCAATCAGCCCCGCCGTTGTCGGCCCGCTCGAGCGCCCGGTTGGGCTGAAGACAGCACGTTTAGCCCCCCAATACAAACCCCTCAACTTGACCGAACCTTGCCACAGCGCGCCCAGCAAAACAACCGCGACGTGCCACAAGCCCTACGCATGCTGCCTTCGCGCGAAGGCTTGAACAGAAGATTAAAGGCCAGGGCCGCTCTTCTCTTGGCAAGATGCAAGGCTCCAGTGACTTTGACCCCAGTAACTTGCGTTGGGCGTCATGTAGATTTGGGCCGAACCAGCTTGACCTGCAACTCGCAGCCCACTGCCTGCGCATACCGAGCTAACGTCGCAAGTGAAGGAGCGTGCTTGCCCGCCGACTCCAACCGAGAGATCGCACTCTTTGTCGTACCCATACGCTGCGCAACAGCATCCTGCGTCAGCCCAGCCCGTGAACGGGCCTTGAGCATCTGATTCGCCACCTGATATTCCAAA
The DNA here is from genome assembly GCA_031376995.1 of Burkholderiales bacterium. GTDB lineage: Bacteria > Pseudomonadota > Gammaproteobacteria > Burkholderiales > Burkholderiaceae_C > CANHBY01. The sequence goes on from JANMEO010000085.1 coordinate 12,896, forward strand.
GCCAGCCCTTCGTAGGCCTGAGAAAAACCCTTTCGTTTATTTGCTTTAGCGAGAAATGCCTGGTGCTCATGGGGGACAGGTGTGTATTTCAGTTCAGCCATTTTGTAACTCCATCAGACGCTTACGCGCCAACTTCAATTCGCGCTCAGGCGTTTGTTGAGTCTTCTTTACAAACGCATGCAACACAACAACACGCTTGCGAACCAGGAAACAATAAAACGCCCGCCCTATGCCTGAACGGCCACGCGGCCGAAGTTCAAATACCCCATCGCCGAAGGCACGGGAATGAGGAAGCCTGAGGCTTGGACCGTGCTCTGCCAGAAGCTCCACAAGACGCGCGTAGTCCGCCAATACATCAACCGGCCAACTTTCAATTTCGGCCAGCACGCGTTCGTGGAAATATTCGATTTCAAAAGACATTGAAGAATGTTAGCAAAAACGCTAACTAATGACAATAAGGCTAACCGCGATGCCCAACGTAGCAGCTGAGCGGCGACCCTATGGCGCTGCCCATGCTGGA
>JANMEO010000094.1:0-24280 GCA_031376995.1 Burkholderiales bacterium
CCAAAAAACCCGCATCCACCTGGCTGCACTCACGCCTGAGCAGCGCAAAATCATCACCGCCCACGACGCCTTTGGCTATTTGGGCCAGGCCTATCAAATCACACTGCTTGCCCCCCAAGGCTGGAATGCAAGCACACAACCTTCGGCCGGCCAAGTGGGCCGCATCATTCGACAAATCAAGGCCCAGAAAGTCTCGGCCATTTTTGTTGAAAACATTTCCGACCCGCGCCTCATCCAACGCATTGCCGCCGAATCAGGGGCCAGCGTCGGGGGCACACTTTACTCTGACGCCTTATCGTTGCCAGGTGGCCCCGCAGATACCTATTTGAAACTCATGGCCCATAACCTGACGTCGATCCAAAATGTCCTGAACCGAGCGCCCCAATGATCATCAACTGGTTGGCCTTGGGCTGGGTGCTTGTCGCTTCATCCCTCCCCCTCAATACCCAGGCTCAAAACAAAGCCCATTCGCACGGCACGGCCGTGCTCAACATCGTGGTAGAAACCCCGTCCATCACCATTCAATTCACATCCCCACTGGATGATTTTTTAGGGTTTGAGCGCAACCCACGCACCCCCCAAGAGCGTCAACGCGTTCAAGCCCTGGCCGATCAAATGCGCAACCCCAATGGGCTGTTTCAACTCCCCCAAGACGCCGCATGCCAATCCAGCAGCCTGCAACTCAGTGCCCCACTGATCGGCCTAACTGCCAACGGTGTCGAGCCCCTACCCCCTCAGTCTCAGCTTCAGCCTCAACACGGCGACCTTGATGCGGTCTTCGTGTTCACCTGCGCTCAACCCACTCAACTGACCCACCTTAACATCAGGCTGTTTGAGGCTTTCAGCCGCCTGCAACAACTCAACATCCAACTGGTCACGCCTCGGGGCCAAAGCCAAAAGACCTTCAAACGCCCAACCCAACGGCTGCCCCTTGACTGAGCTCTCGGGCAAAGCGATATTGCCTTATTGCCTAAAGATGGCTGGGTACCCTTCGGCCCTTCAAACCCACAACGACCATGACTTTTCCTGCAAGCCCCAGCCCCTCCGCCTTGCGCACGCATCACTACGCCAGCTTACAAGCGGGTCCCCGCTTGATCATTTTGGGCGCTGTCCATGGCAACGAAACCTGTGGCACTCGGGCCCTTGAGCGACTGATCGCAGAGCTTGACCAAGGTCTATTGAATATCGTCAGGGGCCAGCTCACTGTGCTACCCATCACCAACCCACTGGCTTACGCCAAAGGTGAGCGCATGGGAGAGCGCAATCTCAATCGAAATCTGGTGCCCCAGAACGCACCGCAAGATTACGAAGACCACCTGGCCAACATCTTGTGCCCGGTGCTGGGACAGCATGATGTTTTGCTCGACCTGCATTCTTTTCACACTCCGGGAGAGCCTTTTGCCATGCTAGGCCCTTGTGACAACCAGGGCCCCCTAGAGCCCTTCAAGCATGCACGCCATGAAGAGGCGCTGGTATGCCGTTTAGGGGCACGAAGGGTCGTTGAAGGCTGGCTCGACACATATGCGGTCGGGGTTCGCAACCGCAGGGCCCGTGTGGCCGCTCACCCAACCCCGTCACCAACGTCTGACCTGCGAAATGCCGACGTCAAATACGGCATGGGCACCACCGAATACATGCGCAGCCAAGGCGGTTACGCCATCACCCTTGAATGCGGCCAACACACGGCTCCCGAAGCCCCCGAAGTGGCCTACCAAGCGATCCGCAACACCTTGGCCCACCTCAACCTGATCGATGAGCCAGCGCCCCCTGGGCGCACAGACATCGAAGTTCTGCGCCTGACTGAAGTGACTGACCGCCTAGACGCCGCAGACACCTTTGCCCGCCCTTGGGCCAGCTTCGACCCTGTGCATGCCGGCGAGCTGATCGCTCGGCGTGCCGATGGTACTGAATTGCATGCCTCACAAAATGGCTTCATTGTGTTTCCCAACCCCAAGGCGCTTGCAGGTTTTGAGTGGTTTTATTTCGCGCAGCAAAGCAGCCGTGTCCTGTCGCCCTGATTCCTAATTGCTGATGATTCATTCATTCGATGATTGAGATCCACGAGCTTCGGTATGCGTGGCCGGGTGCACCGACAGATACCGTTCACATTCCAGCGCTGAACATCCCGGCTGGACAGCGCGCCCTCCTCCAAGGACCCAGCGGGTGCGGAAAAAGCACACTCTTGAGTCTGATCGCCGGGGTGCTCCCCCCCCGATCGGGGCAGTTGATGGTGCTGGACACCCACTGGAGCCAGCTCTCAGGCGGGCAGCGAGACCAGTTTCGCGCCGACCATATCGGTCTGATATTTCAGCAGTTCAATTTGCTGGGCTACCTATCGGCCATTGACAATGTTTGTTTGCCATGCACTTTTTCTCAAGTACGGCGACAACGGGCCTGCGCCCAGCATGGCACCATCCGCGCCCAAGCCCAAGAGTTACTCAGTCACATGAAGATTGCACCCGAGCTCTGGCAGCGCCCTGCCGGGCAGTTGTCTGTGGGCCAGCAGCAGCGTGTCGCGGCAGCGAGGGCGCTGATGGGGCGCCCTCCCTTGATCATTGCCGACGAACCCACCTCAGCCCTGGACTCCGCCCACCGCGAAGACTTCATGACCCTGCTGATGGCGGCCTGCGCTTGCCCCCCTGAGCCCACCGTGCTCATGGTCAGCCATGATGACCGATTGGCCGCTCGCTTCGACCGTCAGCTACAGTGGCAGGCGCTCAATCTGTGATTTCACTCTATCACCTGGCAGGCCAAAGTGCCTGGAGCCGTCGAAGCACCCTCTTGTGGGTGGTGATCTCCGTGGCGCTGTCTACCCTCTTGATGCTAAGCATTGAGCGGCTGCGTACGGACGCACGTCAGAGTTTTCGCCAAGCAGTGAGCGGCACTGACCTCATCATTGGGCCACGCACAGGCTCGGTAGAGCTGCTTCTCTACACCGTCTTCCGACTCGGCGCTGCCAGTCACACCATCAGCTTGCGCAGCCTCCATCAGCTAGCGCAGCATCCCAATGTTGCTTGGGTAACGCCACTTTCGCTTGGCGACTCACACCGAGGCTTTTCGGTGATGGGCACACACAACAACTACTTCCAGCATTTTCTTTATGGCAACCGTCAGCCCCTCAGACTGGCCCAAGGCCGCGCTTTCAATGAGGGCAGTGAGGGTGTATTCGAGGCCGTTTTGGGTGCCGAAGTTGCTGCTAGATTGGGCTACCGGCTCCACCAACTCATCACCTTGCAGCATGGCAGTGGCGGGGCTTTGAGCATGGATCATGCTGACAAGCCCTTCAAAATTGTCGGCATTCTGGCAGCCACAGGCACCCCCGTAGACCGAACCGTTCATGTGAGCCTCGAGTCGATCACAGCCCTGCACCTTGACTGGATGGGGGGCGCCCCCTTGCCGGGGCTGCGAATTTCTACCGACCAAGTGCGCAAATTCAATCTGGCCCCCGAGCAAGTCACAGCCGCCCTGGTGGGTCTTAAAAACCGCAGTGCTGTTTTTGCTGTGCAGCGCCAAGTCGCGCAGACGTCGGATGAAGCCCTGATGGCGATCTTGCCTGGCGTGGCCTTGGATGAGCTTTGGGCCATGATCGGTTGGGGAGAAAACGCATTGCTCGGCATGTCGATACTGGTTGCAGCGGTTAGCCTGGTGGGGCTCATGGCCGTGGTGCTGGCGGGGCTCAATGAGCGCCGGCGCGAGCTCGCCGTGCTGCGTGCGCTGGGTGCCAGCCCCCGCCATATCGCCCTGCTGCTCAGCCTTGAGGGCCTGTGGGTGACTTTTTTGGGCCTGAGCCTGGGCGTGGTCATGTCCGCCCTGCTGACAGCCAGCCTGGCCCCCTGGAGCCAAGCACAGCACGGCATTGCCTTGCAGGTTTGGCCCCCCACATTGAGCCAACTGTGGGTGCTTGTAGGGGTCATTCTTGCTGGGATGATGGCCAGTGCCTTTCCGGCTTGGCGAGCTTACCGTTATTCTCTCGCTGATGGCCTTTCGCCCAACCTCTAAACCCTGACAGCAGATGTGATCATGTCTCCAATCCAAAGGGCTAGCAGGCCGTCTTCGCAAACCATCGTGTTGACCGCCACTTCACTGCCAAGTTGGACTCGCCGCCAATTCATAGCCTGCACGGCCGGGGCCTTGGCCCTGGGCCTCAAGGCTTCCCCTGGCCAGGCCCAAAACACACGCGCAGCAGCCAAAAAGCCCGACGGCAACCCCCGCAACATAGCCTGGGAAGAGCTGATTCCCAAAGATTGGAACCCACTCAAACCGTTTGAGGGCATAGACCTCAGCAGCCTCAAAGACAACGACCCCAAGGCCAATAAGCTGCTTGAGCGCATGCGACAGGCCTGGGACAACGCCCCCACAAACCCCAAGCTCGCGGGTGCCCTCATCAGAATCCCAGGCTTCGTCGTGCCTCTGGAACAAGAAACGGGGGGGGTCAAAGAGTTTTTACTGGTGCCATATTTCGGTGCGTGCATCCATACCCCACCCCCACCCGCCAACCAAATCATTCATGTCCAACTCCAAACGCCTGCGCCTGGGTTTCGCAGCATGGACACCGTTTGGGTCAGTGGCACCCTGAGCCTGGGGCGCCAGGGCAGCGACATGGGCGTTAGCGGCTACCAGCTCGATGCCATCAGGGTCGAGCCCTACCTAGAATCCCCACCTATACCCTAAAGCCCTGCATGTTCGAGCCCTCTCAAAGCGACGTTCGCCGTTTTTTTTGCGACACCTATGCCAAATCCAAACTTGGCAAATCACTCACACTCACACCCATCGAGGCCTTGGCCAGTGACTGGATTGAGCAGCACCCCGAGTACCACGAGGTGCTTAGCGATGTCTCAAAGGCGCTGGCAACGGTCTATACCGCGACCTCCGCAGGCACCAATCCGTTTTTACACCTTTCAATGCACTTGAGCATCAGCGAGCAAACCAGCATCGACCAACCCCGTGGCATTCGACGGGTGATCGAGCAGCTCGGCGCCAGACACTCATCCCTGCACCAGGCACATCATGAAGCCATGGAGTGTCTGGGCGAGATGCTTTGGGTCTCCCAGCGTCGCGGCCTGCCGCCCGATGCACCAGCCTACCTCGAAGCTTTACAGCGTCGAGCGACACGATAATCCCCATCACCGCTGGAGATGGGCGACATCAATGCTCAGATGTCGAGCTGGCCTTGGCTTTGGCCTTGGCTCGCTCTCGAGTGGCGCGAAACTCATTGAGTTGATAAATTCTCCTTCGCCGCGCTGCAGGCCAACTGCAAAGGCGACGCCAAGTTTGGTTGCCCCACCGAAGCAATGCCCCCTGACTCACAAGGTTCACCAACATCGCGATGCAAAACAAAAAAATCAACAGCACCAACAACTTTTCGACCATGCTCCCACCCTCCATCTCACGTGCACTGAAACATGAGTATCGGCGTGTTTCGCCCTAAACTCCAGTTGTGTTAAACCCGATTTTTCACAACACCCCCCACCTTGTGATTGACGCCGCCAAAACAGGTGAACAAACGCTTGAAATTTTGCATCTTGACAACACGCTGGTCATTTGCAACAAACCCAGCGGGCTTCATAGCGTCCCCGGGCGTGCAGAATTGGGGCTTGGCAGCGCCACCCAGAAAATTCAAGCGCTTTACCCAGACGCCAAAGTGGTGCACCGTCTGGACATGGCTACCTCAGGCCTGTTGGTTTTTGCCCGCGGGCTGTCAGCACAACGAACGCTCAACCAGCAGTTTGCCAAGCAGCAAGTGTTCAAACGCTATGTGGCTGTGGTGCAAGGGCTGATCCCTGAAGATCAAGGCATCATCAATGCCCCCCTGATGGCCGACTGGCCTGCGCGACCTCGGCAAAAAGTCGATCCCGCCGGAAAACCCTCACTCACTCGATATCTGGTGCTAAACAGACAAACCTCCCCCCCTCAAACGCGTGTCGAGCTCAATCCCGAGACGGGGCGCAGCCACCAGCTTCGGGTTCATCTGTTGCACATCGGTCATGCCATCGTGGGTGACCGCCTTTATGCAGAGCCCGAAGTGGCCCAACGCCAATCCCGAATGCTGCTTCACGCGCAGTCCATCGAACTGACGCACCCTGAGACGGGGCAACGCCTGAAACTCCTGAGTCAGGCGCCCTTTTAAGCTCAGGTGATTGCAGGCCCCTGAAACCCACCCCGCCTGAATGTCAAAACCAATGTGTCGCGGTAGCCTGGCTGCACCAAGGGTTGGATCGGCGTGGTCTCGTGAATCACCTGCTCATCGTCCAACATCAGCATGGTCCAAGGTTGCGTCAACGTAAACCGAATGCCGTGAGGCCCATGGGCCTCAAAAACTCGCGTTTCACCGCCCTTGATGCCAACGCGTGAGACCAATACGATCACCACAAAATCAACACCATCCCGGTGGGCCCCCTCTGGGGTCGGGCGGCCAATGCCATCCGTGGTGTCAATGCGAAACTGATGCGCCTCAACAAACCACGGCTGCTGGCCCTTGACAGCGCTACAAACGTGACAAAGCGCCACCAACAACTGGCGCCACACAGGCTGAGCAACCAGCGCTGGCGCTAAAGGCTCAAACCACCGCTCAATGCCACCGTGCAAAGCGTTATAAGCCACGGGTTGCCAATGCGTACGCCGGGGCGATGCCACGACTTCAGTGTTGATCACCTCAAAACACGCATGGCGTCGCCGTCGATAGCGCCCCCCATCACGCAGATAAGCATCCGCAGGAAGGTCTTCCCAAAAAGAATTCAGCGCCATCAAACTCGCCGATGAAACACCCAATCTCTCGCACAGCTGATCAGTGCTGACCGCGGCATAACCGGGTGCGGCCAACGCGCGGTCAAGTGCCGCAAATGGCACCCAAGGGATCGACGCCTCCGAGGCAAAAAAAGTCATATCAACAACCCCTTGATCAACACCGATGCCCCGGCGCAATCCACCACTTGACCTGCTCGAATCTTGCAGGCGCGACGTGTTTCAATCTTGGCATCGACACGAACCCCGCCTGCAACAATCATCTCCTTGGCACGACCGCCACTGTCGGCCCATCCAACCGCCTTGAGCAAGGCGTCCAGCGCGATGTGCTCACCCCGCAATACCAATTCAATTTGCTGACTTTCCACCATAAAGCACCTTCAATCACAAACTCGCTGATTGTGACCCAATCTTCCTGGCGGCCAGATATCTGTACCCCTCGGAACTGAAGATGCCGGATCGCTGAGCCGTTTTGAAAACGGATCTGCGGCGTTGTAAATGCTCGCGATACCCACTGGTATCGCTGTGCTTTACGCCTTGCATCTCCACTCTCAAAACGACCCATCGACCCAGCATCTTCAGTTCCGAGGGGTATGGATCATTGCGAATTTTTCAAAGTTGGCAGCGTCGACTTTTCCGAACTTGAGCGTTGTGTCAATGTGTGCACAGGGTCGGCCCGCATGCCGTTCAGTGCCCGGCGCACGCCAGCCTCGAGCACTTCCGGGTCCAACGGCTTGACCCAGTACTCAAAGGCGCCCAGGCTCATGGCCCTGATGACGTCCATCGAAAAGCCATTGCCTGTGAGGATCGTCACGCGCAGGCGGCGAGCGGCGATGTCCTCGCTAATCATTCTCACCACCTCCAGGCCTGAGATGTCGCCCAGGTTCATGTCTAGCAGCACGAAGTCAGGTCGTTCAGCGCGCACCATGCGCACCCCCTCGTGCCCATTCGCGGCATGCATCAGAACCACCCCGGGCAGTCGAGCCAGCCCGGCCTCGACCACGGCGAAGTTGATCGGGTTGTCTTCAATGTAGAGGACCTTGCCATGCGGCTCGGCTGCCCCTGGTTCAATATCATTCATGCTACCCTCCCCTGCGCCGCCCGCGTCCGTCGCTCACGTCGCCTCTCGGCGCCGCCGATGTTAATACCCATCCAACCTGAAGATGCTTCTGTCGACAAAGAGATGGAAGGGCGATCTGCGGCGTTGCAAAGCATGGCCATGCGCAAGGGTATCGCCATGCTTTGCAACTGACCGCTCATCACGTCACCCCCTTTGCCAACACAGCATCTTCAGGTTGAATGGGGAATGCCGTCGGCTGTGTCTCACGCAATACCCCTTCGATGCCCTCGAGCAACGGCACCAACTTGGCGCTCAGCGTGGCGACGCAGCGCTCGATATGGGGCACCGGGCGGTTGTTGCTGATCGCCGCGTGCAGTGCCGCTGCCGCCTCACGCACGGCTGCGGCCCCGACGTTGCCTGCCGAACCCATCAGGTTATGGGCCAGCGCCGTGAGGGCCGCCAGATCACCGACGGCCAGCGCAACGGCGAGTTGCTGGGCGTCCTGAGCATGACGGCGGGCGAACAGGCCCAGGATGCGTGCCTGCGTTGCTTGCCGTCCCAGTACGCGCGCCAGTCCGCTCTCGAGATCTAGCCCGGGCACGACAGCCCAGCGCTGCTGCCATGCGGCTGCGCTGGGCTCGACGGCCTGGACCTGGGCTGGCACCGAAGCGTCTGGCTGCAAAGTGGCAGACGACGGCAGCCACTGCAGCAGCGCATCGTAGAGCGCATCGGGATCGACTGGCTTGGCAACAAAGGCATTCATGCCGGCCTTCAGACAGGCGCGCCTGTCCTCGTCGAATACGTTGGCGGTCATGGCCAGGATGGGTATCCCTGACCAGCCTGGCAAGGCGCGGATAGCTACTGTGGCCTCGAGCCCGTCCATCCGCGGCATCTGCATGTCCATCAGCACCAGCTCGTAGATGCAGTTGCACGCCATCTCAAACGCCGCGCGGCCATCGACGGCGACATCGACGGCCAAGCCGGCGCCGTGCAGCAACTCGACCGCCACTTCGCGGTTGACTTCGTTATCCTCGGCCAGCAGCAACCGGGCCCCGCCGTGCAGGTGGCGCAGTTCACCCAGCGTTGGCACGCAGCGCACGGCTGCCAGCCCGGCGTCAGCCTGAGGCATGACGCCTTGCCCGCGGCCCACGCGGGCGGTGAACCAGAAGGTGCTGCCGCGGCCCAGTGTGCTTTGTGCACCCGCCTGCCCGCCCATTAGCTCCGCAAGCTGCCTTGTGATGGCCAGTCCGAGGCCAGTGCCGCCGTAGTTGCGCGTGGTCGAGGTATCGGCCTGCACAAAAGCTTCAAACAGGCTGGGTATCCTTTCGGGGTCGATACCGATGCCCGAGTCCTGCACCTCGAAGCGCACCAGCAGGGTATCGCCGCCATCCTCCACCAACGCGGCGCGCAAGGTCACCTTGCCGCTCTGGGTGAACTTCACCGCGTTGCTGGCGTAATTGAGCAAGGCCTGGCGCAGCCGGGTGGCGTCGCCGCGCAGCCATAGCGGCACGTCGTCGCGGTCAATCTCGACAGCCAGTCCTTTGGACCTCGCCGTGTCCCCAATCAGTGATAGCACATGGTCGATCACTGCGCTGAGCGTGAAGTTTTCGTGCTCTAGAACAAGCTTGCCGGCCTCGATCTTCGAGATGTCAAGGATGTCGTTAATGACCGTCATCAGGTGCGTCGCGGCGAGGTCAATTTTGCTCAAGCGCAGCGCCTGCTCGGGCGTCGGTTCGGCACTCCGCAGCAGGTGAGTCAGACCGATGATGGCGTTCATTGGCGTGCGGATCTCGTGGCTCATGTTAGCCAAAAAGGTGCTCTTGGCCAGACTGGCGGCGTCTGCCCGCTGGCGCGCTGCGCCGAGTTCGGCAGTGCGGCTGGCCACCAGGGTTTCCAGATGGTTCCGGTGAGAGTCGAGCTCTCGGATCAAACGCTTCTGATCGGTAACGTCGCGCTGCATCGACACATAGTGGGTGACCTTGCCGTCGTGGCGCCGCAGCGGCACCACGACGGCGGCCTCAATGTATTCCCTACCATCCTTGCGCCGGTTGATGAACTCGCCCTGCCAGGTTTGGCCACTGGTGATTGCCCTCTTCAGTGCGATGTACGACGCCTGCGGGGTCTTGCCCGAGCCGAGCAGCGCACCCGGGCGCCGACCCATCGCTTCGTCGCGCTGGTAGCCACTGTTGTTTAAGAACGCCTCGTTGACGTACTCGATACGTTCTTCGGCATCGGTGATCATCACGCTCTCCGAACTTTGCTCCAACGCCATCGACAACTGGCGCAACTTCGCCTCAAGGCGTTGGCTCTCGCTGATGTCGCGCAAGTTGGTGATGACCGCAACCCCTTGCGGCGTGACCATAGGACTGAGGATGATTTCCAGCGCCAGCTCGCTGCCGTCCTTATGCCGCCCGGTCAGCTCGCGCACCGCGCCCATCAACCTGCGGCTCGGATCGGCCATGTAGCCCTCACGCATCGCCACATGGCTGCCAGCTTGGCGATCCGCCATCAGATATTCCATCGCCCGACCGACGAGCTCGTCACGCGTGTAGCCAAAGAGTCTCTCGGTCTGACGGTTGACGGCCTGGATGATGCCGGCCGCTCCGGTGACGATGACAGCGTCAGGCGAGGCCTCGAACAGGCGCTGGTACTTCTCGTCGCTGGCCTTCAGAGCGGCTTCGCGATCCTGCGCCGCGAGCACCGCGCGATTGAAAGCGCCGATCAGATCACCAACTTCATCGAGCCGGACAACAGGCAAGGGCTGGGGCCGCTGACCGTCAACATCGTGCGAGGCCAAGGCCTGAACCGCCATCCGCAGCGGGGCCAACTGGCGCCGCAGCACCCACCAGGTGAGCCCACCAGCCAGCAGCGTCAGCGCCAGCGCCGCGAGCATGAGGCGTTGCTGCACCCGTTCGATCCCAGCAAAGGCCTCTTCGGTCGGCAACACCACGGACACATACCAACCCGCCGCCGGCACCCCTTTGGCTGAGGACAGCATCTCGATGCCCAGTGAGTTGACCAAAATGCCCGAACCCTCAAAGCCCTGCATGAAGCGGTCGACCAGGGCATCGACACCGGGCGCGGGGGCGCGCGACATGACCAGGCGCTTGTCAGTCGAGGTCACGATCAGCCGTTGCTGCGGCGCGACCAGCAGATAGCCGCCGGTCTTGCCATAGTGGTTGTTGGCGAACTTGTCCAGGAAGCTGGGTTCGGCCAGGTTGATGACGCCCATCAACGCCCCAGTCGTCGTCTTGCCACCGCCTGGGATGGGTACGGCGATGACGATGACCGGCGTCTTCAGTTGCTTGCCCATGACGGGCACACCGACAGTCGCCCGGCCCTGTTTGAGCACGCCGGCGACGAAGTCGCGATCGATGTAGCTGACGCCGAGGCCTGTGGCTCCCAGCGGCAGCGCGGCTGTGGCGATGCCATCCATCCCAATGACGAAGGTGCCGCCGTTAAACTGGCTCTGAAACACAGGGAGGCTTTCCAGGTGGGCCTGCAAGGCGGCAACGTCGGCCTGCAGCGCAGGGGCGAAGCCGGCCGCCACGATCTGCAGCGACTTCATCCGCTCGACCAGCTCGCGATCAAGCTCAGAGGCCACGAACGAAGCGGTCGAAAACTGCTGCTCGCCCGATATGCGTTGCATGTCTTCGCGCAACAGCCGACCGGCGTAAAACGCCAGCAACCAAAGGCTCGCCACGAAGATCACCAGAGTGAACAGCGTCACCCGGGTATTGATCGAGCGCCGAAAAGCGGCGTGCCAGGTCATTCGAACCCTCCCATTGCGTTGAACTGTTGCAGGCTGCTGCCGAAACATAGGCCTTGCGCCCAGTGAAGATAAGTCACCAGTCTGCGCGGCCCCATGTGTTCAAGGCATCGTGTGTCGAGTCAAGGCAGGTTGGATAGGATATAGACCTCGAAACTGAAGATGCTGTGTCACTGATGCTCTGGACACCTTTATTGGTGAAGCTCAGTAAACCCATACTGGTGATCATGATCACCCTCCTGTCGATGGCATTGAGGGGCCGCAGGAACAGCCCCGAGACAGCGCGGTCCCGGGCGCTGCTCAAGGTCACGGCCACCTGACCCAGATGGGGTCCGTCGGTGCGAAAGACAGCGCCTGAGGGCGGTGCTTCGCGGCGGGCGACATGGTGGTTGGCTGGTCGATGACAGGCTCATGCTACTCCGTCTGAATTGAAAGGCAAGGGCTGTCGGCAGATGACCGACGGCTTGGCCCGGCCGCCTTGAATGAGCCCCTCTCACTTGAAGTTCACGCCCTATAGACGACACAGCATTTTCAGTTCCCAGGGGGATGGTAAGGACGCTCGCTGCCTGCCTGCCTGCCTGCCTGCCTGCCTGCCTGCCTGCCTGCCTGCCTGCCTGCCTGCCTGCCTGCCTGCCTGCCTGCCTGCCTGCCTGCCCAACAACTGAGGCAAAAATCTCAGATATCTACCAAGCGCTGCGAAAAAAAACTTCCATTGAGCCTGTATTCGTGTACATTGCGGTCACCAGCAAGCCCTAAGCAAGTCATTTGTGATCTCATTTCATCTCATCTCGGTTCTCGAGACGAGCATCGTCAGAAATCCCCAGCTCGACCCTTAAGTGTTGCTGCATGCGACAGCATGGTGCTGCGCATTTTTTTATTTTTATTCCGCTAGATAGGATATGTTTATGACGAAGAAAACCGGTGTTGTGAAGTGGTTCAACGAGAGCAAGGGCTACGGATTCATTGCCCAAGACGAAGGTGGCGCTGATCTTTTCGCCCACTTCCGTGACATCGAGGGCAACGGCTTCAAGACACTCGCAGAAAACCAAAAGGTTGAATTTGAAGTCAAGCAAGGCCAAAAAGGCTTGCAAGCCGCCAACATTCGCCCGATCTAAACCGCACCCCGGTCTAATCTTAAAAAGCCGCGGCGATCCCGCGGCTTTTTAACGTCTGAAGCACCAACGTGCCCCCTAACATGAAGGCATGCCTAAACTGCTAACCCTGCTGCAATGGCGCTTCGAGGCGTGGATCGATTCACGTCATCAGCGCACTGACACACAACAACTCAACCACCGCAACGTCTACATCCTGCCCACCCAAGCGGGCCTGATGTTTGGCTTGACGTTGGCAATTTTGTTGCTGACATCCATCAACTACCAGCTGAATTTGGGCTATGCACTGACTTTTTTGCTGCTAGGCTGCGCCCTGGTGTCCATGCACATGACCCACTACAACTTGCATGGTCTGAGCCTGCACTTGCGGCCTGTGGCCCCCACCTTCGCCAACCGAACCGCCCCGCTCCAAGTGGTGGTTCAAAGCCCTGCGGGCCATACCCGAGACCGCTATGGCATCGGGCTGCGACTTTCCGGCGCACCCATCAATGGCATCACATGGATCAACGTCCCTGCAGATGACATGGCTGAAATCGCGCTGGGGTTTGTCCCCACGGTGCGCGGACATCAACCCATTCCCAGCTGGACCATCGAAACACGTTTCCCATTCGGATTGTTCAGAGCCTGGAGCGTCTGGCGGCCCGCCTCTGGGGTGCTGGTTTATCCCGAGCCTGAGCACCCTGCCCCACCCTTGCCACCCTTACAGTCTGTCGCGGCAGGCACAGGCGCTGGCCCCCAACAAGAACGGGGTGAATGGGACGGGGTGCGCAGCTACCTTCGAGGTGACCCTTTAAAGACCATCGTCTGGAAAAAAGCCGCCCAGGCGATGGCCTGTGGCACTGAGCTGGTCAGCCGCGATAGACCACCCACAGCCCCAGCAGAGCTCTGGTTAGACTGGCAAGCGTGCACCGGCCTTGACATCGAGGCTCGACTATCGCGCCTGTGCGCCTGGGTGAACTGCGCCCATCGATCTGAATTGCTGTTCGGACTGCTCATGCCCCATACCCAACTCGCCATGGGCTCAGGAGAGAGTCACCGCCAAGCAGCGCTAAGGGTGCTGGCACTGTGGTCTTGACGCTTCGCAGCGGCTTACAAGCGTTAAGGGCACTGTCACGTGATGCCCGCGACACGCTGTTTTTGCTTAGCATTATTTTGTGGACAGTGGCACCCCACGTTTCTCACCTGCCCACTTGGTGCATTGCATTTGCAGGGGGCATCCTGGCGTGGCGTGCGCGCTTGGCCGTTGTGGGCGGAAAACTTCCTGGGCGCTGGGTCCTTTTGGGCGCACTGGCCCTAGGCCTGGGTTTGACACTGGTGTCACTGGGCTCACTGCTGGGCAGGCAAGCAGGTGTCACCATGCTGGTTGTTTTGATATCGATCAAAACACTTGAACTGCACGCCCAACGCGATATTTTTGTGGTGTTATTTCTGGGTTTTTTCTTGACCTTGACGCATTTTCTTTTTTCACAATCCATGCTGGTGGCTTTAGCCATGCTGATTTCAGTCTGGGGCTTGCTGAGCTTGCTGGTATTGACGCATCTACCCGTTGGCCAACCCAGCCTGCGTCAGGCAGCACAGCTTGCGGCCAAAACAGCTTTGCTTGGCGCCCCCCTCATGCTGGTATTGTTTTTGTTGTTTCCCCGCATAGGGCCCCTGTGGGGCATCCCCCAAGACGGCGCTGCTCAGACCGGATTGAGTGACAGCCTTCGCATGGGATCGGTGGCCAAGTTGGCTCAGAGCAATGAAATTGTCATGCGATTGCGCTTTCTTGATCCCCCGCCCAGTCCAAGCAGCATGTACTTTCGTGGCCCGGTACTCAGTCAATTTGATGGCCATGAATGGCGACCCTTGGCCAAGTCCAGCTTCACGGCAGAACTAACCCCTCGAGCCCTCCTGCGCCTTCAGGGACCAAGCATTCGCTATGAGATGACCCTTGAGCCCCAGGGCTTGCGAGAGATACCCCTGCTTGAAGCCAGCCCGAACCCGCCTCAGCGCGAAGGGGCTAGCGCCCAACAGCTGGACATGGAGCTCACTGATGATATGCGCTGGATATCACGCTCAGGCCTGCGTGAGCGCCTGCGCTTGCGCTTGCGAGCACAAGCCCACATCAACTTTGAGCACGGGCCCACCACGATGCTGCTGGGCCTGCAAGATTATGTTGAGCTTCCACCAGGCAGCAACCCACGTACCCTGGCTTGGGCTGCTGCACTGCGACGTCAGCCTGCCATGGCTCAGGCCGACGCCCAAACCTTGGCTCAAGCCATATTTCGCCATATTCAAACTGAAAACTTCAGCTATACACTGACGCCAGGGCCTTATGGCACCCAAAATCTGCACGCTGTTGACGAGTTTTGGTTGGACAGACGCGCTGGTTTTTGTGAGCATTTTGCGAGCGCCTTTGTCGTTGTCATGCGTGCGCTCGATGTCCCCGCGCGGATCGTGACTGGGTATCAAGGGGTTGATCCTGTGCCTGTGGATGGCTACTACATCGTGCGCCAAAAATCAGCCCATGCCTGGGCCGAGTTTTGGCAAGCGGGTGAAGGCTGGGTGAGGGCAGATCCCACGGCAGCCGTATCTCCCGCGCGGATCAGCAACAGCGCCACTTTGATAGCACCTAACAGCCTGGTGGCTGACAGACTGCAGCAAGCCTTGGGGGGCAGTGCACAAATGCTCGTCCGCTGGCGCAACTCATGGGAGGCCGTGAACAACCGGTGGAATCAATGGGTGCTCAACTACTCCAGCACTCAGCAGTTTGACCTGCTCAATCGGCTGGGCTTCCACAGCCCAAGCATTCAAGATCTGGCTTGGCTGCTGTTTGCAACGGTCAGCAGCTTGGCTGGACTCAGCCTGCTAGTGGGATGGTGGTTGCATCACCATAACAACCCGTGGGCACGACAAATGACGCAGGTGCGATACGCATTACGATCTTTGGGGGTCTGCCTTGCCGATCACGATCCCCCACTCACGCTGGCGCACAAAACGCGTGATGATCTGCAGGGCCGTGCCGAACCGCTGGCCCAAGCATTGAGTGCGCTAGACCCCCTGCGATACGGCCCAAACACCTCACCCAAAGCCATCAACCGTCAATTTCAAGTGATCCAGAGGCACGTCAAGGCCCTTTTAAAATGACAGCCCCTGAATCAAGCCAGCCATCGCTCAGGTAGAAGCAGGGATCGCCGGGGTTGTGACTCGAACATCACCGCACTGCGCCCGGTGGCGAAGGGCGTGATCCATCAAGACCAAAGCCAGCATGGCCTCTGCAATGGGTGTAGCCCGAATGCCCACACAAGGATCATGCCGCCCAGTGGTGCGCACCTCCACAGGCTGCCCATTCAAGTCAATGGAGTCCCGCGGCGCATGAATCGAGCTGGTCGGTTTGATGGCAATGGCCACCTTGATGTCTTGTCCTGTTGAGATGCCCCCCAGCACGCCGCCCGCATGATTGGTTCGAAAGCCATTTGGGGTGAGCTCATCGCCATGGGTGGTACCACGCTGAGTGACTGAAGAGAACCCAGCGCCGATCTCAACGCCCTTGACGGCATTGATGCCCATCATGGCGTAGGCAATATCGGCATCCAGCTTGTCAAACAAAGGCTCACCCCAACCCACCGGCATGCCATGCGCAGTGACCTCAATGCGAGCACCACAACTGTCTCCAGCCTTGCGCAAAGCATCCATATAAGCCTCTAAGCGAGGGATATCGCTGAAGTTGGCAGCAAAAAAAGGATTGTTGGGAATATGCTCAAGCCCCTCAAACGCAATCTCAATGTCACCCAACTGGCTCATGTGGCCAGAAAAATGCACGCCATGCTTGAGCGCCAACCACTTGCGTGCCACGGCTGCAGCCCCGACCATCGGCGCGGTCAGCCTGGCAGAAGACCGCCCCCCGCCAGCAGGATCTCGCAATCCGTACTTATGCCAATAGGTGTAATCGGCATGCCCAGGCCGGAACGTTTGCAAAATGTTGCCGTAATCCTTGGATCGCTGATCGGTATTGCGGATCAACAAGGCAATGGGTGTGCCCGTGGTGTGCCCCTCAAACACCCCAGACAAAATCTCAACGGTATCCGCCTCATTGCGCTGGGTCACGAAGCGCGAAGTCCCTGGGCGCCGACGATCAAGTTCAGGCTGAATATCCGACTCGCTCAAAGCCAGGCCAGGGGGGCAGCCATCAATCACGCAGCCTATGGCGGGCCCGTGCGATTCACCAAAGCTGGTGACACAAAATAAACGACCCAAAGTGTTGCCAGACATGAGGAAAAACCCTTAAAACCAGACACAGAGAGAGACAGACATGAGATGACCTGAATCAGGGCATCTCACCTCACAAGTTGGCCTGTTGGGTATCCTCTGAGGGCCAGTCACGAATATAAGCTTTGAGCATTCGATTTTCAAAATCTTGACGCTCGACCACAGCCTTGGCCATATCATAAAAAGACAACACCCCCATTAACACACGCTCCGACATCACAGGCATATAGCGTGTGTGATGCTCGAGCATGATGCGGCGCACCTCATCCATCTCGGTTTCTGGGGTGCAAGTAATGGGGTGATCATCCATGACCGTGCGAATGACCGATTGGCCAACGGTGCCACCATTTTTGACAACCGCAGCAATGGCTTCACGAAAGGTCAACATGCCCACCAACTCGCCATGGTCCATCACCACCAGCGAACCCATATTGAGCTCAGCCATGGTGGTCATGGCTTCAGCCAGGGGTTGCTCTGGAGACACGGTGTATAAGGCACTGCCTTTGACGCGAAGAATGTCGCTAACTTTCATGACCAACCTCTGAATCAGAAAAAATGGGGGAAGTGGTCCCCCGTCTCATTAAATTTGAAAGAATTTGCAACGCCGCAGATCGCCCTTCAAGCCTTTTGCCAACCCAGCATCTTCAGTTCGGATGGGTATATACCCATCCGAACTGAAGATGCTGGGTTGATGGGTTGTTTGGAGAATGGGGGTGCAAGGCGCAAACAGCAGCCCTATCCGTTGATAGGGCGAGGATTTGCAACGCCGCAGACCCGTTTCCCAAACGGCCCAGCAACTCGGCATCTTCAGTTCGGATGGGTATATATGTACCACCATTCTCAGAGACTTTGAGGGGGGGCTCATGAAGCCAGCAAAGAATCAAGCCGCATTTGAAGAAATCCAGTTTCCTCCCAAAACCGGCTTAACGCCTCAGAGGGCGCCAGCAACAAGGCAGCCACGAGGGGCTTGACAGGCGTTGAGGCCGGCTCACAAATGAGTGCATAGCGAGCGCTCCCCTCTTCGTCCAGCCGTGCCACCCAATCCATGCACACCAAGGCGTCGAGCACAGGCTCAATTTGTAGCGGGTCGATGCGCAACTGGCTGACCAAGGACTCCACGCTCAACCCCCGAACGGGAAGAGCTCGGGCCGTCATGAGCAAGCGCAAAATAGACACAGCCCATTGAAACGACGCGCCGGCCCCGGGGGCCTGACGAATCGCTTTTGTCTGCACACTCGGTGCATAAGCAGCAATCACGGCGCCCATCAAAACAATGCCCCAGGTCAAGAAAATCCAAATCAAGAAAATGGGCACCGCAGCAAAAGCACCATAGATCACCTCATAAGTCGAAAATGAGCTCAAATACCAACCTAAAGCTCGCTTGGCTGCGGCAAATCCAGTCACGGCCACAAAAGCGCCTGTGAAGGCATGACTCCAGCGAACATAAGTATTGGGAACGTAGCGAAACAACGAGGCGAGTGCGGCTGTGAGCATGGCAAATTCAATCACGCTCAGAATCAATGTGACGCCACCCGGCAGCGCATTCACCATGCCTCGAGAGGCTGATATCGCGTATGAAGTGAAATACAAGCTTCCACCCAATAGCAAAGGCCCCAAGGTGGCAGCCGCCCAATAGACCAACACACGCTGGGCAATCGGTCTGGGTTTGCGAACACGCCAAATCGCATTGAGCGTGCGATCAATGGTCAACATGAGTGCTTGGGCTGAAATCACAAAAAAAATGAGGCCCACTGCCCCCAAGCCTTGAGCCTTGGAAGAAAATTTTGTCAGCGAGCGCAAGACTGGCTTGGCAATATCGTCAGGCACCAAACTCTTTAAAAAATATTGCTCTAGTGCTGTTTGAAAATTTGAAAACATCGGAAAAGCCGAAAAGAGCGCCAGCATCACGGTCACCAGAGGCACCAGCGATATCAAGGTTGTAAAGGTCAGACTTCCTGCCGTGAGGCCCAAGCGATCCTCTCGAAAACGCTGGCGAACGGTTTGAAACGTGTCAATCCAAGGCCAATGTTGCAAGGCATGCCAGAGCTCAATGAACAAGGCGCGACGTGCAACCCAAGGCATAGGGGCAAGGAGTGTGTTGAAGATCAAAGTTGGAGAGCCAAACGTTATGGCTTGAAGTGCACAGGAAGATCGAAGCCCCCCCCCAGATAATGTCGCTCATACCGACTGCCCAAGCTGGTCAAAATCTCATAAGCAATGGTGCCCGCATGCAGGCCAACCTCATCAATGTCGTGCTGCGCATTGATCAGATCAACAAACATACCGGGCTGCAGCGCAGAGTCTGTCAGTGTACTAACGTCTAAACAGAGGGTGTCCATGGAAACCTTGCCAACCAGCGGCAATTGAACCCCCTCAAACCAGGCTGCGCCCTGATTGCCAAGGCTGCGCAGCCAACCATCAGCATAACCCAGTGCCACAGTGGCAATGCGAGACGGCTTGAGAGCCTGCCAAGTCTGACCGTAGCCCACACAAGCACCCGCAGCGATATCCCGCAGTTGCACCACCCTACCCTGCAAGCGCACGACGGGCCGCATTGGATTCGCAGCGCCCGCTATCGGCGCCACCCCATAAAGCGCGGCCCCGGGGCGCACAAGGTCAAAATGATAATCGGGGCCGAGAAAAATGCCTGATGAATTGGCCAAACTTGCTGGCGCTGCGGGTAGCCTGCGCCGCAGCGCCTCAAAGCGCTCTCGCTGCACGCCATTGAAGGCTTGACTTTGCACCTCTGCGCAGGCCAGGTGACTCATCACGTAGCGCACGTCGATGCCATTCAAACTGCCTGCATCCTCCACCAACTGATCCATTTCTGCGTCTGAAAGACCGAGCCGAGACATGCCTGTATCAACCTGCACCACCGCCGACAGCCGTTGAGCCCGCTTTGCTGCAAGCATGCGCCAAGCGCTGACTTGCGACAGGCTGTTGAGCACGGGCACGATGCCGCCACCATCGCACTCACCCTCAGCACCAGGGGGCAGACCATGCAACACATAAATGGTTGCCGACATGGGCAAACAAGGACGCAAGTTCAAGGCCTCGAGCAGGTGGGCAACAAAAAAATGTCGACATCCCGCCTGAGCCAACGCTGGAGCAACTTGAGTAGCACCGAGCCCGTAGGCGTCAGCTTTCACCACGGCGCCACAGTCAGCCCTGCCAACGCGCGCCTTCAATGCACGCCAGTTGTCACAAATCGCATCAAGATCAATGGTCAGCAGCGCACCACTTGCAAGCAATGACATCTTAAATTCTCCGATGAGCCACAAGTCAAGAGGCCAAATAACGTTCCAAGCCAAGGCCTTCCATGTCAATCTCTGGTTGGCGACAACTGACAAGATCAGCAATCACTCGTCCAGTGCCACAAGCCATGGTCCATCCTAATGTTCCATGGCCTGTACTCAGAAAAAGACCCTGGATGGGGGAAGCGCCGATGATGGGCGTGCCATCAGGCGTCATCGGCCGCAGCCCACACCAAAAATCTGCGTGGTTGAGGTCACAAGCGCGAGGAAACAAATCACCGGCGACAAACTCTAAGGTGCGGCGTCGGGCCAGGTCTAGCCTCAAATCAAAACCACATAAGCCAGCAATACCACCCACCCGAATACGGTTTCCCAAACGAGTCACAGCCACCTTGTGTGTTTCATCCATGACGGTGGACTCAGGCGCCAAGGCGAAGTCGCTGATGGGCGCAGTGATGGAGTACCCCTTCACTGGATAAACAGGGATACGAATATCGAGAGCAGTCAAAATTTGTGTTGAATAACTGCCCAAGGCCAGCACGCAACAGTCTGCAGCCCAACGCCCCTCAGACGTATGCACACCGGTCATTTGGGAGCCGCGAGTATCAATGCCTTGAATGTTGACTCCAAAACGAAACTGCACCCCCATCTCACGCGCCAACGCTGCCAAATGCTGCGTGAACTTGAAGCAGTCACCCGTTTCATCATTGGGCAGACGCAGCGCACCCACAAACTTATGCTGTACGCCTGCCAATGCAGGCTCGTGATGTAAACAGCCTACGGCATTGAGCACCTCAAAAGACACGCCGCAATCTTGCAAAATTTCTACGTCCCTGGCAACGCGGTCGAGCTGCTTGTGCGTACGAAACAGCTGCAGAGTACCCTGGGTACGTTCGTCATAGTGGATACCCGTGTCTGCACGCAACTCGTGCAAGCAGATCCGGCTGTACTCAGCCAGCCGCAGCATGCGTGCCTTATTTTTTTTGTAGCGTGCGTGCGTGCAATTGCGCAGCATTTGGGCGCCCCAACGCCACATTGCAGGGTCTAACATGGGCTTAATGACCAATGGGCTGTGGCGCATCATCAACCACTGAATGACTTTCAACGGCACCCCGGGTCCCGCCCAAGGCGCAGCGTAACCTGGCGAGATCTGAGCCGCGTTGGCAAAACTGGTTTCAAGTCCGGGGCCAGGTTGGCGGTCGACCACCGTCACTTGATGACCAGAACGCGCCAAATAGTAAGCAACCGCAGTGCCAATCACACCGCTGCCGAGCACGAGAACACGCATCTGACACTCCCCCTTTATGGGGCGCGATCCCCATTTTCAGTTCCGAGGGAGATGGCGCAACGACCTGGCGGACAAAAACAGCAATGTCTTGAGTATTATCCAGAGTATCTTCAGTTCCGAGGGGTATAGGTAAGCCATACCCGTCAGAACTGAAGATGCTCTGTTGGCAACGGGTGTGAAGGGCGATCGGCAGCGGCTCAAGGCTGCATGGCCAAACGCAGCCAAATCTCGTTGCGGCGCATAAACCAAGGGGTGAGCGGCGCGTTGTAGCGTGAGTAAATCGCTTCACCCTCCCACGCCAGGTCGGCCCCGCGCAGCGCGGTTTGCAACTTAGCCAAATGCTCGTTGTAGTTCGACTCCGACCAAAAGCCCGAGTAGCGGATCACCGCAAACCGAGTTGGCATTAGCTCGCGAAGTTGAACGCGTGCATCCAGAGGCTGCGGAGCGCTGTCAGGCGTCACATTTTTGGGCAACACAAACTGCACCAAGAAGCCACCAGGTGCGCCAGCCTGGGTCACTGGCGCGGTCATTTCCAGCTTCACTGGCACGGCGGACTGCGTCACCGGCGCAGTCATCGCGAACTTGCGCTCGCCCTTATTCTTTCCGAAGATGTAGCCAGCAAGGATGGGGAAGGCTTGTTTGCCAGCCTCGCCCGCCGGGCCAGGGACTATGACTTCGGCGACAGAGTATGCGGCGTACTGCCGCACCTCGATGTCTGCGAGTTCGCGCACGACCTGGTATTGAGGTTCTTCGATGGCGTGACTGGGCATGGGTAAGGCAGTCAGTAGGAGTGTGCACAACAGGAGCGCACCGAAGGCCATGTGAGGGCGAAACGGCTTGCGAATTGGGTAGAGTTTCATCCGAAGATTATTTCATCTGCCCAGATCCTCTTGCGTGTCCTGACAAACATGAGCCCTCAAATGAGACAAAATTGATGTGCTTGGTGGGGCGCCCTCGTTGTCAGTGCAATAACTGGCGCCACATATACCCATCGGAACTGAAGATGCTGGGTTGATGGGTTGTTTGGGGAATGGGGGTGCAAGGCGCAAACTGCAGCCCTATCCGTCGATAGGGCGAGGATTTGCAACGCCGCAGACCCGTTTCCCAAACGGCCCATCAACTCGGCATCTTCAGTTCCGATGGGTATATAGCCAGCACTGAAGCGGTGGAGGGCGGGCTGATGGGGGTTTAGCCGCAACCTGGGCCGGCGCGGCCGAGCGGCCGAGCGGCCGAGCGGCAGAACTGCAGTTCTGCAGAACTGCAGAACTGAATAAGGCTTTTTGTCTTGGTCTCAAAATGATCGGCTCCAGTGTCAATGCTCAGAGAGTGTCCGTTGTCGAACAGACATGGTTGATGTTGCGCATGTACGGTGGGTATTCAAGCTGAGGCGGCTGCCTCGCGGTTGCTCCATGGTTATTCTCCTGAGGCAAATGACATGAACACATCTACCACCTTGCCGTGCGTCACTCGTGCTGTCGATCAAGACATGGCCAAGCAGTCACGCCCAGGCCACGGGATCCCATCTCAGGACCCCGATCCTGCAGCTCAAACTTTACTCAAGCCCCGCGAAGCAGAGCGAGAGGCCCAGTCTGTGTTGATGGGCGCTGGCGCGGTCGCCGGAATGGCCGCAGGAGCCGCCGTTGGCCTTGGGGTAGGGGGTCCGACAGGGGTGCTGGTCGGGGCCACGCTGGGGGCCGCCGCAGGTGCTCTGGGCGGCTTTACGGCCGGGTCTCTTGGGGGCCCGTCTATGTCAAGCACGGCCAACACGGTAGACACAAACACTGTGCGCCTGCATATCGACGACGGTGGTGGTAGCGGGCGAGCCGTGGTGCTGATTCATGGCTGGCCACTGTCTGCCCAGGCTTGGAGCCTTCAGGTTCCAGTGCTTCGAAAACTCGGTTACCGCGTTGTGGCTTATGACCGCAGGGGTTTCGGGCGTTCAGACAAGCCGGCATCAGATTACAGCTATGACACGCTGGCCGATGACCTGCAGCACGTCATGGACCAATGCGGCCTGCAAGATGTGACGCTGGTTGGCTTCTCGATGGGCGGGGGTGAAGTGGCCCGATACATCGCGCGGCATGGCGAATCGCGCTTGCACAGTGTGGTGTTTGCCGCAGCCGTAACGCCTTATTTGATGAATACGGCTGACAATCCCGACGGCCCACTGACGCATGAGATGGCGCAACAGAAAAGGGCGGCATTGGAGCAGGACCGTGGTGCTTATTTCGCGGAGTTCACCAAGAAGTTCTTCTCAGCCAACGGTGCTCAGCAGGTCACCGAGTTGCAGCGCGTTGAGGCAATCGCACAATGCAACCAGTCGGCACCGCACGCTGCGCTCGCTTGCATGGATTCTTTTGGCACCACTGACTTTCGCAACGACCTGACAAAAATCACGGTACCCACGCTGGTTATCCACGGTGAGGCGGACGCCATTGTGCCTTTTGAGGGTTCGGGCCAACGCACCCATCGTGCCGTACCGCACAGCCAATTGGTGAGATTGAAAGGCGCACCGCATGGGCTGAATGTGTCGCACGCGCAGGCGTTCAACGATGCCCTCATCACATTCATGCATCTATACCCCTCGGAACTGAAGATGCGGTGTTGACCAAGGGAGTGAAGGGATGAGATATCAGGTGGCGCAGAGGAACCTCCCCCCTTACGCTCCCACGGAACCGTACGTGAAAGTCTCCCTTCATACGGCTCTTGTTGTTGAGCCGTTAGCGGCTTCAACGGACTCTTCGGCTCATCCCGATCGCTCGGTTGACCGGCGAGTCAGTTCCAACAACTGGCCCCCTTCGCTCC
>JANMEO010000104.1:0-13769 GCA_031376995.1 Burkholderiales bacterium
CCCAAAGCGAGGCCGCCCCATGTCAGGATGGTTGTCGCCCTGCCAAACAAGCCGATAGTCCACACACCAGTACGCCCCCCACCCCGTGAAAC
Organism: Burkholderiales bacterium; assembly: GCA_031376995.1. Taxonomy (GTDB): domain Bacteria; phylum Pseudomonadota; class Gammaproteobacteria; order Burkholderiales; family Burkholderiaceae_C; genus CANHBY01. Next base: position 93 of record JANMEO010000104.1, read on the forward strand.
ACAGAATCCGGTATTCGAAAGAATTTCAAGAGCAGGCCTTGCTCAAAACGCGAGAGCGAGATGACAGAATTTTGCAGTCTGCTGCTGCAGAGTTAAATATGATCGAGGGCACGCTCAGCAAATGGATAAGCGAATCCAAGCGCAAGGTGTGAACGGCCCCGGGCTTCGCATGGCCTGACACCATGATTGCAGCAGATCCAATCTAACCCCAATCTCGCGTTCAATTTTGCGGATCAGTATCGAAATGACGCTATTACTATAAATTCGATCGCCAGCCAGTTGATCGCTCGCTGGCGATCGGCTGCACCGCGTAACGGTCGCAGCAGACCCCACTTCAACTCGGTACTCGGTACTCGGTACTCGCAAAGGAAGCAACCATGACGATTCAATACCGCGCTCTCGCCGCAACTCTGCTGACACTCACTATGGGCTCGGCCTATGCGGGCGAGTGCCAGCTTCAGATCACGCGCACAGCCTGCCCGGGGCAGGAGAAGGAAAGCTTCACCAAGTGCGACGGCAAGGCGAGCTGTACCGAGAACGTTCCTGCAGCGACCGCTTCGCAGTGTGGCCTCAAAGCCAAGAACTCCTGCGCCAACAAGCGTCTGGACATCACGAAGTACAAGAAGGTCAGCGCCACTTATGACGGCGCGGCCGTGGATGGTGGCAAGGACTACTGCGTCGGCCACCCAGACTTCCCCTACGCCAGCAAGCCCGATTGCAAGTAATCGCAGCCCGTCGCATTCCGACTTGGGCTTGCCCAGCTATCACGCAGCGCGCTGATTAACAACAGGTGACTTGCAATGAACTTGATATTCACTCTCACTGGTTGGGCTTCGAGCCTGAGTTTTGGAACCCGCCTGGCCGCAGGCTTCGGCACCTTGTTGCTCTTCGTGCTGCTGGTGGGAGCCGCTGGGGTGGGTGGAATGTATAGACTGAACGGCCGGGTCAACGACATTGTTGTCTACAACAATGCCAAGCTCGGCTTCGCACAGTCAATCGGCCGTGCCGTGATGGAGCAGGAGAAGGCCCTGTTAACCCTGATGCTGGCCACAAACAACAAACAGCGCGATGAAGCCGCGGCCGCGATCAAGTATCAAACGGGTCAGTACGACGACGCGAAGAAAGGCCTGGAAGAGATCCTGGGCCTGACCAAACCCACCGAGGCCGAAAACAAGGTAGTGGCCAAGATCGTCGCTAGTGAAGAAACCGCCCTGCCGCTACTCACAAAGGCTGTCAAGCTGGTAGCAGACGATGAGACCGAGGCCGCACTCAAACTGCTACAGACCGAAGTCAGGCCAGCACTCGAAAAGTGGCTCAACAACAGCGATGAACTGGTATCGACCGAGCAGCGACTGAACGACAGCGCCGCCACGGCTGCCCAGAAGGACTATGAGCTGCTGCGCAACTTCTCACTTGGCTGCATGACGCTGGCATCCGTACTCGGCACGCTGATTGCCTACTTCATCGCCCGCAGCCTGACACGCCCACTGGCGCGCGCGCTACATCATGCACAACAGGTTGCCCTTGGTGATCTGAGTTCGCGCGTGAATGCGCCGGGCCGCAGTGAAATAGCTCGGCTGCTGCAGTCCCTTGACGGCATGTCAAACAGCCTGGCAGCCGTCGTGCGAAGCGTTCGCCAGAACTCTGAGGGCGTCGCGACCGCCTCAGCCCAAATTTCCCAAGGCAATAACGATCTGTCGCAACGCACTGAGCAGCAGGCCAGCGCGCTGGAAGAAACGGCTGCCTCGATGGAGCAGCTCAGCTCCACCGTCAAGCAAAACGCTGACAATGCCAGGCAGGCCAATCAACTGGCGCTGGGCGCGTCCGCCGTCGCCATCCAGGGCGGCGAGGTTGTCGGCAAGGTGGTCGAGACGATGAAGAGCATCAACGACAGCAGCAGAAAGATCGCCGACATCATCAGCGTCATCGACAGCATCGCCTTCCAAACCAACATCCTGGCCTTGAACGCCGCGGTCGAAGCGGCACGGGCTGGGGAGCAGGGCCGGGGCTTCGCGGTGGTCGCCGCTGAGGTGCGCAGCTTGGCCGGGCGCAGCGCCGAGGCAGCCAAGGAGATCAAGTCGCTCATCAACGCCAGCGTCGAACGTGTCGCCCAAGGCACGACCCTGGTCGACCAGGCGGGTGCGACAATGACCGAGGTGGTTGCATCGATCAAAAGTGTGACCGACATCATGGGCGAGATCAGCGCGGCCAGCACAGAGCAGAGCACCGGGGTGGCGCAGATCGGCGAAGCGGTCACCCAGATGGACAAGGCGACGCAGCAGAACGCCGCGCTGGTCGAAGAATGCGCCTCCGCGGCCGAGAGCTTGAGGACCCAGGCCACACAACTCGTGCAGGCGGTGGCTGTATTCGAGCTGGAGCCCGGCGACCGAGTGCATATCGCTGAACCATCTGGCGCGCCCGACCCAGTCGCTATCTAACGCCGCAGACCCGTTTCCCAAACGGCCCAGCAACTCGGAACCTTCAGTTCCGATGGGTATGGTACCCGGCGAATACGTCTGATGGCGAGCACCCTGCTCAGTGATTTTCCTTGGCGTGGTTAATCGAGTATCTGGGGATTTCCACGATCAAATCAGAACGGGCCACGATCGCCTGGCAAGATAAGCGTGAATTGGGCTCAAGGCCCCAGGCGCGGTCTAGCAGGTCTTCTTCGACTTCATCGGGCGGCACCAAGCTGTTGAGGCCCTGACGAACGATCACATGGCAAGTTGTGCACGCTGCACTCATCTCACAAGCATGTTCGATCAAAATGTCATGATCCAACAAAGCCTCGCAAATAGAGGTTCCTGAAAATACCTCAAACTCAGCCCCTCCAGGGCAATATTCAGTGTGCGGCAGAATTTTGATGATCGGCATAAAGATTCAGAGAAAACAAAGGGGCCAAACTCAAACGTCGTCAACACGACGCCCGGCCAGGGCTTGAAGGATGCTGCGATTCATGCGGTGGCCGGCAAAGGCCTCAGTGCCTTGGGCCAGTTGTTCAATAGCGTCCCTGATGGCCTGGGCATCTGAGGTCTCGCGCTGGGCCTCCAGCGCCTTCAGCAAAACCTCAATATTTTGGGTTGAAGCATTGTCCAAAAGGTCACGGTCGATTGCCAAGGCTGAGCGTGTGGCCAGCAGCATGCGTTCAGCGTCCACTCGCGCCTCTCGCAAACTGCGCTCGAGCATATCTTGCTCAGCACCTTCAAATCCATCGCGCAGCATGCGCGCCACGTCTTCGTCACTCAAGCCATAGCTGGGTTTGACATGGATCATGGCTTCAACACCTGAGATCTGTTCACAGGCACTCACGCTGAGCAAGCCGTCAGCATCGACCTGAAAGCTCACCCGAATGCGCGCAGCACCGGCCACCATGGGTGGAATACCGCACAACTCAAAGCGTGCCAACGAGCGGCACTCGCTCACCACATCACGCTCACCCTGCACCACATGCAACGCAAGCGCTGTTTGGCCATCTTTAAAGGTTGTGAAATCTTGGGCCCGTGCCGTAGGGATGGTACTGTTGCGAGCGATGATGGGCTCGACCAGACCGCCCATGGTCTCGATGCCCAAGGTCAAGGGAATAACATCCAACAAGAGTATTTCATCGGCACCCGCGTTACCTGCCAGCGCCTGAGCCTGCAACGCTGCACCCAGGGCCACCACCTCATCCGCATTGAGGTTGTTCAACGGGGCACGTCCAAACAAAGCCGCCACAGCGGCTTGCACCATGGGCATGCGGGTGGCACCCCCAACCATCACCACACCGAGCACGTTCTCAGGCTGGGTTTGGGCATCGCGCAACACTTGTCGCACGGCACGAAGTGTGCGTTGAACCAAGCCCTGCGCAAGCTCGGCAAATTGGCTGCGCGTCACCCGCACGCAAACCTCACCCTCGCTCAATGGGCAGGCCAAGACGGCGGACTCATAGGTCGAAAGTTTTTCTTTGGTCGCTCGGGCAGCAACCAGCACCGCACGCTGGTCATTTGGACTCAAAGCCCTGGGAGCGTATTGTGCCAAAGCCCATTGAGCCAGCAGGTGATCAAAGTCATCACCCCCCAACGCTGAATCACCGCCCGTGGCCACGACCTCAAACACCCCGGCACTTAATCGCAACAGCGAAATATCGAAAGTCCCTCCGCCAAGGTCATAAATGGCATAGAGCCCTTCGATGCCATTTTCAAGACCATACGCAATGGCTGCGGCAGTGGGCTCATTGATCAAGCGCAAAACATGCAAACCCGCAAGCTGAGCGGCATCTTTGGTGGCTTGACGCTGGGCGTCGTCAAAGTAGGAAGGCACCGTGATGACTGCACCAAACAGTTCGTCATCAAAGGTGTCTTCAGCACGCTGGCGCAAGGTGGCCAAAATTTCGGCCGAGACCTCGACTGGCGACTTGACCCCCTGTACCGTATTAAATTTCACCATGCCAGGCTCATCAACAAAGTCGCAAGCCAAGCCAGAGCGCTCAGGCACATCACTCAAACTTCGCCCCATGAATCGCTTGACGGACACCAGCGTGTTCATGGGGTCGACGGCCGAGGCCAAGAGGGCGTCAGCGCCCACTGTGCGCTGGCCATCAGCGAGGTAACGAACCGCTGAGGGCAAAATCACACGACCGGCATCGTCTGGCAAGCACTCAGCCACACCATGCCGAACAGCGGCCACCAATGAATGCGTAGTCCCCAAGTCAATGCCCACAGCAATGCGCCGTTGATGCGGGTCAGGGGTGCCACCCGGTTCAGAAATTTGCAAAAGTGCCATCACAGGATCCTGGCCCAACCACCTTGCAGCTGGGCATACTCAATTCAACTGACAAAAAATACAAGGCTCAAATCTGATCGATCTGACGGTCAATGTCGCGCAGCAATCGCTCGACAAACATCAGACTGCGAACTTGGTGAGCCGCCGCCTGCAGATCACCCGCATCGTCCAGTTGCTGAGCCAAAACAATGAACACTTCAGTGCGGTAGGTCTGAACCTCATCGCGCAAGCCTTGCAAGGCCTGCAGATCATGTGCTTCATCCAAAGCCTCACGCCAGGCCATTTGTCGCAGCAAAAAAACGGCGGGCATCTCGGTGTTGGATTCAAGGCCCAGCACCTGCCCCTGCAGCTCACAGAGGTAGAGCGCACGTTGCAAAGGGTTTTTTAAACGCCGGTGCGCCTCATTGACGCGCACAGACCACTGCAAAGCCACTCGCTGCGCTGCAACCCCCTGTGGCGCAAAGCGATCAGGATGAACCTGAGCCTGCAAGGCGCGCCATCGGGCATCAATGAGGGCCTCATCTTGCCGAAAGCGTCGAGGCAGATCAAAAAGCTCAAAATCGTTATCGTCCAACCTCATAGTCAACGTGCGCCTTGTGGCCAACTCGGCATCTTCAGTTCCGATGGGTATATCCCCCCCGCTGACGGCGCAAAATCAAACGCGAAAAGACTCTCCACAACCACAGCGGTCTTTCTCCTTTGGATTGTGAAATTTAAACCCCTCATTGAGCCCTTCTCGAACAAAATCAAGTTGCGTACCATCCAGGTAGGGCAAGCTTTTGGGATCAATCAAAACCTTCACGCCGTGGTCTTCAAAGACCACGTCGCTGGCAGCGAGATCATCCGCATACTCAAGCTTGTAAGCCAACCCCGAGCATCCCGTGGTCTTAACCCCCAAACGGATGCCCACGCCTTTGCCGCGCCTTGATAAGTAGCGATTGACGTGCCTCGCTGCGGCCTCAGTCAGAGTAACAGTCATGGGTTAATGCGCCTGAGCTGTGACTTGCTTAGCGAGAGCAGATGTCTTGGCGCGGTAGTCGTTGACGGCTGCCTTGATGGCATCTTCAGCCAAAATCGAGCAATGAATCTTGACCGGAGGCAACGCCAGCTCTTCAGCAATGTGCGTGTTTTTGATGGTCAGAGCCGCATCCAAAGATTTGCCTTTGATCCATTCAGTGACCAAAGAACTAGAGGCAATCGCTGAGCCACAGCCGTAAGTTTTGAATTTTGCGTCTTCGATCAAGCCCGTTTGGGGGTTAACCTTGATCTGCAGCTTCATCACATCACCGCATGCAGGCGCTCCCACCATGCCAGTGCCGACGGTGTCATCGTTTTTGTCCATTGAGCCCACGTTACGTGGATTTTCATAGTGTTCAACCACTTGGTTGCTGTATGCCATGGTGTGCTCCTTAAATACTCAGTGCTCAGTGCTCAGCCCATTGAATGGTGCTGAGATCAATGCCTTCTTTGAACATATCCCACAAAGGGGATAACTCTCGCAATTTGGCCACGCGGTCTTTGAGCGTGTTAACCACATAATCGATTTCTTCAGTGGTCGTGAAGCGACCAATGGTCATGCGCAGTGAGGAGTGGGCCAGCTCATCGCTGCGACCTAAAGCTCTCAAAACATAACTGGGCTCTAAACTGGCCGACGTACAGGCAGAGCCTGAGGACACCGCAATGCCCTTGATGCCCATCATCAACGACTCGCCCTCGACGTAATTGAAAGACATGTTCACGTTGTGCGGCACACGCTGGGTTGGGTGCCCGTTCAGAAAAGTCTCTTCGATGCCAGACAAACCAGTGAGCAAGCGGTTTTTCAAAGCGCTGATGCGTTCAACTTCTGCCGCCATCTCTTCGCGGGCAATCCGGTAGGCCTCGCCCATACCCACAATTTGGTGCGTGGCAAGCGAGCCTGAGCGCATGCCACGTTCGTGCCCGCCACCATGCATCTGGGCCTCTAGACGCACACGGGGCTTGCGGCAAACGTACAGCGCCCCAATGCCTTTGGGGCCGTAGGTCTTGTGCGAGGCCAAGCTCATCAAATCTACGGGCAAGCTTGCCAAGTCAATCGCAACCTTGCCTGTCGCCTGAGCTGCGTCTACGTGAAAAATAATGCCGCGCTCGCGACACAAAGTGCCAACACCCGCGATGTCCTGAACAACGCCAATTTCGTTATTGACAAACAAGAGCGAAACCAAAATCGTATCGGGGCGAATCGCTGACTTCAACTGGTTAAAGTCGAGCAAACCATCGGCCTGCACGCTGAGGTAAGTGACCTCAAACCCTTGACGCTCTAACTCGCGCATAGAGTCTAGAACGGCTTTGTGCTCGGTTTTGACGGTGATTAGATGTTTGCCGCGCGACTGGTAAAAATGCGCGGCACCCTTGAGAGCCAGGTTGATGGACTCTGTGGCCCCCGAGGTCCAGACAATTTCGCGCGGATCCGCACCCACCAAAGAAGCCACTTGCTCGCGAGCAGCCTCCACCGCTGCCTCGGCCTCCCAACCCCAGGCATGGCTGCGTGAAGCAGGATTGCCGAAGTGTTCGCGCAGCCATGGAATCATCGCGTCAACCACGCGCTGATCGACCGGCGTGGTGGAGCCGTAATCTAAGTAAATAGGAAAGTGTGGTGTCATATCCATGAAAAATTGCCAGATTGAATAGCTTGTTTACTTTGAGCCAGTCAACGCTGAACCCAAAGCAAAAACCGAGTTAGGGGCAGTGATCTTGATTGGCTTGACCACGGGCTGCGAAGAAATGGCCCGCTTGATCGGCTGATCTTCAATTGAGACACCCTGCGCGAGTTGCTCTTCAACCAGCTTGCGCAAGCTGATTGAATTGAGGTAGTCGACCATTTTGGCATTCAGGCTGGCCCATAGATCGTGCGTCATGCAACGCCCGGCATCGACCCCCATGCAGTTTTCTCTACCACCGCAGCTTGTGGCGTCAAGCGCCTCATCAACCGCAATGATGATGTCAGCCACGGTGATGTCAGAGGCATTGCGGCCCAGGGTGTAGCCACCGCCGGGGCCTCGTGTGCTTTCAACCAACTCATTGCGCCTCAACTTTCCAAACAATTGCTCGAGGTAAGAAAGCGAAATTTGCTGGCGAGCACTCACAGCAGCCAAGGCAACAGGCCCAGACCCCTCACGCAGTGCACGATCGATCATGGCGGTCACGGCAAAACGACCTTTGGTAGTCAAGCGCATGCAACTCTCCTGGAGCAAAAAAGGGCCCTGGAACCCAGGGACTCAGTTTTTTTACCGACACCGACTCGGACTGCAATCAATTCCGATAACGTTTGTCGAGTATACCCAATGCCGAGTCTTTTGCTAGGTCTTTATGAGGTGACTGAGAGTCGGACCAGGAGAAATCTGCCGCTCAGATGGAAGACCTTAAAGAGAGATGGGCGGGGCCACGGTGCCCCACCAGCGATCAACCAGCGACATCATGGGTCTATGAAAATATACCCCTCGGAACTGAAGATGCTGGGTCGATGAGTCGTTTTGAGAATGGAGATGCAAGGCGTAAAGCACAGCGATACCATTGGGTATCGCGAGCATTTACAACGCCGCAGATCCGTTTTCAAAACGGCTCAGCGATCCGGCATCTTCAGTTCCGAGGGGTATAGTAGCCATTGCTGAAAGTAAATCCATCCCGAACCCATGTGGGATGATCAGGCAGAACCGCCACGAACAATGACCTTGGACAAGGTAAAAGGGTCTGGCCAATCCACAATGGCCTCGTTGAGCCCGTCATATCGACAATCTCGGGTTGTCTTGCTGGGCGCCTTGTTCCACACCAACTCGGGCTGATGCGAAGCGGCTGAATCCAATTTAAAAGCCACCATATTTGAGAAAAACTCAATACTGTGAATTCGCTTAAATTGCTCAACAACATAAGGATTGTCAATCGGCGGAGACTGATTGGGCCAAAGATGATTTGCCTTAGCGATCAACACATCTGTCGAATCTTTTGCATACTGTAGAAAACTATGCTCTCTATGCCTGGAAAACTCTTTCATGAAGCTGGTCATGGTGTCTTCAATGACAATCACACTTTGGTCTTTTCCGGCCTTCAACGCTTCAGTCAGAGTCACGATTTGTTGAAATGATTGATGCCCACCATCGTCCAACAGAACATCAAACCCCCCCACAGTATCGAATATATTTTTCCAACAGTCTGGATTTCCTTGATCACCAATGAATATTTCGAAGCCGTCATCCTCCCACTTTTTAGCCCCTGGATTTAAATCAAAACCAATAATTCTAGCGCCCTCACCCAGCCATGAGCGCCACATGAATAAAGAACCGCCGTCAAAAACGCCTGTTTCAATGACGGTACATTTTGTCCCGATCAGGTGCGAAAATAAATCAGCATAAATTCTGAAATAATTACTAACCTTCAATGAGGGCTGCGGTGAGTTTCTATAGCATTCAATGAGTCGTTCAATTTCTCTTTGTGTTGCCATATCAAGACCTCAGACGGTTAAATATAGTCGCTGTGCAGGAGCTCGGGATTGAACTCCATTTTTCGCGCGGGTCGCAGCACGTTGAAAACGGTTGCCCGCAAGAATCGGTGATCCACCCAGGTGCTCAATTTAAAATGCATGAGCTCTTGTCATTTGCTTTTGCTTAACCGAAGTACGGGGTCAATTCTTTGGATCTGCCCCCCCCCTGGGGACTGAAGCGGCCCAACGCGCCAAGGCATCACATTCTAAAAATACCAAACTGCGTGGCTTCGATCGGTGCATTAAGCGCTGCACTCAACCCCAGCGACAGCACGCGACGGGTATCGACCGGATCGATCAAGCCATCATCCCAAAGTCGGGCTGTGGCATGGTATGGGTGACCATGCGTCTCAAATTGGAGGCGCAGCGGGGCTTTAAATGCCTCTTCTTCTTCGGCCGACCAGCTACCGCCTTGCGCCTCAATGCGCTCTCGGCGCACGCTGGCTAAGACACTGGCTGCTTGCTCACCGCCCATGACCGAGATGCGTGCGTTGGGCCACATCCATAAAAATCGGGGGCTGAAGGCGCGGCCGCACATGCCGTAGTTACCAGCCCCAAATGAGCCGCCAATGATCACCGTGAGCTTGGGCACGTTGGCGCAGGCCACGGCAGTCACCATCTTGGCCCCTGCCCGGGCAATGCCTTCGGTCTCGGCTTTGCGTCCGACCATGAAGCCCGTGATATTTTGTAAAAAAACCAGAGGAATCCCCCGCTGGCAGCACAACTCAATGAAATGCGCACCCTTGTCAGCGCTGTCTGAAAACAAAATGCCGTTGTTGGCGAGCAGCCCGACTGGGATGCCTTCGATATGGGCCCAGCCAGTGACCAGCGTGTTTCCATAGCGAGCCTTGAACTCATCCAACTCGCTACCATCGACCACGCGGGCAATGACTTCTCGCACGTCATAAGGTTTGCGGGGGTCACCAGGGATGACGCCATGCAGCTCATAGGGGTCTGACAAAGGGGCACGCGACGGCCGCACCAGCACACGCAATGTCTTGGTCTTGGGGCGGTTGAGCCGGGCCACCACGTCTCGGGCCAAAGACAAGGCATGTGCATCATTTTCTGCCAAATGATCGGCCACTCCACTGAGGCGGGTGTGAACATCCCCGCCACCCAGGTCTTCGGCGCTCACAACCTCTCCGGTGGCCGCTTTGACCAAGGGGGGCCCACCCAGATAAATGGTGCCCTGGTTGTTGACAATGATGGTCTCGTCACTCATGGCAGGCACATAGGCGCCACCCGCCGTGCAAGACCCCATGACCACAGCAATTTGGGCAATGCCCTGCGCGCTCATGCGGGCTTGGTTGTAGAAAATTCGACCAAAGTGATCGCGGTCTGCAAACACTTCGTCTTGATGCGGTAAATGAGCGCCGCCACTATCGACAAGATAGATGCATGGCAATCGGTTTTGCTCGGCGATCTCTTGTGCACGGAGGTGTTTTTTAACAGTCAGCGGGTAGTAAGTGCCACCTTTGACCGTGGCATCGTTGCAAACGATCATGCACTCAACACCACTCACCCGCCCAATGCCCGCCACCACACCCCCCCCTGGAGCCGCATCTGCGCCCTCTTGGTCTTTATAGACGTTCAAAGCAGCCAGTGGGGCGATTTCCAAAAATGGACTGCCAGGATCTAGCAAACGCTCCACCCGCTCGCGTGGCAAAAGCTTGCCTCGGGCCAGGTGCTTGACACGAGCCGCCTCACCGCCGCCCAGCGCAGCATGGCTCAGGCGCTGACGCAGGTCATCAACCAGAGCGCGCATGAAGGCAGCATTGGCTTGAAACTCGTCGCTGCGCGCATTGACTTGGGAGGTGATAGCGGGCATGAAGATTCCTTAAAAAGGTTTGACCCTGCGCATTAAAACGAAGAAATACCAGTTTCAACAACACGGCCTTGTCAGCACCGAAAGATCAAGAGTCACAGACACAGCATCCTCAGTTAGACGACGTGCAAGTCTGCGGGTCCATCGAAAGCCAACAGGGCAAGGCCTGAGAAGCATCAATGCGCTTGATCTGGTAGCCGCGCCGCTCAAGCAAAGTAGGCAGACCCATCGGGCCCACAAGATGCAGGCTGCCCACGGCCACAAATAAATGATGCCCATCTTCATGCAATTGGGTGATGCGCTCAGCCATCAAGAGATTGCGGTCATCCAAGATTTTCTGCATGACCTTGCGTTGCTCAGGGGTGTCCATGCATTCGCACCATTCAGAAAATCGCTGCAGTTCTTCAAAGCGGCTTTCAGCCCACACCCGAGCAACCCGGCGCATGCTGCGCCGGGCGCTGTTGTTTTCAAGGCTTTGCAGCCCCTGCTCTAAAATTTCTAAGGAAGCTGATCCAGAATCCGGGCTTAACAAAGCCAGCTGGCTGTTGGGGTTTTCCAGAGAGATGACTTTTTTTTCTGCCCCATGGGCCATACGGCTGAGCATCAGATCGGATGAGTAACGGGTCTCCAGACCATCTTGCCGGGCACTGAGAACCACCAATGTCGTCATGGCGATAGCCGGTGAAAGCTTGTTAAGCAAATGCAGCTGCATCGCTTGGGGCAAACAAGCCGCTCGCATTTGAGCTCGAAAACGATCAAGGATTGAGGCTGGCAGTGGCCTCATAGGGGGTGCGCTCGCCATTCCTTGTTGGGCTGCGGCCATGACCGCTGGATCCAAAAGATCAACCTCCAGTGCAAGCACATCACTGGCATGCAATGCGGCCTTCACCTGTGGCCCAGGAAACGACCACTCCAACTTGCCGACATGCAAAGTGCCATACAAATACGAAGTCCGCCCAGATTTTGTGATGCGCCAAAGAAATCCATGATCACGTGCCTGAGCTTGAGCCTGCGCAATTTGCCATTTGGTGGGCTCAGGGGCTGGCGGTGGGCATGGAGGGTCGGCCGCGGCAGGCACAGAGAAGAAAACCCACCCAGCCAATACCCAGACTATGCGTCTTGAGGGGGTGCCGATCACGCCTGCACCCTTAACCAACCCGCCCCAGCCCAGTCATTGAACAACACAAAAGCCTCAGTACTGAGGCTACTGATTTGGCTGGATGACAACACACGATGGTCGGCCAAATGACGCATCAGCACCGCATCGTGCCCACCGGCACGGAACGACTCACCATTGATGAACACATGGTGGTTGTCATAAAGCATCCGGGAGCGGTCATCAAGCTGCATCGATTGCCCACTGTCCCAGACTTTCCCCTCGTCAAACCAGGTGCCCTGAGCTGGCTCGCTAAGCCACTCCCCCAGAGCGCAGGCACGAGATTGAGGTTGAGCCATCAAACGAGCCACAGCTTGCTCAGCAAACGCCTGCATCCCCTCAGGGATACGGGCGGGGTGTGAGGTGGCGGGCTGCTTGGGATCGCGATACAAGGGCTGGGCGCTGTGGCGCACGCTGCCTTCAGTCTGAGACTGCAGCTCGGCTTCATCTTGAGCGGCATCGAGCACGCGTTGCATGACTTCACGCGCAAACTCGTCCAGGGCCGGTGCGCGAAAGCCGATCGAGCAGGTCATGCACTCGCCCTCAGCCACTCCATCATGGGCCCAAAGTGGCGGCAAATAGAGCATGTCGCCAGGATCAAGCACCCACTCATCTTCAGCCTCAAAATGGCTGAGGATTTTGAGCGGAGCATTGGGCAACAAACGGGGTTCTTGCAAGCGCCCGATGCGCCAACGACGGCGGCCTTGCACTTGAAGCAAAAAAACATCGTACGAATCAAAATGGGGCCCAACCCCCCCACCATCCGTGGCATACGAAACCATCAAATCATCGAGTCGAGCATCGGGCAAGAAACGAAAGTGTGCCAACAAGGCGCGGGCCGTCGGTACATAACGATCCACCCCCTGCACCAACAAGGTCGTGCCTGGCTGCGTTAGGGCAGCAGCTTGGTCAACGGTGAAGGGCCCCATGTCCAGCTGCCAACGATCGCCCTGACGCTGCACCATGCGCGAACTGATCTCGTCTTGATTGGCCAGGTCAAGCAAGCCCTCCTTGTTTATGGGCGGTAAGACTTGGGGCATGGCTTGGCGAATGAGCAGTGGCTTTTTTTGCCAATGCTTGCGCATGAAGGCCGCCGGTGAGAGGCCAGCCAACAAAGGTGTGGGCTGGCTGATGTCTGGCATGCCGAGCGGCAAAGTAGAAGATGAATGAACGTTCATGGCAGAGATGGTTGGGGCCCCCTCGGGAATTTTCGTCAGGGTTGATAAAAGTGATCGAGGCGAAAAAGGATTTTGAGATACAGCTTCTTCAGGTTGAATGGGTATATACCCATCGGAACTGAAGATGCCGAGTCGCTGGGCCGTTTGGGAAACGGGTCTGCGGCGTTGCAAATCCTCGCCCTATCAACGGATAGGGCTGCGGTTTGCGCCTTGCACCCCCATTCCCCAAACGACCCATCAACCC
>JANMEO010000192.1:0-26354 GCA_031376995.1 Burkholderiales bacterium
TTGCAGGAAGTTGCGGCGGTGCGCCAATCGCCATTATTCGCCAATACATAGAGCAGCAGCAAACGCCGCACTAAAGGACGCCTAAGCTGTCCGCGCTCTTGACCCCGCCCTGAAGGGCAAGGTTTGCCGCGCATGGATCAAGCGCGTCTCTTTACAGCCCATTAAAACCGAGTTCAGAAGTCACCACAGCATCCGTTGACACTGATGTTGCGCTTGAATAAATTAACATCCTCACTGCCTTGAAAAGGCAGTGAGGATGTTAATGATAGGCCTGTTGGAACTGAAAATCATTTCTTGCAGCAACACCAAAGCTTCATAAAATGAGCCGGAAATTTGTTCTGCCGTGCCGCCGTCTCGCACGTGAGCCAACTCAATCTCAAGACCCCCTGGGCAACGATGGCCACCTATCTCCTGCGCCGCTTGTGGCAAACCATTCCCACCTTGCTCGGTGTCGTGGTGCTGGTATTTTTCTTGTTCAAGTGGTTTGGCGGTGACCCGGCAGAAGTGCTCGCAGGGCTGCATGCGCGGCCCGAGCAAATTCAAGCGATCCGCCAACAGCTGGGGCTAGACCTCCCTGTTTGGAAGCAACTGTGGATTTTTCTAGGGCAGGTTATCACCGGGGATTGGGGTCGAAGTTGGGCCACTAACGAGGCGGTCAGTCACCTGTTGATCAGCCGCTTGCCAGCAACCTTGACAGTGATGACGCCCATTTTGATACTCGACACCTTGCTAGCCTTGCCACTGGCCTTGTGGGTGGCTTACCACCGCGGAGCTTGGGTCGATCGCAGCATCATGCTAGTGAGCACGGTGGCCTTGTCGATCTCATTGCTGGTCTATGTGATCGTTGGCCAGTATGTGTTTGCTTTCCAACTCGGTTGGTTTGCCGTACAAGGATGGAGTGACAGCCTGTGGACTAACCTGGTGCGCTATGTTCCGCTGCCCTTGCTGCTGGTCGTGGCCGTGGGCTTGGCCCCGCAAACGCGCCTGTACCGTAGTTTCTTTCTGGATGAAATGCAGCACGATCATGTTCGCACCGCGCGCGCCAAAGGCTTGTCAGAGCGACGCGTGCTTTGGCGCCATGTGCTACCCAACGCCTGGATTCCGATTTTGACGAATTTGTCAGTCGCATTGCCAGGCATTTTTGTGGGCTCATTTTTGATTGAGAGTTTTTTCTCCATTCCTGGTCTGGGGCGTGAAGTTTTGCTGGCTGTCACGCGCAGCGACTACCCGGTCATTCAGGCCGCGACGATTTATCTCGCGACTATTACCATGGCTGTTAATTTATTAACCGATGTGCTCTACACCTTTGCCGATCCGCGGGTGAGCCTGAAATGAGTACCAACAATCAGGCCATGTCAATGAGTGTCTGGCGAGTGGGCTGGCAGCGCTTTGCCGCCAGTGGCGTCAACCAGGTGGCTTTGGGCGTGGTGCTGGCATTTGCCTTGATGGCCGCAGTATCCGCATTGGGTGGCTTGGCTGATGGTTGGCACCAAAAAATTGGCGTTCCCCATGCACCACCTGATTTTTTAGGGCCAAGCCCAAAGAACCCTGAGCTCAGCGAGTTACCACCGCCCCTTGGGACCCCACTAGATATCTCGGCCGTCGACCCATTAACGCCGTTTTACGCTCAATGGGCCGCACGATCTGCTGCGATTCAAACCCACAAGGTGGTGCTCGAACCCACGCTCCCTTGGGGCGGCGACGGCTTGGGCCGCGATGTGCGCGCCAAAGCCATCAAAGGCGCTGAAGTGTCGATCAGTGTGGGCGTTTTGGCTGCCCTTTTGGCCACACTCATCGGCACCCTGCTGGGTGCTTGCGCCGGGTTTTTGGGTGGCTGGGTCGACGACCTGCTCGAATGGCTTTACAACGTGTTCACAGCCATCCCAGGTATTTTGTTGATCTTCACCTTCGCCGCCCTTTTCAGCCACCCTAAAAGCCCAATTTCAAAGGGAGTGCTATCACTGGTTTTGATCTTGGGCCTGATCGGTTGGCCAGGCATTTACCGCTTGGTGCGTGCAGAGTTCATCAAACACGCAAGCCGCGACTACGTCAGGGCCGCCGAAGCCTTAGGGGCCCATGCTGCCGCGCGCATGTTTCGTCATATCTTGCCCAACGTCAGCCATGTGGTGCTGGTACAGCTGTCTGTGCACGTGGTGGGCTTCATCAAGGCTGAGGTGATTTTGTCTTACCTGGGCCTGGGTGTGGGCGTTGATCAAGTCAGCTGGGGCAGCATGTTGGCTGAATCTCAAAGCGAGTTGATTTTGGGGCAGTGGTGGCAATTGGCCGCCGCCACTGCAATGATGGCGCTGTTCGTGACCGCCTTCTCCTTCCTGACCGACGGCCTGCGCGATGCCCTCGACCCCAAGCTGCGGGGGCTGACATGAGCGGGGCAACGCCCGCGCCATCACCCTTATTGGCCATCAATGGCTTGAAGGTATTTTTTCAGACTGATGCCCCACGCGACAACGACAACCAAGGGCACGTTCAAGCCCTCGGAGGGCCTGCTGGCGTGAGCCTGATCATCCCCGAAAACACCACCGTGGCCTTGGTCGGCGAGTCGGGCTCTGGCAAGAGCCTAACGGCCATGTCAATTCTCAATTTACTGCCAGGCAATGCCCAGCGTCAGGGGCAAATCATGTTTCGCGGTCAAGACTTGATGACGATGTCGTCAAGCAGCTTGCAACACATTCGCGGGCAGCACATTGCCTGCGTGTTCCAAGATCCGATGAGCTCTCTGAACCCCGTGCTCACCGTAGGCCAACAAGTGTGTGAGCCATTGATACAGCATCAGGGCCTGACACGGCATCAAGCATGGCGACAAGCTCAGAGCCTGTTGGCTGATGTCCAGCTCAGTGAGCCACAAAATTGCCTTAAACGCTACCCACACCAGTTGTCTGGTGGGCAACAGCAACGGGTAATGATCGCCATGGCGATGGCCACTTGCCCCCAATTGTTGATCGCTGATGAGCCCACGACAGCGCTGGACGTGACGGTGCAACAGCAAATCCTCGACTTGCTGGCACGTCTCAAAACCCAACACCAGATGAGCATGCTGTTCATCAGCCACGACCTGGGTGTGGTCAGCCAGGTGGCCGACCAGGTGGTCGTGATGCGTCGTGGCATGGTGTGTGAAAGCGGCTTGGCAAGCCAAGTCATGCACGCCCCACAGGCGGCCTACACGCGCGCATTGCTGGCTTGCAGGGTGTCTTTGCTCAGTGGCAGTGCCCGCTTGCAAACGCTCGACGCCGAGATCGGCGCCCCAACTGCTGAAGCTTCAATCCCGACCACCTTTGACCTCACAGACCCCAGCCCACCGGTAGTTCTAGAAGCCCAAGCCGTCCGACAACACTACTGGGTTCGACGGGGTCTATGGAGGCGCGTAGCATTCCCTGCGCTGGGGGGGGACTCAGCGGCGCAGGGCGTGAGTTTTCAACTGCAGCGCGGGCGCACTCTGGGGGTAGTTGGTGAATCAGGGTCTGGCAAGACCACGCTGGGCATGGCCCTGCTGCGCTTGCAGGGCCGTGGCGCCCCGCTCTGCGGCGGACGCATTTTGTTCAAAGGCAAAGACATCAGCCACTTCAGTGCCGCAGAGGTGCTGACATGGCGCCGCCAAGTGCAAGTTGTATTTCAAAACCCATACGCCAGCCTCAACCCCCGAATGAGCATTCGCCAAGCCCTGCTAGAACCCTTGCAAATTCACCGTCTGGGGTCTCAGAGATCAGCGCAAGTGGCCTTGGTGGTCAAGTGGTTGCATAAAGTGGGTCTCGACGCATCAGCCCTGTCCAAATACCCGCATGAGTTCTCGGGGGGCCAGCGCCAACGCATTGCCATAGCTCGTTGCCTGACGCTGCAACCCGAGGTGCTCATACTTGACGAGGCCGTGAGTGCACTCGACATCTCGGTCCAAGCGCAAGTTCTTAACTTGCTCAAAGACTTGCAAGCAGAATTCGGCTTAGCCTATGTTTTCATCAGCCACGACCTGAGCGTCGTGCGCTTCATGGCTGATGAGGTGATGGTCATGAAACACGGGCGGGTGGTCGAGCAAGGCAACGCAGCATCGCTGTGGCACGAGCCACAGCATCTCTACACCCAACAGCTCATAGCAGCAGTGCCCAAACTGCGCAAGCCCACAAATTTAAACCTTTGACACAGACGTCAATTTTGTGCTGTTTAAATTTTTAACTCCACACCCATCCAAACTGGATCATCAGCAGCAAAAGGCATCAACTGCAAAGGCAAACCTAGGGAAAACACCGATCACCGAACCCAGCTTTAAATCCATTTTGAACTCACTCCGGGCACACAAAGTGTGACTTAAATACTACAATTTAAAAATTACCGTGCCGAGTTCCGATGGGTATATATAAAAGGGGGCTAGGGCGGTATTCAACCCAGAACCCGGAGATTCAGATGAAGTTTACGTTTCACGGCCACCGCCCCGCATTGTTTCAAACTCAAGCAGCCCGCAGTCATAGTGCCAGCTCGGGGCCACTGTCACAGGCCACCGATCTTGCCGTCACCCCAGGAGACGGTCAGCCCAGCCACAGACCAGTTAAACAGATCTACATGGGGTTTTTCAAAGTCAAAGTCCATCGCTTGGCGCCCCCAGCCTCTTTGCGCAGAGAGCCCCTGTACACAAGCACCATGAGCTCAACGTCAGAAAACCGCAGCACTGATCCGTCGTCGTCAAACCCACAAAGCCGTGTGGCTGAGCAAAATCTGACAACGACCGAAAACAAGCCAGAGGTTCAGCAACAGCCTACGCCCTCATTGCTCGAAGAGTTTCAAAAAATATTCAGCGAATTTGCAGGGGGCAGGATTGAACATTTTGACAAAAAAACATCAGCCGATGAAAAGTTGAACACCTGGAAATGGCGCACGTCAACATTGGCAGATATTTGCCTGCGCAACGCCCAGGCCTTGAACTTGACGCCACAAGATTTGCACGATCTGAAAATGGTTTGCACACAACCCACTCCCGAGTTCATCTCCTTCTCGCACTCGCTCAAAGAGAAAAAAACCTTCGGCCTGCAGCGCAAAGACTCAGTGGACTCCAATCTCTCAACACACACTTCGTCTTCCCATGAAGAAAACCATACGCTGGTCTCGAGCCTCTCGAAAGATTCGCTCCAAGACCGGCCAAATACAAGGATCGGTACTCCTGTGGGCAGGTTCTCAAATCACCCTCCCGAGACTTTTGAGCAAGAGCAAATAGAAATTTAAAAAATGCTGGTCTCAATCTCCTGGTTGATCTCCTAAGATTTGATGACGCTCGTTCAGGGGAAGTGCAGCAAGTCGCTGCACTTCAACATAAAAACGCCTAAAGTCACGTCCGTGCTTCTCAAACAACCGCTCAAAAGCTGGGACCCCCTGGTTGTAAGCTGACAAAACC
This sequence comes from Burkholderiales bacterium, assembly GCA_031376995.1. Classification (GTDB taxonomy): domain Bacteria; phylum Pseudomonadota; class Gammaproteobacteria; order Burkholderiales; family Burkholderiaceae_C; genus CANHBY01. The sequence continues at coordinate 5,393 of JANMEO010000192.1, forward strand.
CCAAGAGCAGCATTGTTGGCCTTGTCAAACCAGCTGTCAAAGCCTTCATATCCGCCCCAGATGTCGTGCTTGAAATGCTGGTGTTCGGCACGCAGCTGCGCCATCAGCTCGGCCTTTTTGACATGCTTGACCTCCTCGCTCCCAGCCCCTGAATAAAGCGCCGCCAGGCGGTCTCGGTACCGGCTCGTCAGGGCCCGAAAATCCTCTCGACGCGCATCCAACTGCGCATGCGCCTGGGTTGCCTCGGGGGTGCTTTCTTCTTGCAGCCACAATGCGCTCCCTAAACGCTCGACTGCAGTGGCAAAAGACTCATTGAACGCGGTGTCATGCTCAGCGTAGGCCACCTGATGGGCAAGCTCATGAAACATCATGCGCGCAAGCTCACCCTCTGGATACCGAATAAAAGTATTGAGCAGCGGGTCACTCAACCAGGCCCCAGGCAAACGCCCCAAAGTTGAATAGGCGGGCACACCGTAAACCATCACCTCTTGACCTTGCGCGCGCAGCTCAGCGGCATGCGCCTGGGCCTCATCTTGTTGAAAGTAGCCACGGTAGGCCATACAGCCCATGACCGCAAAGCACCAAGTCTTTAGGCTCAAGCTTAAAGGCTCAGCGGCCACCACATTCCAAACGGCAAAGGGGCGCCCAAGGTCAGCGTAGCGACGGTAGCTGCTGTTGTCAGGCAGATGCAAACGGCGCACAGAAAAGTCCCGCATTCGCTGGCTCAACAGCAGCCGGTCTTTCAAGGCCGCCGACGTATCAGGCGAGGCCAGCCACGCAGAGACCGGCTTGGAACGACTCACCAAGCCCAGATGGCCTGAGACTGACCGCGTGTAGTAGCCCAAGTTGGCACATCCACACAAAACACCCAGGGCGAGCCCCCCCAAACACACAGCCAGTAAAACCAGTCTTCGCTTGACCATCGATGCGCTCCCTCATTTGAAAATAAGGTAATTAAACTGAAGATAATGGCGATCATGTGTGGTATCTCGTCGACCATGATCCAGCACAGCGTATGACAATACCTGGTCGCCGTCACGATCTGGCTGATAGCTGAAGTGAATCCCCACAATGCCCGAATTTTCATTGCCTGAGCACTTTGACCTGAGTGATCATTTTGATCACCGAACCCTGACCCAGGCGATGCTCCTGGAGCCTCAAAAGGCGGTCGTGTCGCAGCATATCGACGCTGAGTTTTTACTGACTCAATTGCGCATTGGAACTCAAATTTTTGAGCAGACCATCAGCTTTTTCATTGACCCCAGAACGGGTCTACATTTGCGCGGCTTATGCACTTGCCACACTGGATTTAATTGCAAACATGTTGGGGCGGCGCTGATGGCCTTTGAAGCCAAAGCGTTGCGTGAGGCACGGGCCGGCACACCCAAGCCAGCGTCAAGCGCACCGACAGCCCCCAGCGCCAAGGCCCCCACCGTGGCTGCACCCAAGCCACTTCGCCCAATCGTGAGTGCACCCGCTGGGTTGGGCATGCCTGGCGCCCTCGATGCATGGCTCAAAGAGGTGGCCAAAGCTTCAGAGCCATCGCCCCCTGACAAGCCTGAGCGCAAACTCTCCAGTCGCTGCTTGATGTATGTGCTGAGCTGTCAGGGGATGCGCCTTGCGCTCCACTTTCACATTGGCCAAGTGCGCAAAGGTGGACTGGTCGGCAGCCACCGCCCGCACTCGACTTCACCCATGGAGATGCTGCGCACTCAGCCCGTTTATTTGAGCTCGGAGGATGAGTCCGTCTTGGCGGCCTTGCTGCCTTTTGCAGTCGAGGGTTGGGGGCCTGGCACTCAACTTTTTGGCCCCACTGCGGCAGCCACTTTGGTTCAATTGACACGCACAGGCAAAGCTTGGTTGAACCATGAGACCCCTTCAACGGATGGCGCCTCGAACGCCGCACAACCCGCGCCGGCACTCTTGCGCAGTCCAGCCAGCGAACCCTTGAAATGGAAGGCCGAAACCCTTTCGGTACGCCTGCATTGGCAAGCTGATGCACAAGGCCACTGGCGTACGCAATGGGTCACGACGTTGGCCGACGGCAGCGACCAAGCGGTGACCTTGCTCAGCCTGCCACAGCTGCACGCCTTTGACCCCCAAACTCTGTGTCTTCAACCGGCTACTCTGAAGGGCCTTAAACTGCCTTTGCAAGTGCTTGAGGCACTGACACAAATGCCGCCAGTGCCCAGCGACGTCTTGCCTGATTTTGTTCGTCAGCTTGGGGGGTTAGGTTTGTCACGCGGCGTGATGATCCCATTGCCACCAGCACATACCCATCCCGTCGAAGACCTTGGCGCCCTCCCTTTAAAAGCGGTGCTGCGCCTGCTCACTTGCCCCAATGTGCCCTCTGAGATGTGGCTAGAGGGGCATCAGCGGCCACCACCAGCGGGGCAGCCTTTGCGCCAGGCGGCTGCACAACTGGTTTTTCGCTACCAAGTGCCTAGCTCTACTGCGGGCGGCCGAAAGATTGATTTTAATTTTCCCGCTGGCATGATCGACGATGTCTTCATTGAGCCCGAAGCATCCAGCTCAGGCCCCCTGCTCAAATTCAGCCGCGACACCGCGCAAGAGGTTGCGGTGATTGACCACGTCTTCAAATCACTTCAGTTGCGCCCTTGGAGTCGATTGGCCGGTTGGGCCCTTGAGCGCTTGAGTGCGCTCAAGACAGGGCTGCTGCATTCGGGTCAGCTACCCCGGCCTTTGCAAGAAGGCCAACTGATTGTGGTGCCGATGGGCCGAGACCAATGGCCCCGATTGCTGAGTGAATTTTTTCCGATGCTGCAAGAACAAGGCTGGGACATTGAGCGCGACGATGATTTCCCTTACGAGATGTACCAGGCTGATGATTTTGAAATCAACCTAGGCGACGCGCCAGGCGAAGGGCAACAATGGTTCAGTGTGGGCCTGAAGGTGACGGTTGCTGGGCAGCCTGTTGACTTGGTCCCTTTGCTGGTGGGTCTGGTGCAAGGAGGCTGGCTGAGCCTGGACTCGGCCTTGAGCGACCCCCAAGGTGAAATCTTATTGCCCTGGCCCATCGACGAAAAGACCGCCACCACCCCACGCACGACCACACTGCGTCGCGAGCGCTTGCTGCGTTTGCCCGTGTCGCGCGTCGCACCTATGGTGGCGTGGCTGCGTGGCATCTTCATGCAGCAAGGGCCAAATTTTGCGGGTGGCTTGCCGCGCTTGTCGCGCTTTGAAATGGGCGCATTTGAGACTTTTGCTGCAGGCCTGCGCGTCAATGCCCCCCCCTCGCTGAACGACCTGATGGAGCAATTGCGGCAACTGCGCACAGGCGAGGGTTTGCCCAGGGTGGCCGTTTCTGCCCGCGTCAATGCCGAGCTGCGCCCCTATCAGTGCGATGGCCTCACGTGGATGGATTTTCTACGTCGTGCCAAATTTGGGGGCATTTTGGCCGACGACATGGGGCTGGGGAAAACCCTTCAAGCCCTGTCGTTGCTGCAAGGCGAGCTGGATGCAGGACGGCTCACGCTGCCCAGCCTGGTGGTCGTTCCGACCAGCTTGTTAGGCAACTGGCAAGCCGAGGCCCAGCGCTTCACGCCTGACCTGAAAGTGATTGTTTTACACGGCAAACAGCGAGGCCAGCACTTTGCCAACATTGCCAAAACACACCTTGTGGTCACCAGCTACCCCTTGGCGGTCCGAGACATTGCCATCTTGACCGCGCAACCCTGGCATTACCTGATCCTGGACGAGGCGCAGCGAATCAAAAACAGCCGCAGCCAAGCCGCCTTGGTGCTCAAAAGTTTACAGTCTCAACACCGTCTGTGTTTATCTGGTACGCCCATTGAAAACCATCTGGGCGAGCTCTGGAGCCTGATGGACTTCGTCAGCCCTGGGTTGTTAGGCCAAGAGGCTCAATTTCGCGAGCACTATCGCGTGCCCATTGAAAAACGCAAAGACACCCTCCAAGCTGATAACCTGGCTAAGCGGGTGCGGCCCTTCATTCTTCGACGAACCAAAAATGAAGTGGCCCGTGAGCTGCCCGAAAAAACTGAAACCCTTCTGCGTGTCGAGCTGGATGGCGCTCAGCGCGACCTGTACGAAACCGTGCGAGCCACGATGGACACCAAGCTGCGCGATGCCATCGCTGAGCAAGGTCTTGCCCGCAACCATATCGTGGTGCTCGACGCCTTGCTCAAGCTGCGCCAGGTCTGTTGCGACCCCCGTCTTTTAAAGAACAATTTGCCCCAAGGCCCAACAGAGCTCACCGCCTCGGCCAAGCTCGAGCTTTTGATGGACTTGCTGCCCACGCTGGTCGAAGACGGGCGCCGCATCTTGGTGTTTTCTCAGTTCACTGAAATGCTGGCCTTGATTGAGACTGAGCTTCAAAGTTTGCAGCTCAAATATCTCAAGCTCACAGGTGAAACCATCGACCGCGCCAGCATGGTGAGCGAATTTCAAAATGGCGACACGCCCATTTTTCTCATTAGCCTCAAAGCCGGCGGCGTGGGGCTCAACCTGACCGCAGCAGACACCGTCATTCTTTACGACCCTTGGTGGAACCCTGCGGTCGAACAACAAGCCATCGATCGGGCCTACCGCATTGGCCAAGGCAAGCCCGTGTTTGTTTACAAACTGGTAGCCAACGGCACGGTAGAAGAAAAAATGCTCGAAATGCAAGCTCGCAAGGCAGGCTTGGCCGACGCCTTATTGAGTGGCGTGGCCAGCGATGCCTCGCTAACTGCCCAAGACTTCGAAGAGTTGTTCAAACCGCTGGGTAACCCCGCTCACTAAAACTGAACATACCGACCCAACTCGATGGCTATACCCATCGGAACTGAAGATGCTGGGTTGATGGGTCGTTTGGAGAATGGGGGTGCAAGGCGTAAAGCACAGCGATACCATTGGGTATCGCGAGCATTGACAACGCCGCAGATCCGTTTTCAAAACGGCTCAGCGATCCAGCATCTTCAGCTCTGCGGGGTATAAGCCTTTTTCGGCCGCACCCAAGCCTTGAAAGAGACTTGCCGAGCCCGGGCCACGGTCAGCTGGCCTGCCGGGGCATCTTTACTCAACGTCGTACCAGCGCCAATGGTTGCCCCATCGCCCAGCGCGACGGGGGCCACGAGCACACAGTTGCTGCCCACATGCACGTCATGGCCAATGAGGGTTCGGTGCTTGTTAGCGCCGTCATAGTTGGCGGTGATGCTGCCAGCGCCAAAATTCACGCGCGCACCCACCGTGGCATCCCCCACGTAGGCCAGATGATTGGCCTTGCTGCCAGCCCCCAGGGTGGCGTTTTTAATTTCAACGAAGTTACCAATATGAACCCCCTGGCCCAAACTCGCACCTGGGCGCAAGCGGGCAAAAGGGCCCACCGAAGCATGACTACCCACGCTCACACCTGCACGCTCACCATCAATGTGAGTGAACGGGTGAATCACCGTGTCATCACCCAATCGAGCCTGCTTGATGACGCAATGGGCACCGACACGAACCCGGTGCCCAAGATGCACCTCGCCTTCAAAAACACAATTGACGTCAATCTCAACATCGCTACCACAATGCAGTGCGCCGCGAATGTCCAACCGAGCTGGGTCAGCCAGGCGCACGCCAGCATCCATCAACACGTGCGCTTGATGGCGCTGAACCCGGCGTTCGAGGTCAGCCAGCTGAGACGGGCTGTTGACCCCCAGCACTTCAATTTCACTGCTGGCTTGCGTGCAAACCACCGTTTGGGCCTGTGCCACGGCCAGCTCCACCACATCGGTCAAATAGTACTCACCTTGCGCATTGTGAGGGGTGATGGCCTGCAGCCATTGCTTGAGAAGCCGGGTGGGTGCAGCCATGAAACCGGTATAAACCTCATGAATCTCGCGCTGCTCGAGACTGGCATCAGCTTGCTCAATGATGCCGCAAACGTTGCCGCTGGGGTCGCGCAAAATACGTCCGTAGCCTGTCGGGTCACCCAAACTGACCGACAACAAAGCCAAGTGCTGGCCAGCGCAAGCCTGCACCAGGGTACGCAACGTGCACGCCTTGATCAACGGAACATCGCCATTCAAAATCAGCGTGACCCCATCGTCGTTCAAAGCAGGCAAAGCTTGCAACACCGCATGCCCAGTGCCCAGCTGAGGCAGCTGGCGCACAAAGTGCAACGTGGGGTCTTGGAACGAGGACTCGACCTGTTGGGCCCCATGCCCTGTGATGATCAGCACCTGATCTGCTTGCAATTGGGCTGTCGTTTGAACTACATGTTGCAACAGGCTTTGGCCAGCCAATTGATGAAGCACCTTGGGCAAGCCAGACTTCATCCGGGTCCCTTTGCCTGCAGCCATGATGACAATATCGAGCGCCATGTTTTATTCCCCGAATCAAGATCAGATTATCGTAAAAAAATTGTGTTTATACCCCTCGGAACTGAAGATGCTGGGTCGATGGGTCGTTTTGAGAATGGAGATGCAAGGCGTAAAGCACAGCGATACCATTGGGTATCGCGAGCATTGACAACGCCGCAGATCCGTTTTCAAAACGGCTCAGCGATCCGGCATCTTCAGTTCCGAGGGGTATATTCCCCTCTACAATCGCCACCAGCCCAGGCCAAACCTCAACACTCGCATGGCCTGCGTACAGGGATTTTCTCCATGCCAACACTGACCCATTCAGCCGCCTTAGGGCCGCAAGAGTTCGTGGCTTTCGCTGTTGATTGCGGGGTGCTGCGTTTTGGCGAGTTCCAAACCAAGGCTGGGCGCATATCGCCTTATTTTTTCAATGCTGGGCTGTTTGATGATGGGGCCAAATTGGGCCGACTCGCTGAGTTTTATGCGTCTGCATTGATCAGTTCAGGCTTGCCCTTTGACATGCTGTTTGGCCCAGCCTATAAGGGCATCAGTTTGGCCGCCGCGGTGGCCATTGAGTTGTCTCGGCAGGGCCGCAATGTCCCCTTTGCATTCAACCGCAAAGAAGCCAAAAACCACGGCGAGGGCGGCAGCCTGGTGGGTGCGCCTTTGAAAGGCAGGGTGGTGATCTTGGATGATGTGATCTCCGCTGGCACCTCGGTGCGCGAGTCGGTCGAGCTCATTCAAGCTGCTGGCGCCTTGCCCGTGGGCGTGGCCATTGCACTTGATCGACAAGAGAAAGCCTGCATCGATGGTGGTGAGGCACCCTGGTCGGCTGTGCAATTTGTCAGCGATCAATGGGGTTTGCAGGTCGTCTCAATTGCAGCATTATCTGACTTGATGCATTATCTGACCACTCATTCGGCATCCGAGTTGGCGGGCCGTTATGCCGCTTTGTCGGCTTACAGGGATCGCTACGGAGTCTAAATGGTGAATTTTTTTCCTTTTGCTGGCCTTGTGTTGTGGTGTGTCTTAGGAACCAGTTTTTCGGCTCAGCAAAGCGGCACCTCGGCGGCCATTTACAGCTGCATCGACAGCACGGGTCGACGCCACACTTCAGACCGGCCCGTCCCTGATTGCCGTGATCGAGAGCAGCGGCTATTGAACTCCAACGGTTCTGTGCACAGTGTCTTGCCCCCAGCCATGACGCCCGCCGAGGTGGCCGACCAAGAGGCCCGACATCAACAAGCTGCAAAAGCGCGATCAATCGAGCTCGATATGGCTCGGCGTGAGCGCAATTTATTGGTGCGTTACCCTACTCAAGTGGCCCATGATGCGGCACGTTCAAATGCCTTGAACAATGTCCAAGTGTACATAGCCATTTCACAAAAGCGCTTGGCGAGTTTGGCTCAAGAGCGTCAAGCCCTGGACAAAGAAATGGCCGACCTAGAGGGCAAACGGGTGCCATTGAGGCTGCGCCAGCAGCTCAACGCCAACGAAGCTGGCGCCCAAGCTCAGAAAGATTTGGTCCAGACCCAAATGCAAGAGCTCACGCGGATCAATGCATTGTTTGACACTGAATTGACGGTACTTCAGCGACTCTGGAGGGGAGGCTAATAGGGTAGAGTGGGGGCAAGTTGAGGGCAGCGCACCAAGGGCAAGCCTCAGCCCGAGAGCTTTTTCTTCAGCAGCTCGTTGACCAGCGCGGGATTGCCTTTGCCCTGGGTGGCTTTCATGGCCTGGCCCACCAGCGCATTGAAGGCCTTGTCTTTGCCGCTGCGGTACTCTTCGACCAGCTTGGTTTGTGCGCTCAGCACTTGATCAATCAAGGCTTCTAGAACATCGCTGTTCATAGGGCGCAACCCCAGTTGCTCAATCAAGGTATCCACCTCACCGCCTCTTGACCAAAGCGCCTCAAACAACTGTTTGGCGCCATGGTTAGAAATAACGCCCTCTTGAATGCGCGCTGTGAGTTGACCCAAGCTCGGCGCAGGTACTGGGCAGACCTCAAGTTGAAGGCCCTGCGCATTGAGACGCCGCGCCACTTCACCCATCACCCAATTGGCCACCAGTTTGGGTGGCCCGCCAGCTTGTGCCGCTGCCTCAAAGTAAGTGGCGCACGCCCTGCTTTGCGTCATCAGCGCTGCGTCGCCAGCTGGCAGACCGTAGTCACGCTCAAAGCGTTCAGCCATCACGCCTGGCAACTCTGGCATGTCACGGCGCACGCGCTCCACCCATCCAGGCTCAATCACCAAAGGTGGCAAGTCAGGGTCGGGAAAATAACGATAATCATGCGCATCTTCTTTGCTACGCATGGCCCGAGTTTCGCCCTTGTCGGGGTTAAACAAGACCGTGGCTTGCTGAACCCTGCCTTGGTCTTCAATCAGGTCAATTTGCCATTGAATCTCATAGTCCATAGCGGCTTGCAAAAACTTAAAACTGTTGAGGTTTTTGATTTCTCGGCGCGTGCCAAAGGGCTGCCCGGGCTTACGCACCGACACATTCGCATCGCACCGGAAACTGCCTTCGGCCATGTTGCCATCGCACAAGCCAAGCCACACCACCAAGTTGTGCAAAGCGCGCGCATATTCAGTGGCTTGCTCACTAGAGCGCATATCAGGCTCAGTGACAATCTCGAGCAAAGGGGTGCCCGCACGGTTCAGATCAATTCCGGTCTGGCCATCGTAATCTTCATGCAATGATTTTCCGGCGTCTTCTTCGAGGTGAGCACGTGTGAGGTTAACGCGGTATGGCGCCCCATCGACCAAGAAGCTGAGGCTGCCGCCTTGCAAAACGGGCATTTCGTATTGGCTGATCTGATAGCCCTTGGGAAGATCGGGGTAAAAATAATTCTTGCGTGCGAAAATTGACAGCGGCGCCACCTTGGCCCCAACCGCCAAACCAAAGCAAATCGCTCGCTCGACTGCGCCGCGGTTCATCACAGGCAAAGTGCCCGGCAAGGCCAAATCAACAGCACAGGCTTGGGTGTTGGGGAGCGCGCCAAAATGTATCGAGGCCCCACTGAAAATTTTGCTCTGCGTCGACAACTGGACATGTGTCTCCAGACCAATCACCACTTCATATCCGCGAACCAATTTGCTCATGGGGTTAGGCAGCTAAGGTGTCAATTCAATATCCGTGGGGCGCGTGAAGGTGCCAATCAGTGACTTGCTGTAAAGCATGGGCCGTGTGAAGCAACACCCCCTCAGCGAAGTAGTTGCCAATCAACTGCAGGCCGACCGGCAGCCCACCGGCGCTCAATCCAGCGGGCAAGCTCATCCCCGGTAGACCTGCCAAGCTGGCGGGCAAGGTGAAAATGTCGGCCAAATAGCTTGCCATGGGATTGGCACTTTGCCCCCCAATTGGCCAAGCCACAGTGGGGGCCACTGGGCCAGCAATCAAGTCACATTGGTGAAAGCAAGCCTTAAAGTCATCTGCGATCATGCGACGCAGCTTTTGGGCCTGCAAATAATAGGCGTCGTAGTAGCCGTGTGAGAGCACATAGGTGCCAATCATGATGCGGCGCTTGACCTCTGCACCAAAACCTTCAGCCCGAGTGCGCCGGTACATCTGCTCTAGCGGGCTGAGGGCTGACTGGGGGTCTAGAAAGTCTTGCGCTCGATGACCAAAGCGCACACCATCAAAGCGGCTCAAGTTAGAGCTGGCCTCTGCCGGCGCAATGATGTAGTACACCGGGATTGACAACTCGGTATTGGGCAAGCTCACGTTGACCAAAATGGCCCCGAGTTTCTCAAGCTCGTTCAACGCTTGGTGCACGGCCTGGTGCACGTCGCTGGCCAGCGCAGACGGGAAAAACTCGATTGGCAAGCCAATGCGCAATCCGGCCAACGGCTGATGGGCACTGGCACCGGGACGCATAGCACGTAAGCTGGCCAAATAATCTTGCGGCGGGCGCTGGGCGCTGGTGGCGTCACGCTCATCAAAGCCGCTCATAGCCCCCAGTAAAAGCGCACAGTCTTCGGCGCTGCGCGCCATGGGGCCAGCTTGGTCGAGGCTGGAGGCAAAAGCAATCATGCCGTAGCGCGAGCACACACCATAGGTGGGTTTGATGCCCGTGATGCCCGTGAAGCTGGCAGGTTGGCGGATAGAGCCCCCCGTGTCGGTGCCAGTCGCTGCTGGCACCAAACGGGCCGCCACTGCGGCCGCCGAGCCCCCTGAAGAACCGCCAGGAACGCGTTGTGTATCCCAAGGGTTGCGCACGGCGCCATAGGCTGAGTTTTCATTGCCAGAACCCATGGCAAACTCATCACAGTTCAGCTTGCCCAAGGTGACGGTGCCCGCGTCACTCAGACGCTTGACCACAGTGGCATCGAAGGGGCTTCGATAGCCCTGCAACATTTTTGAGCCTGCAGTTGTTGGCAGCTCGCTGGTGACAAAAATATCTTTGTGGGCCAACGGCACCCCCAAGAGCGGCCGCGTGTCGCCCCGGCTGCGTTGAGTGTCAGCAGCTTGCGCCTGCTGCAAAGCGCCTTGCTCATCAACATGCAACCAAGCACCCAAATGTTGATGGGCCTCAATGCGTTGCAGCAAATGACGGCTCAGCTCAACACTGGAGAGGGCACGTTTTGCAAGCTCATGGCTCAATTGAGTCACACTCAATTCATGCGGATTCATTCCATCACCTTAGGCACGAGATACAAACCATCTTGCACAGATGGGGCGCTCAGCTGATTGCGCGAGCGCTGAGCGATATCCACAGGCTCAGTGACAACATCAGCACGCAATCGCAGTGCCACATCGCTGACAGCAGACAAAGGGGTATACAACGGGTCAACCCCTTGGGTGTCGACCCCGCTCATTTTCTCGACAATCGAAAAAAATGAGTTCAATTGAGACAACATGGCACTCGACTCAGCGCCGCGCAATTCGAGGCGTGCTAAGCGGGCAATTCGATCAACATCAGTGGGGGTCAAGGCCATGAAACAATACTCCGGTGAGATGGTTCAAAAAGAGGCTTCAAGCAAGAGCATTGGCTGAACGATCAGTTATTATCTGCGGCCACTCATCTAGCCTCGTTTTCATTGTTTTTTTCTTTGAATTTGTTGTTTTCCCGGCCTGCCGGTCGGCCCCATTGAGCCTCTCTACCCATCTGGCTCGGGGTCAGCGGGTGGCCCCGGTTGTCGCCCCTTTGCCCTTGTGCCGAGGTTTATCGCCTCTTCCACCAGACTACAACATGTTCGGATCATTTCGCCGCTACTTCTCCTCCGATTTGGCCATCGACCTGGGCACTGCAAATACCTTAATTTACCTTCGGGGCAAAGGCATCGTGGTTGATGAACCCTCGGTGGTGGCCATTCGCCACGAAGGTGGGCCTAACGGCAAACGCACAATTCATGCGGTTGGCAAAGAAGCCAAGGCCATGCTAGGCAAGGTACCTGGCAATATCGAAGCAATCCGCCCCATGAAAGACGGCGTCATTGCCGACTTCACTGTCACTGAGCAAATGCTCAAGCAGTTCATCAAAATGGCTCATCCGAGTTCGATCTTGCGACCCAGCCCGCGCATCATCATCTGCGTGCCTTGTGGCTCCACCCAAGTTGAACGTCGCGCCATCCGCGAGTCGGCTGTCAATGCAGGAGCTTCGGCCGTTTTTCTGATTGAAGAGCCCATGGCAGCAGCCATTGGTGCAGGTTTGCCGGTTTCAGAAGCCAGTGGCTCGATGGTGGTCGACATCGGCGGAGGCACCACCGAGGTGGGCGTCGTCTCCTTGGGAGGCATGGTCTACAAAGGTAGCATCCGCGTGGGGGGCGACAAGTTTGATGAGTCCATCATCAACTACATTCGCCGCAACTACGGCATGCTGATCGGCGAGCCCACCGCCGAAATGATTAAAAAAAGCATTGGCTCGGCATTTCCAGGGTCTGAAGTCAAAGAGATCGAAGTCAAAGGTCGCAATCTCTCCGAAGGCGTACCACGCAGCTTCACCATCAGCAGCAACGAAATCTTAGAAGCCCTGACTGACCCACTCAACCAAATGGTGTCAGCAGTCAAAAACGCTCTCGAACAAACCCCCCCTGAACTTGGCGCCGATATTGCTGAGCGCGGCATGATGTTAACCGGCGGTGGCGCTTTGCTGCGCGACCTCGACCGCCTGCTGGCGGAAGAAACGGGCCTGCCAGTGTTCGTAGCCGAAGACCCTCTGACCTGTGTTGTGCGGGGTTGCGGCATCGCCCTTGAGCGCATGGATCGGCTGGGGCCCATCTTTACGTCGGAGTAAATTTGCAGCACCATCACTGGCACTTATGCCCCACTTGACACGGGCGCATGACCGCCCCACGATGGAGATCACTGACAGCACAACATAGGCTGTGATGGACGCGTCATGCAACTAGGAACCCTCGACCGATCGCCGCCCCCGTTCTTTAGGCAAGGCCCTACAGCGCTGAGCAAACTCATGCTGTGTTCAGCACTGTCGATTTTTTTGATGGTGGCTGACACTCGCTTCCAGCTCGCCCACGCCGTACGCAATGTGCTGGCCGTCATGATTTACCCGATTGAACGCGCCTTGCTGATTCCCTTGGATGCCTGGCGTGGAGGCCAAGATTATTGGCAATGCTTGCGACAGGCCCAGTCTTTGCAAAGCAATCTTTTGTTAGACATGGCCAGTCTGGCTGAGCGCGCCAGCCGTGCCGATCAACTGATCAATGAGAATGCCCAGCTTCGCTCACTACTCGACTTACGCCCTGCCATGACGGTGCGCTCCCAAGCTGCCGAAGTTTTGTACGAGGCGTCTGACGCTTATTCGCGCAAAGTTTTCATTGATCGCGGCAGCTCCCATGGCGTGCTGCCCGGCTCGCCCGTCATGAATGCCCAGGGGGTGCTGGGCCAAGTGACCAGGGTCTACCCTTTGAGTGCTGAAGTCACCTTGCTCACCGACAAAGATGCTGCGATACCCGTGATCAACACTCGCACTCAGGCCCGCAGCGCCGCCTTTGGCGGTGAGGCCCAACTATTAGGTGGCTTGGCCTTGCGCTTCATGGCTGCTAATGCTGACGTACAAGAAGGCGACCAACTCAACACGTCGGGCATCGATGCCGTTTATCCCCCAGGCCTGCCAGTGGCCAAGGTAGCCAGCATCGAGCGCAAGGTCGACTCAGGCTTTGCCTCCATCAGTCTGATGCCGATTGCTGAAATTGATGGCGTGCGGCATGTTTTGGTGTTGCAGCCCTTAAATGTGCAACTTCCGCCGCGCCCTGAGCCAGATGCACCAGCGCTGCCGCAACCACCGGGCTCGCCGACACAGGCTTCAGCGCCCCAAGGTAGCCCATGATTTTGCCCCGTAGCGCCTCTCAGTTGCTCCTGCCTGTCAATCCACTATTTTTGTGGACAAGCTTGCTGATAGCCTTTGCGCTCAACCTGATTCCGCTGGGGCGCTCTCCGGCAGTGCCCGACTTTCTAGCCCTGACCTTGGTTTTCTGGAACGTGAACCAGCCACGCCGGGTTGGAGTTGGGGTTGCCTTCGCGTTTGGTTTGATGATGGACGTGCATGAGGGCGCCTTACTGGGCCAACACGCACTGGCTTACACTTTACTGAGTTACTTTGCGGTCAGTATTCACCGTCGTTTATTGTGGTTTACCGTGCTCGGACAAGCCCTGCAAATTCTCCCTTTGTTCATGGCGGCGCACGGTGTATCGTTCGTGGTCCGCATGCTGCTGGGAGGCATGTTGCCAGGGTGGCCCCTGTTGCTGGCACCGCTGTTTGAAGTGATGCTGTGGCCCTTGGTCAGCTGGCTGCTTTTGGCGCCCCAGCGCCGGGCCCCTGACCCCGATGAAAACCGCCCCTTGTGAGCACTGACACCGGCCGAAGTGATGGGATGGGATGACTGAACTTCACCACCATGAGCGCGAACAGTGGCATTTTCGTGCCCGAATATGGGCAGCGGCTTTGCTGGTGCTTGTCGGTTTTGGCTTGCTGGTGCTTCGTCTGTGGCACTTGCAAGTTGACAAGCACGAAGAACTCTCCACACGCGCTGAAAACAATCGCATCGCGGTGCTGCCGATCGTCCCCAACCGAGGCATCATCAGCGACCGCAATGGCATTGAGCTGGCCAACAACTATTCAGCTTACACCCTAGAGATCACCCCCAGCAAAACCATCAACCTTGAGGCCACCATTGATGAGTTAGCTCAGATCATTGATATCCCGGCACGCGACCGCAAGCGCTTTCGCCCTCTGCTCGAAGAGAGCAAAAACTTTGAATCCGTGGCCTTGCGCAACAAACTCACCGATGAAGAGGTGGCCCGTTTCACCGCCCAGCGCTACCGCTTTCCGGGGGTCGAAGTCAAAGCGCGCCTATTTCGCCACTACCCCCTGGGTGAACTTGGCAGCCACGTGATTGGCTATATTGGCCGCATCAATGCTGTCGAAAAAGAAAAACTTGAAGACTCAGACGACGAGGCCAACTACCGTGGTACCAACCACATTGGCAAACTGGGCCTTGAGCAAAGCTACGAGCGAGAACTCCACGGCGAGGCCGGCTATGAAGAGGTAGAGACCAGTGCCGGCGGCCGTGCCGTGCGGCGCATCAAAAGCAGCCCGCCCACCCCTGGCAACTCGCTCGTCTTGTCGCTCGACATTCGGCTGCAAGCTTTGGTTGAACAGTTGTTTGGCGAGCGCCGTGGCGCATTGGTGGCCATTGATCCGCGCAACGGCGAAATTCTGGCCTTTGTCAGCAAACCCACCTTCGACCCCAACCTGTTTGTTGACGGCATCGATATCGAATCTTGGCGCTCGCTCAATGAATCCATCGATAAACCGCTGCTCAACCGCGCCCTGCGTGGCACCTACCCGCCGGGCTCGACCTACAAGCCCTTCATGGCCATGGCTGCCTTGCGCAGCGGCAAGCGTTCACCCACCGACATCACGTATGACTCAGGCAACTACCAGTTCGGCAACCATACGTTCCGCAGCCATGGCGATGGCCTAGGGCCCGTGGACATGACTCGCAGCATTGTCAAGTCAAGCAATGTTTATTACTACGCGCTAGCCAACGATCTGGGCGTGGACGCCATTCATGAACAACTTCAGCCCTTCGGTTTTGGGCGTGAAACGGGCATTGACATCAAGGGCGAGGTCACTGGCGACTTGCCATCTACCGCCTGGAAGCGCCAAAGATTCAAAAACCCACAGCAGCAACGTTGGTATGCTGGTGAAACCATCTCACTGGGGATTGGTCAGGGCTACAACAATTTCACCATGCTGCAGATGGCCAGTGCGACAGCCACCCTGGTATCTGGTGGCCAAAGCTTCAAGCCACGCTTGGTGCGCGAGGTGATCGATGTCGTGACCGGCGAACGCAAACCCATGCAGAGCAACAGCCTGCCTTCGCTAGAGCTCCAACCTGAACATGTGGCGGTGATCACCAAGGCCATGTACAGCGTGACCCAAGAGGGCACATCAACCCGAGTGTTCATGGGCGCACCCTACACATCGGGAGGCAAAACTGGCACGGCCCAAGCGGTTGGCATCCGACAAAACGAAAAATACAATGCCAGCAAGATTGACGAGTTCAAACGCGACCACTCCTTGTACATCGCCTTTGCGCCTGTCGAGGCGCCCACCATTGCGCTGGCCGTGGTTATTGAAAACGCCGGGTTTGGTGCAGCGGCTGCAGCCCCGATTGCACGCAGGGTCTTTGACTACCATTTACTCGGGCACTACCCGAGTGAAGAAGACATCGAGCTCACCCGCCAAGGCAAGTCTTCGGCCCCCGTGGGAAATCCACGCTTAGCAGCCACCGTTGCATGGCCTGGTGCAGCTGAAATATCCAGCCCTACGCAGCCCCCAGAAGCCCCCCCAACCCAACCTGTTAAGAGCCCGGATGTGGCCACTGCCCCTGGCAAACCGAAGGCCAAATTGCAAATAAAACCCAGGGGCGAAATGCAAACCAAGCGCCCTGCCAAGCGCGCTGCCAAGCCCTCTGAAACCCCGTCCGCCAAACAAGCCATCAAGCCTGAGCCCCCCAAACCTCAAAAGGGTCAACCACCCCGCCCTAAAGGGCGAGGCTTAATGCCGGAAGGCTAAGGGCCTGGGTGACCAAACTACGAAAGGAGTTTTTTCAATCGACGTTGTGCGCAAGAGCTCAACGTCCGACTCAAGACTGCTTCCTCAGCTCGTGGCTCTCGAAGGAGGGGGTGCAGACAAGCACTGGGTATGCACGAAACGGCCCCGCCAACCACGCCGACGCATCACAGAGTCGAGGGGAGACTGCCCAAAAGGGCCGCGTCACAAGGCCCGTAAGGGCTGGCTGCTGGAAAGACAGCATTTTTACCAAAGGGGAATTTGTGTCTGTAATTGTGCTGGATCGCAGTGGCAAACCGCTGATGCCGTGTAGCGAACATTGCGCCAGGAAGCTCCTGGCTGCGGGACGTGCCCGCGAATACCTGCTGGAAAAGTGGTATCGCCAATGCGCCTACAAGACACACGCTCTCGATGCAGCCTGAGTGGGTGAAGTGTCGAGCGTGAGCCATTGGCATCGACCCCGCATCTTCAGTTCCGAGGGGTATAGACTACCTCAACAGGCAAAAGCAGGTGTTTGGCTTGCAGACCGGCGACAGGGTGTGCACTGATGCGCCTTCAAGAGAAATAGCGGACACGCATACCGGTCGAGTTGCGGTCAGGGCAACCAGCAGCTTCAACATCCAGACCCAATCGGCGGTTGTCCAGGGGATTGGCCATCGACACTGCCGAATCGTCCAGTGCGGTAATAGGTATGGATACTTTCAACAACCTAAGATAGCACTCGCACCGAAAGGACGCGGGAAACAGGGGGCTGCTGCGCAGCCCGCGCTATCCCTCCTAGCCATGAATGGCGAGGTTTCCCGTGAAAACTGATGAACATGGTGTTTGGCAGACCCAGTGCCTGGCAGCGCGTGAGGCCCATCTTCAGTGGCTTTGACCCATGGTTGCTGGTAGGCATGCTGTTTTTGGGCGTAACCGGGCTCATCACCATGTACTCTGTGGGCTTTGACCATGGCTCACGATTTATCGACCATGGGCGCAACATGCTGATCGGTGCGGGTCTGGTGTTCTTGATCGCGCAAGTGCGCCCCCAGCGCATGATGAGTTTGGCTGTGCCTTTTTACACGGTGGGCGTACTGCTCTTGATCGCCACCGAACTGTTTGGCATCACCAAAAAAGGCGCCACACGCTGGCTGGACCTAGGGTTGGTTGTGCAGCCCAGTGAAATTCTCAAAGTTGCCATGCCCTTGATGCTGGCCTGGTGGTTTCAACGCCGAGAAGGGCATGACAAGCTGAGCACCTTTGTGGTGGCCATAGCGCTGCTTGCCGCACCTGCAGGCTTGATCATGAAACAGCCCGACCTAGGCACTGCACTGCTGGTTGTATCGGCCGGTCTGTTTGTGATCTTCTTTGCAGGCCTTTCTTGGCGCCTGGTCGCCCCGCTCATCATGCTAAGCACGCTGGCCATCACGGCCCTGGTTTGGTCGGGTGACAAAATTTGCGAGCCCCGAGTTGAGTGGCCCTTACTGCGTGAATATCAAAAAAATCGGGTCTGCACGCTGCTCGACCCCAGCAAAGACCCTCTGGGCAAAGGCTTTCATATCCTTCAAAGCATGATTGCCATTGGCTCAGGCGGCGTAGAGGGCAAAGGCTTCATGAAAGGCACCCAAACCCACCTCGAATTCATTCCTGAGCGCACCACTGACTTTATCTTTGCGGCTTTTTCAGAAGAATTTGGCCTGATTGGCTGCCTGAGTTTGATAGCGGGCTTTATTTTTTTGATTTTTCGTGGGCTGTTGATTGCAGCAACAGCAACCAGCTTGTTCACTCGGTTGCTGGCCGGGGCCATCACCATGAGCTTTTTCACCTATGCCTTTGTCAACATGGGCATGGTTAGCGGCATCCTACCCGTGGTCGGCGTGCCATTGCCCATCATCAGCTACGGCGGCACCGCCATGGTGACGTTGGGAATAGGGATGGGCATTTTGATGTCCATCTCACGCAGCCATCGACAGGATCAGCAAGAAGCCAACTACATTTCAATCTGATTGATATCAGCCCCCACCTTGACCTCGGGCGCCGCTTGCGCGGGAATGATATGGGTGGATGCGCAACCCAAAGCTCGTCATCCCCGCCTAAGCGGGGATTGCGGCGTCTCCTGGTCATCGGCCTAGTGTCGTGTCAAGCCACCAGGAACAAACACCATCAAACCAGCTTTTCTTTAATGCGAGCTGACTTGCCTGAACGGCCACGCAAATAATAGAGCTTGGCGCGACGCACATCGCCGCGGCGTTTGACCTCAATCTTTGAAATCAAAGGACTGTGAAGCTGGAACGTACGCTCAACACCCTCGCCGCTGGAAACTTTGCGGACAATAAAGTTGGAGTTCAGTCCGCGGTTGCGGCGGGCAATCACCACGCCTTCATAGGCCTGGACACGCTTGCGTGTACCCTCGACAACATTGACACTGACAATCACGGTGTCGCCTGGCGCAAAAACCGGAATGGTTTTGTTCAAACGGGCAATTTCTTCTTGCTCAAGGGTTTGGATGAGATTCATGGGTTTCTCCGGTGATCGTGCCAAAAAGGGTTGGGAGTGATCAGGGACAAAGGCCTGAAACTGTCTACCAGTCAATCGACTGGGCTGCAGCATTTGTAGTTGGCAGAGGATCAATAACCCTTAATTATAGCTGTAGCAGGCCGTGGCTGCGGAGAAAAGCTTCATCCTTGGCGCTGAGTCGACCTGCCGCGCGGGCGGCCAAAAGCAAATCCGGACGACGCCGGGCCGTCAGCTCCAACGAGCGCTCACGACGCCAGCGGGCAATATCACCATGGTGGCCCGACAGCAATACTGCAGGGGTTGGCAAGATATCCGCTTGTGAAACCCAAACCTCAGGTCGGCTGTAATGAGGACAGTCGAGCAACCCTGCTGAGAAGCTGTCTTGCTGATGCGACTGTGCATCGTTGAGCACCCCCTCCTGCAGCCGAGCCACCGCATCTAGCAGGGCCAGCGCAGGAATCTCACCCCCTGAGAGGATAAAGTCGCCCAAACTGATCTCTAAAGTAACGTGCCGATCAAGCAGCCGCTGATCGACGCCCTCATACCGACCGCAAAGCAAGACAGCACCCGGCCCTTGAGCGAGAGAAGCCACAAGGGCCTGGGTCAGTGGCTGACCTGTAGGGGTGAAATAAACCAAATCCACGGGCAGTGCATCAGCGCGGTCTGCACGCACCGCCAAGATTGTGCGATCAAGAGGCTCAGCCAGCATCACCATGCCCGGCCCGCCACCATAGGGCCGATCGTCTATACGACGATGGGCATCTTGAGCAAAATCGCGCACCTGCCATAAGCGCACATCCACTTGTCCAGACTCAAACGCCCGCCGAGTGACGCCTTGGCTCAAGTGCGGCTCAAAAAGCTCAGGAAATAGTGTCAGAACATCAAATCGCATGCCGCATGCCCTGTAGTCGAGTCAATGGCTCAGCGGCTCATTGACTCAATAATCAAGGCCCCAATCGACCAAAATACGACGCTCAGACAGACTCACATCGTCAATATAAGCAGCCACAAAAGGGATCAGACGCGCCTCATTCTGAGCAGCATCCTCAGCGCACACGCGCAACACGCTGTGCGGGCCAGTGTCGATCAAGCTTTCAACCACGCCCAGTGTCACCCCATCGCGATTCATGACGCTCAGCCCGATCAGGTCAATCCAGTAATACTCGCCAGCGCTGGGCGTGGGAAAGCTGGAGCGAGCAACAAACACTCGCACACCCCGCAAAGACTCAGCCGCCTGACGATCCGGGATATCCAGCGACTGCACCACAATCACCTCACCGTGGGGCTGAGCAGACGACACCCTCAACACAGGGGGCACCGAGCACGAACGCTGCCCAGCCAGCGGATCAGGACGGGTCGAATCGACCTCAGCGGGCTTCAAGAGCCAGCGCCGAGAAGAAAACAATGCTTGCGGATCACTGGCGAAGGGTTTGACCTTGATCGCGCCCTTGATGCCCCAGGCATCCAGCACCCGCCCCACCTCAACTGCGTCAAGCGGCCATTCAGGCTGGTCAGCGCTGGCGGGGATCATGGGGAGGGGGCGTTATCAAGCCGAGGCGGCCACTGCAGCGACAGCCGGTGCAGCCTTCGATTGGGCCACCAACCGAGCCACGGTGTCGGACAGTTGAGCGCCCTTGCCAGCCCAGTAGCTCACGCGGTCATGAGCAACGCGCAGCGGCTCTTCAGCGCCTGCGGCCACAGGGTTGTAAAAACCAACGCGCTCAATGAATCGACCATCACGACGAACTCGCGAGTCAGCCACGACGATGTTGTAGAAGGGCCGTTTTTTAGAACCGCCACGAGCAAGTCGAATAACGACCATGATGTTTCCTTCGAATGAACGCTAATGAGGGATGCTGGGCGAAAAGGCACTGAAAGCCATCAGCCCAGCGGCGCCATGGCTCAAGCCATAGCGCCAAGGGAAAAATTTTGAAGGCTTAGCTACACTGAACGCGAAGCAAAAAAACTTGCACCAGAGACTTTAGCCAGCACCAAATCAGAAATTATAGACTGGCGTTGACTTTTTGTGGGCTTTAGTACGCCCAAGACACTCTCCATTTGCACCATGTCACCCCCCCTCACCTCCCCCTCCCCCTCCCCCTCCCCCTCAAATCGA
>JANMEO010000110.1:0-10053 GCA_031376995.1 Burkholderiales bacterium
GACCCCACGGGTGTTGTCGGCAGTGACATCAAACGACAACGACTTGGGGGGATCAATGGTCACGCCAGCGGCCCCAAAGTATTGGTTCCACTGATTAGGCCCGGTTTCCCATTGGTAAGTCACACTGGCCAAATCAGCCAACGAAGGACACAAATGGGTACCCGAGGCGTTGGGTGCACCACCCGAGTCACAGCTCACTGACGACAGCTCTGACGGAGCAATCAGCGAGCCGCTGGTGATGCCACCACTGAACATGCCCAAGGACGACTCGTCAATCGAGGAGCCATCAACATCCCCCCCAATGTTGCTCAAGATGCCACTGCTGTAGGTGTACGTGGTGGCCGAACCTGCCGCCACAGGCGCCCAATTTTGAGACAAGAAAGGTGAGCTTGGGCTGCCAGAAAAGGCCGCCGCCAAATCTGCCCCAGATTTGGGACACATGCCCAGGCACACGAGTGAGCCTGGGGCATCGCTCGCCCCTGGCGCCACCTGAGTGCGTGTGCGATAGGCCAAAACATCGGCGCCTGAAAACTCGCCGCTCGCAGCCACATTGACAGCCCCACTCCCCCCCCCCGATGGGAAGAAAATCGGCAACATCACCGCCCCAGCGGTACGAAAATCTGCCGCGGCCAGCTCGATCGGTGGCGAGATGGCCTGGGGCTCACAAGCGTCGCTCGAACATACCTGCCGACCGGTGGCCAGCAAGTGGGTGCCGTCCCACTGAAGTTCGTAGTTGTTGCCCTGGGTGAGTTGACTGCCTCCAGTACCCACGGTGGTTGGGGCAAAGTACATCATGGGCACGTTTTTAAACTCATCCAAAGTGGCGGCCTGCCGAGTCAACTTCCACAGCTTGCCGGGCTTTTTCAACACACTCAGTGCCACGTCATTGCCATCCACACGGCGGGTCAACGTGCCCAAAGTACCTACAGTGTTCAAGGCAGCTTCAGGCAACCACAGACCCCAAAAACTCCAAAAGCCGTAGTAGACCTCAGCATTGACTTCATATTTGACGGCAAAGCCTGGGTTTGTGCTGTCCAAGCGTGAGCCATCAGCGTTGTAAGTGCCATAACGCCAAGTTGAATAGTCAGCAGCGTCCTTCGAGCGCGAAAAACAAGCATCGACCGTATCGTCGGTGCGCCGGAAGTAGGTGTTGTCATAAGCAAAGCGAAAGCCATAAGGTGTGCTTCCGTCCGCCCCCGTCATTTGCCCTGAACCTGAATCATCCGACGTCGACTGCAGCACCAACTTGGTTTCTCCGCCACCGGCACCAGACTCATCTTCATAAAAACTCAAACCATTGGCATCTGAACGTAGCATGCCCTTCATCAGACAAGGACCCGATGTGACATCAGCATCCACGCCGCAGTAGTGAATGCTGAATAAACCATTGGGATACTCAGTGGACTTACCCGCTGTGGCCACACTGTAGACATAGATCAGCATCTTGCTGTCAGCCTCTGTATCGTCGGTAATCCAAGCTTTCATGATCAGAGGCTCAATGCTAGAGGCCTGGCTGGATTCAACCACGGCATTCATGAAACTGGTGGCGTTGGATTGCCCCGCACTGGTATTGTTTGACTTACTGCTGTCGCCTCGGCCTTGACATTTATTTTGATCGACCAGGGCCAAATATGCCCCTTTGTTCACCATGGCATCTGAGCGCATAGCACCCATGATGCACATGATCATGTTGACCGTGTTGATGCGGTCACCCACACGATCTTGGACCCAGGTATTTTGAGCATCTGTCACGTAAGCACCCGACGTGGGCGCAGCCAACAAACTGCAAGGAGCCAGAGCTGCACAAGCAGCCCATGAGAGCAGCGTTCTTTTCATGGTGATAGCCTCGGTTTTCAGTTGGCAGTGACGACTTGTACAGACGATGGCAACACGATGTCAGACTGCGTAACAATCAAGCTCCCAGGCTCAGACAACGCGGTGGGGCTAGACCCGCCACAGCCTCCCAAACCCAACATCAGCCCTGCGGGCAACATCATCGCGCACCTCGTCACCACCCGAACCCAATATGAACTCATAGACCGGCCTCCTTAGCCATAAGCGACATCAACTTTTCGACACAACGGTGGCTGCACTGAACTTGGAGTTCGTGATCAATTCAACACTCTGGTGCTGAACAAGCCCGATGTCAGAGCTGATGACTTGCCGCGCTGAGGCTGGGGTGAGGCCAAGTGAGGGTTGGGGACTTCAATTGACGGCCCGATTGCAGCGCTTGCTCATACTCGTGCACCGTCAGATGGGGCTTGTCCCCCCAGCCGCGGACCAAGCAGACGCCGTCAGCGCCGGCTTGTGCGGCTTGTTGAACCTCGGCTGCGCTCAAAATGCCACCTATGGCGACCACCGGGCAGGGTGCCATTGCACACCACCAGGCAAGGTTATCAATGCCTTGTGGGCGCCAGGGCATGTCTTTGGTGGTGGTGGGCCATACAGGGCCACAGGCGATGTAGCAGGGGTTTAGCGTGGTCGCCCGGCATAGCTCCCACAAGCTGTGAGAGCTGATTCCAAGGTTGGTTTCTTGACTCAGCTGGGCGCGTTGAGTCTCAGTGAGTGCGAGCAGATCTTCTTGGCCGAGGTGAACCCCTTGTGCGCCGGCTTGCAAAGCCAGGCTGGCGTGGTCGTTGATGAACAAGCAGGCCTGGGCAGCCCGAGCGGCATGCACTGCAGCCTTGAAGGTTTGAAGCAGGGGCTCAGAGCCATCGACGTTGACTTGGCGTGCGGTCTTAATGCGCA
The DNA here is from genome assembly GCA_031376995.1 of Burkholderiales bacterium. Taxonomy (GTDB): domain Bacteria; phylum Pseudomonadota; class Gammaproteobacteria; order Burkholderiales; family Burkholderiaceae_C; genus CANHBY01. Next base: position 2,749 of record JANMEO010000110.1, read on the forward strand.
GTTGCACCGTGCGCACCCCGGCATCCAGCATTTGTTGCAAGCGCTCAGTGCTGTCAACAGCAGCATAAAGGTTAATCTGCCTGATGAGGGGCGTGGATGCAGCACCAGGAAAATAGGCGTTTTCGCCCCACGACAGGCGGGGCAAAAGACTGGGGTCGGTGATGAAGTCAGGTCGAGCTCTCACTGCGCCAGCGCCAGCACCAGCGGCTTGTCCTTGTCGCAAGGCATGGAGGGTTGCCATTTTGGCCAAAATTAATGCATCGGCAGTCACAAAGCCTCGTGCCATGGCAGCTGCAGCGGCAGTGGCAAAGGTGCAGCCTGTGCCATGGGTGTGTGGGGTGGCCTTACGGGGCGCAGCCAACCAGCCTTGCGCCTGTGGGGCATGCATCCAGTCTAGAGCCCAGTATTCATTTTTGGCTGCGTTCGCAGCGGTATCCCCACCGGTGATGCAGATGGCTTCACAACCCATGGTTAGCAAAGCTCTGGCCTGGGCGGGGATGTCGGCCTGGTCAAGATGGGTCGCTTGAGAGTTGCTTTGCAGCAGCCGCCACGCTTCACTTTGGTTGGGGGTAATGAGGGTGGCGCGTGGCACGAGAAGCTGGCGGTAAGCCTCTACCGTTTCATGGTTAGCAAATGAAGACCCGGTGCTAGACCCTAATACGGGGTCAATGACTAAGGCAACCGGACCGCTTAGGCGCAAGCGGTCTACCCATTTGGCCACGCAAGCAATTTGCTCGACATTGCCCAGCAGCCCGGTTTTGATGGCTTGTGGCGGCATGTCCTGGGCCAGGGCTTGCAATTGGTGCTCCAGCATGTCGACTCCCACCGGCTGCACATGGGTCACAGCCTGCGAATTTTGGGCGGTCAGCGCAGCGACTATTGGGCACAGGTGCACTTGCAAGGCATCGGCGGCGCGCTGATCGGCGCTCAGGCCCGCGCCGCCCCCACTGTCGGTGCCAGCAATGCTCCAGATGATGGGGGGCCTGGTCACGATAGAAGAAAAGGGTGCCCCCCGACGGGGGTGCTGGCCACGGCAAAGTCTTGCTGTGCCATCACGCCTGACAGGCGTGCACAGCGGCCTGCTTGTATGGCGGCGCGAAAGGCCCCAGCCATGCGCACGGGGTCTTTCGCACAGGCCACGGCTGAATTCAACAAGACGGCATCAAAGCCCATCTCGAGAGCTTGGGTGGCGTGGGATGGTGCACCAATGCCCGCGTCAATGATGAGCACAGCATCAGGCAGCCGCTCGCGCAGTGTTCTCAAAGCATAGGGGTTGAGCAGGCCTTGGCCTGACCCAATGGGCGCCCCCCAAGGCATGAGCAGTGGGCAGCCCACATCAAGCAAGCGTCGACAAGTGATCAGGTCTTCAGTGCAGTAGGGAAAGACTGTGAAGCCGTCACGAACGAGTTGCTCAGCAGCGATGAGCAACTCAAAAGGGTCGGGCTGCAAGGTGTGTTCGTCACCCACGACTTCCAGTTTGACCCACGCGGTGTTGTAAAGCTCGCGGGCCATGTGTGCCAGTTGGACGGCGTCTCGTGCATTGCGACAGCCGGCCGTATTGGGCAGCAAGCGGGCACCGCACTCGCGCAAAGTCATGTTGAGTTGACTCACAAAACCGTTGTCGCCTGCTGCTGCCAGTGCGCGCTTGAGCCCAACGGTGACAATTTGCGCCCCTGAGGCGTGAATGGCCTGGCTTAAATGTTGGGGCGACGGATAGCCCGCTGTCCCCAGCAAAAATCGGCTGTGGAGGCTGACAGCGCCCACATGCCAGAGGTCGTCGATGCTTGGCTGGTGCATGATTTAGCCGCCAACAATAGGTTGAAACAGCATCACCTGGTCACCGTTATGCAGTGGAGTGTGGGCGCGTTGGCCACGGGCAATAAAGTTGTGGTTGACTGCCGTGGCGACGGCCTGTTCGGCATGGCCCAGGGCGGCGACGATGTCTGCCAAGGTGCTGCCCTTAGGAACAGCGTGCGCCTGGCCGTCAAGCTCAATGGTCAAGGCAGAATCAATCGTATCGTGGCAATCAGGTTTCATGGGCTCGGGACGGCTTGGGGCGCCGAATTGAGGTTGGGCCAAGGGATATTGAGGGATGACAAGGCACGTTCAATCAAGGCCGGTGCCAGCAGCCAGCCATGGCGATACAGGCCGGTGATGCGGATCAACCCTGCCTCAACCTGCACATGGGGCTCGTTGTCTGGATGAGCGGGGCGCAGGTTGGCGTCAAGCCGCTGAATTCGGGCCTCAGCCAAGGCGGGAAGAATGCTGTAAGCCGCCGACATCAGTTCGACCGCGCTGCGCAAAGACACCGCTCCACGGTCTTCGCTTTCGATCTCACTGGCCCCAATCACCAAGGTGTTGTTGGGTCGGGGCACCAGGTACACCCGGTAGCGCGGGTGCAGCAGGCGCACGGGTCTGCTTAGGCCATGGCCCGGGGCATGCAGCCAGATGGTTTCGCCTCTGACCCCCCGCAATGATTGTGCTGCAGCACTGTCGTTAGCGTGGGCTGTGCATCGGGCGCCCAGCCCACGCACATCGAACACCAGGTCAAAGCGGTGCGCAGCCGGTTGCCCTGTCACCCACAACTCGTGCGGTGTGAGACGATTGACCTCGCAGGCCCAGCGCCACTGCACCCCCGCTTGGCGGGCTTGATCGTGCAGGGCAGTGAGTGTGCTGGGGGGGTCAATTTGGCCTTCACCCGGCAGCAGCCAGGCATGTGCAACGTCATGCAGGGCCGGCTCTAATTGGCGCAGTTCGGCGCCGCTCAGGGGCTGTGGCAGTGGCATCTCTGGGGGGGCTTGATCAAGCCGAGACAACACGCGTTGGGCAGCGCCCAGGTCACTGCGGTGCGCCACCAACAAGCTGCCTTGCTGGCTGAAATAAGGGGCATTGGGGAGGGTAGACAAAATATTGGGCCACAAGGCCATGGAGCGCAGCCCCAAGCGTGCAACCTGCGGGCTGGCGCTGTCGAGCTCAGCCAGCGGGCTGAGCATGCCCGCCGATGAAAACGCTGCAGCCCCTTGGCCATTGAATAATGCCAGGGCATGGGGTGCAGGGTCGAAGACCGTGACCGCATGCCCCGCTTGCACGGCCTGCCAGGCCAACAAACGACCGAGCAAGCCTGCCCCAGCAATGCCGATCGACAAGGCTCTTGGCGAAAGACTGCCGCTGACCATGACTCACCCTTGAGTTTGGATAGGGATGTAGATCTCGCTGCCTTGCGCTTTGAATTGAGCTGATTTTTCGGCCATGCCTTTGGTCAGAGCCTCTTGCTCGCTGAGGCCTTTTTGGGCTGCAAAATCACGTACATCTTGGGTGATTTTCATGGAGCAAAATTTTGGCCCACACATTGAACAAAAGTGCGCCACTTTGCTGGAATCTTTAGGCAAGGTCTCGTCATGAAATTCGCGCGCGGTATCGGGGTCTAGACTCAGGTTGAATTGGTCACTCCAGCGAAACTCAAAGCGTGCCTTGGACAACGCATCATCCCTTGCGCGTGCATTGGGGTGACCCTTAGCCACATCGGCTGCATGGGCAGCGATTTTGTAAGCAATGATGCCTTCTTTGACATCATCTCGGTCGGGCAAGCCCAGGTGCTCTTTGGGGGTCACATAACACAGCATGGCCGTGCCCATCCAGCCAATCATGGCTGCGCCAATGGCGCTGGCGATGTGGTCGTAGCCGGGGGCGACGTCGATGGTCAATGGCCCCAGGGTATAAAAAGGCGCCTCGTGACAGTGTTTGAGCTGTTCATCCATGTTGGCTTGAATCATGTGCATGGGCACATGCCCTGGGCCTTCAATCATGGTCTGCACATCGTGCTTCCAGGCCACCTGCGTCAACTCACCCAGGGTGCGCAATTCGGCAAATTGTGCTTCATCGTTGGCATCGGCTGCGCATCCTGGACGCAGGCCATCGCCCAGCGAAAAACTCACGTCATAAGTCTTCATGATGTCGCAGATCTCTTCGAAGTGCGTGTACAAAAAGCTCTCTTGATGGTGAGTGATACACCATTTGGCCATGATCGAGCCCCCACGGGAGACGATACCGGTGCGCCGCTCGGCCGTGAGATGGATGAAAGCCAGGCGCACGCCCGCATGGATGGTGAAGTAGTCGACACCTTGCTCAGCTTGCTCGATCAGGGTGTCACGAAATATAGGCCAGCTGAGCTCTTCGGCCACACCGCCTACTTTTTCGAGCGCTTGGTAGATGGGTACGGTGCCAATGGGCACGGGGCTGTTGCGCAAAATCCAGTCGCGTGTGGTGTGAATATGGCGGCCGGTAGAGAGATCCATCACGTTGTCAGCACCCCAACGAATCGCCCACACCAGTTTTTCAACCTCCTCATCGATTGACGAGGTGACGGCCGAGTTGCCAATGTTGGCGTTGATTTTGACTGCGAAGTTGCGCCCAATGGCCATGGGTTCGACCTCGGGGTGGTTGATGTTGGCAGGGATGATCGCGCGGCCACGAGCGACTTCATCGCGCACAAACTCAGGGGTGTATTCGGGGGGCAGTTGGGCACCCAGGCTGTTACCTCGGCGGCGCTGCTCTCGCTCGGTGCTGGCCAGGTACTCACGCATCCACTCACGTTTTCCGTTTTCGCGAAGGGCCACAAACTCCATCTCGGGGGTGATGATCCCGCGCCGGGCATAGTGCATTTGGCTGACATTGCCACCAGCTTTTGCCCGACGGGGTTGACGTTGCAGGGCCGCAGCTTGGGCGCGCAGCTGAGACAAGCTCTGTGCGTCACGTGTGGCGTGGGCCAGGCCATCATCTGAAGCCGCAAGTTGGCGGCCCGTGTAGATTTCGGTGTCTCCACGGGTGTTCAGCCACGGGCTACGCAGGTCTGGCAGACCGCGATGCACATCAATATTGGCGTGGGGGTCGGTATAGGGGCCCGAAGTGTCGTACAGGGTCACAGCCTCGCCGTTGGTGAGATTAATTTCGCGCAGCGGCACCCGAACATCATGGATCGCGCCATCAATGTACACCTTGCGTGACCCAGGCAGCGGGGTGCGCAATGAGGCTAGCCGGGTTTTGAAGTCGATAGGCAGATCGGCGGCCAGTTTGTCGGGGGCGTTCATCAGGGGCTCCTTCGTGATTAGGTGGGTGCTCCGAAGGTCGGCCACTGGCTGCGCGCCGCAAGGCGACTTTGCACTCAGGTCAAGGGGACGGCTCTTCTTACGCCGGTACAAACCGGATCAAGTTCGCGAGTTTGGATTGAACCATCTCAGCACGCGACATGCGTGCACCCCGGAGCATGTGAGATTGTGACAGGAGTTGATGGCCCCCACCTCAGTGAGGGCTAAGCTGCGACAGCAGGCCGCGGCGCTCAAGAAACTCGCGTGTCGTGGCTCCTTGGATTTCACGCGCAATGTCATCCTTGATCTTTGGCCCCACCAGGCGCTGCGCATCGGCATCGTTGTGGAGTCCCAATTCTTGTAGCTGGGCCTGTAAACGCGTGTCAAATTGGTTTTCGAGGGCCTCTAAGAGCCTTTTTCTGGCTTGCGCGTGGCGCTCAGGGTCAAGCCGCTCTAAGACAGCCTGCCAAGGTTGCCAGGAGCTTGCCAAGTAATCAGCAAAGCCCGTCACCTCAGCTTCTTTAACTCGGATCACGGCCTGGTCAAGGTCTTGCTGGCTGACAAAGGACATGTTGAAGAAGCGCATGTCAGGCGCATCCAGGGGTAAATCTAAGTTTTCACGAAGTTTGACTTGATAGGCCAAATAAACCTCGATCTCATCAACAAAATTCAGCGAGGCTGATTTTTCACGTGCGATCACTTCTAGCTGATCCAACCTGAACATGCCACGTGCCAGGCCCAACAGCTCGGGCAGTTGTTGATCGTAATCACCGCGAGCTACCGCTGATGATAAATGCAGCTTGCGCATGGTGTTGAAGGTCAGGGAGATGCGGTCCTCACAAGATATGGCTGCCCCATCGCTGACGGCAAAAGTGTCGGAGCGTAAATCAGGATGGTCTTCAAGCTGAGTCAGCCAATCAGACACGCTGCGCTGAAATTGCGGATTACCGAAATTGATCGTGCCACGCAATCGGTCTAAAAACTGCGTGAATGCCGCAGCGTTTGGCTCGGTGGCAAAGCTTTGCCACACCCTGGCTTTGGTAACGCTGTCAACCCCGGGCTGTTGAGGCCAAGCCAGCACAGCTTCGTCGAGCCTGCGATCGGGAGCGACCCCGTAGGGAAGCTCGGGCAAGATTGAAAAAAAAATCTGTGGGCCTTGGTAGTCTGGTGCGGTGGTGAGCCCGCGGAGCCGAACAAATTCTTGTTCGGTTAGCGGGTTGCCTTCAAGATCAATGTAGCTAGTTTGGTTGCAAAGTTGGGGGATGGTCTGTGGCAGGGTAATCAGGCGGTTGTATCCCAGCTCTAGCCTTTGAATCCTGGGTGGAAGATTCTCAGGGAAGGCGCTAATCAAATTAAATGAAAGGTCAAGCTCAATCAGCCCCCGGGGCAAGTTCTCGGGCGGATGTTCCAGTTGATTGGCAACTGCAAACAAAGACTCTAGCGACGCAGGGAAATTGCTTGGCAAACGGCTTAAACAGTTACCGTTTAAATCGACCGTCGCTAAGCCATCAGGCAATTCGGGCACGTCAGTCAAGCCCAGACTAGAGAGGTCCAGGGTCAATGGCTCTTCCCTCCGATCATTGTGAACAAGCCAATAGGTCAAACGCCTTAATGCCTCTTGGCGGTTTTCTTCGTTGGAGTTGGCGCTTAGCGCCCATTCGCTCCAGTGTGCCCTCAACTCATCCCAGGTGCGCGCAACAGGTGTTGGGGTCAATTGAGGGGGATCAAAACGCAAGGCATTCCCCCCGCCCCGAGCTAGGTAGCCGGCGATGCTTGCAGCCGCACCCCAGGGTGAAACTTGCTCGGTCGTGGGAGGGGTCAAGACATTAATCAACGATGCTTGCAAAGCAGTTTGTCGATGAATTTTGATCTTGAAGAAGCCCATGTTGATTTTTTGGACATGGGGGGGGGGCGTTGTTGCCGTTGGAAGGGTAGTCTGTGCAGGGATTTCAGTTGCTGAACGAAAGCATAAAGGACGGTGGCCGTGAATCGTGATTTTCATTTAAAAACCATGTTAAGAGGCAGGGCGTAGCAACCTTGGCCTGGGAAGCCAGGGCGCGAGGGCGGAGTCATCATTTGCTGTGTAGCAAAATAAAGGAGACCTTAGTGCACAGGGGTGGGCGATCAAATGCAACTCTTTGAGTCTGCCTTCGCTACGCCCCCAGTGCGTGTCAAAAATTCTGTGTGTGAGGCGGTTGTCTGAATTGGCTATTGGATGATT
>JANMEO010000118.1:0-4993 GCA_031376995.1 Burkholderiales bacterium
AGGTTGAATGGGTATACCATCTTCAGTTCTGGCGGGTCTACACGGTAGTTTTGACTCAAGCGGCCACATGCGCTGCGACATAAGCCTTCACTTGATCAACGTCAGCAGGCAACACCACGAAGCGCTTAGGCAAAGTTTCAATACCACGCAATGCGGCGGGCCGCGGCGCGGCCATGCCCGTTGCTTCGATGATGGTCTGCTCAAACTTGGCCGCTAGGGCTGTCTCCAGCACAATCATCGGCACGCCAGACTCTGAATGAGCACCTGCCACTTTCAAGCCATCGGCCGTGTGAGGATCAATCATGAGTTGATGCGATTGCCAGGTGGCCCGAATCGTTTCGAGGCGATCTGGGTGAGTGCTGCTGCCAGACACAAAGCCAAAGCCTCTGAGACGGTCTAAGGCCTCGGCGGGCACCTTGAACATGCCGTGTTGCGCCAAAGCTGTACCGAACAACGCAGCCACCTGGGAGCCGTCACGCCCTAAAAAATCGAACATGAAGCGCTCAAAGTTCGAAGCCTTCGAGATGTCCATCGATGGGCTCGAGGTCTCCAGCGTCTGCGCACTGGTGCGCACCCGATAGGTGCCCGTGCGAAAAAATTCGTCTAAGACATTGTTTTCATTGGTGGCCAGCACCAAGCGCCGAATGGGCAACCCCATCATGCGCGCCACATGACCCGCGCAAATGTTGCCAAAGTTGCCTGAGGGAACGGTGAAGCTGACCTCATCTGTGTCACTTCGCGTCGCCTGAAAATACCCCGCGAAGTAGTACACCACCTGGGCCAACAAACGGGCCCAATTGATTGAATTCACCGTGCCAATGCGATGCGCATGTTTGAAAGTTAAATCACCAGAAACCGCTTTGACAATGTCTTGGCAATCATCAAACACCCCCTTGATAGCCATGTTGTGAATATTGGCGTCCAGCAGGCTGAACATCTGCGCTTGCTGAAAAGGGCTCATTCGGCCTTGGGGGCTCAGCATGAACACTGAGATGCCCTTTTTGCCCCGCATGGCGTATTCGGCCGCACTGCCGGTATCCCCCGACGTGGCCCCTAAGATATTGAGAGATTGCCCACGTCGCGCCAACTCATACTCAAACAAATTGCCCAGCAACTGCATGGCCATGTCTTTGAAGGCCAAGGTGGGGCCATTTGACAAGGCCTGCAAAAACAAGCCTTGCCCCAATGGCTTGAGTGGTGTGATGGCCGCACTGCCAAACACCTGTGCGGTGTAGGTGTCTTGTGTCAGGCGCCGCAGGTCGTTGGCAGGGATATCGTCAATGTAGAGCGACAAAATTTCAAACGCCAACTCGGCGTAAGTTAAACCTCGCCAATGGGCCAGGGTCGCGGCATCCACTTTCGGATAGTGGGTGGGCAAATACAAACCGCCATCCGGCGCCAAACCCTCTAGCAAGATGTCAGAAAAACTGCGCGGCGAATCAGCACCAGTTGAGACTGAAGTGGCAGCGGCACGGGTACTGATGTATTTCATGGGAATGGGCTCAGTTCAACTCTTCTTTGCGAATACGCACGATGGGGGCCAGCACCGTTGACAGCGACTGCATGTGTTGGATCGCCTGGTTCATTCGACCCTCCACAGTATCGTGTGTGAGGATGATGACATCAGTCTGCGCCTCGCCTTCGGCCGACTCGCGCTGCAACAGCGCATCGATTGAAATGCTGTGCTCAGCCAAGATCCCGGTGATTCGCGCCAATACCCCCGCTTGATCAGTGACAATCAAACGCAGATAAAACGAAGTGACCACTTCATCGATGTGCAATATTGGGGTCGACGCCAAAGCATCCGGTTGAAAGGCCAGGTGAGGCACTCGGTGGTCAGGGTCGGCCGTATGCAAGCGCGTCACATCGACCAAATCAGCAATCACCGCTGAGGCTGTGGGCTCAGCCCCCGCCCCTTTGCCGTAATACAACGTGACACCCACAGCATCCGCCTGCACCACGACCGCGTTCATGGGGCCCTCGACATTGGCGATGAGGCGCTTGCTTGGGATCAGGGTGGGATGCACGCGCAGTTCAATTCCTTGGGGGCGACGGCGTGTCACACCGAGCAATTTGATGCGATAACCCAACTGCTCTGCATAGCTGATGTCCACCCCCTGCAAATGGGCAATGCCCTCGATGTAGGCGCGATCAAACTGCACAGGCACCCCAAAGGCAATGGCACTCATCAGTGTGAGCTTGTGCGCCGCATCGACCCCGTCGACATCAAAGCTGGGATCAGCCTCAGCGTAACCCAACCTCTGCGCCTCCTTCAAAACGGCCTCAAAGCTCAGCCCTTTGGCGCGCATCTCGGACAAAATAAAATTGGTGGTGCCGTTGATGATCCCAGCCAGCCACTCAATGCGATTGGCTGTCAAGCCCTCGCGCAAAGACTTGATGATCGGGATACCCCCCGCCACCGCAGCCTCGAAAGCCACAATCACACCTTTGGCGTGGGCTGCCGCAAAAATCTCTGTGCCATGGACCGCCAGCAGGGCCTTGTTGGCCGTGACCACATGCTTGCCCGCCGCAATGGCTGCCAACACCAAACGCCGAGCCACCTCATGGCCCCCAATCAGCTCAACCACGATATCGATATCGGGGTCTTTGATGATGTCGAAGGGGTCAGACACCACCTTCACGCCAGGCCCAACCAGCTCTGTGGCCAAAGCCAGTTGCCGGCGCGATACAACCGTGATCTCAATGCCACGCCCAGCTCGGCGCCTGATTTCTTCTTGATTACGCTTGAGAACTTTGAACACACCAGCGCCCACGGTGCCCAGGCCCAAAAGGCCCACTTGAATTGGTTTCATACAGGTTGAGGTTGGTTCTTGCCTGAGGCAAAAAATTAAGCGTAACGCTTGCGATAGGCGGCCAAAAACCGGGCAATACGGCCGATGGCCTCCCGCAAGTCATCGGAGTTGGGTAAAAATACCAAACGAAAGTGATCGGGTTGTTGCCAATTAAAACCGGTGCCTTGCACGATCAGCACCTTTTCTTCGGCCAACAAGTCGTAGGCAAATTGTTGATCGCTGGCAATGGGATAAATCTGCGGGTCAAGTCGAGGAAACATATACAACGCCGCCTTGGGCTTGACCACACTCACCCCTGGGATGGCACACAGCAACTCATAGGCCAAGTCTCTCTGGCGGCAAAGCCTGCCATGGGGCTCTACCAGATCTTTGATGCTTTGATACCCCCCCAGTGCAGTCTGTATCGCCAATTGACCTGGCGTGTTGGCACACAAGCGCATCGAGGCCAACATGTTCAGACCCTCGATATAGTCTTGAGCATGAGCTTTAGGGCCAGAGACCACCATCCACCCTGCACGATAGCCACAAGAGAGGTAGTTCTTGCTCAAGCCATTGAAGGTGACACATAAAACATCGCCCGCCAATGAAGCGATGCTGGTGTGCGTTTCACCGTCATACAACGTTTTGTCATAAATTTCATCAGCGAACACGATCAGATCATGCGCACGCGCCAGTTCGATGATTTGCAACAACACCGAGACAGGGTACAAGGCTCCGGTTGGATTATTGGGATTAATGACCACAATGGCCTTGGTACGCGCCGTCACTTTACTGCGCATGTCTTGCATGTCGGGCATCCAATCTGAGGCCTCATCGCAAAGGTAGTGCACAGGAGCCCCCCCTGAGAGCGAGACCGCCGCAGTATAGAGCGGATAGTCAGGTGCCGGGATCAAAACCTCATCACCGTCATTGAGCAATGCATTCATGCTCATCACAATCAACTCTGAAGCTCCGTTACCCAGGTAAATATCCTCGACCGTCACGCCTTCAATTTTTTTTTCTTGGCAGTAATGCATCACGGCCTTGCGGGGGGCAAACAAACCTTTGCTGTCGGTATAACCCGCCGCGTGAGGCATATTGCGAATCATGTCTTGGACAATCTCATCGGGGGGCTCTAAACCAAACACCGCCAAATTGCCGATGTTGAGCTTGATGATTTTGTGGCCCTCATCCTCCATGAGGCGGGCCTTGTCCATGACGGGGCCACGGATGTCGTAGCAAACATTGGCTAATTTGCCCGATTTGGCGATGGGTTTCAAAATGATCTCCACAATGAGACGACGCAAGACCCACAGACGCTCTTGAGCTCCGATGGGTGCACAAAGCCTAGAATTTAACCATAGCCACCTCACCCACCTTCAGAGGCCTCATTGAAACTTCAAGCACAGCGCACAGAGGGCTCTAACGCCATCACCCGTCATTCTTCGCAAGGGGTTGTGATCAACGGGCAGACCTACACCCAAAGCCTCATCCTCGATACCCGAACGGGTGCCAGGCCCTGGGGCGCCACCACATTCGAAGCGCTCACTGAAGAAGCCTTTAGCAACTTGGGTGATAACCCACCCGAGTTGGTGATCTTTGGCAGTGGCTCAAAGCTGCGATTTGCCCACCCCTCATTGCTGCGCGGCTTAATGGCCCAAGGCATTGGTGTCGAATGCATGGACACCCCTGCAGCCTGCCGAACCTACAACGTTCTTCTGGACGAAGGGCGCGCTGTGGTGGCCGCTTTACTTTTTGACGTCGAATAACGCCCAAAGACACGGCGCACAGTCGTGCGTGCACAACGGTGCGTACTCTATAATGTTTGGCTGCGCCTTCAAAGGCGTGCTCATGTGTCTATTTGCGTGTTTACTTACCGACGAGCTCAATGACGCCAGCCCTCAATAAACCCCTGCCGGAACTTGAAGCGCTCGCAACTGGCGGCGTGAAATTCACCCCCCAAACCTATGCTGGGCAAATCGTTGTTCTCTACTTCTACCCCAAAGACAACACCCCGGGCTGTACCACCGAGGCCACGCAATTCCGAGACCGCCACAAAGACTTTTTGGCCGCCGGTGCGGTGGTGTTTGGCGTCTCGCGCGACAACATGGCGTCGCACGACAAATTCAGGCAAGCGCTCGAGCTGCCTTTCGACCTGATCGCCGACACCGAAGAAAAACTTTGCCATATGTTTGGCGTGG
>JANMEO010000124.1:0-5950 GCA_031376995.1 Burkholderiales bacterium
CACTGTTTGCAAACCGCTGTCATTCCCGCGAAAGCGGGAATCCAGAAACTGTGTCAAGTCACATCCATCACATTTTTTGCCAGCGCCCTCTGGATTCCCGCCTTCGCGGGAATGACGGGGAGGCACATCACTTTGAATCGCCCCCGTTCCTACAGGTATATTGGTTGTCCTCCTACAATGGGTTCTTCCTTTGGAGACCTGCATGAATTCACGTGAGCCCACCACTGAACGCCTTGCGATTGCCCGTGCCTTATTGCTTGAGCCATTTGGTTTAACCGACTCCAGCTTGTCTGAAGCCTTGAAAACCATTGCCACACACCGTATCGATGATGCTGATTTGTATTTTCAGTACACCTGCAATGAAGACTGGCAACTGGAGGGCGGCATTGTCAAGAGCGGCAATTTTGATATTGAGCAGGGCGTGGGTGTGCGTGCCATTGCTGGCGAAAAGACGGCGTTTGCTTATTCAGATGACATCTCCGAAGCAGCATTGTTAGACGCGGCGCGAACGGTACGCTCTATTGGCGCGGCGGGCCAAAACAAGAAGATCAAAGTGGGGGCGCGGTCTGTGGTTGAAGGGCATGCGTTGTATGCCTCGTTAGACCCTATTGCTTCGCTGGACAGCAGTCAAAAGGTGGCCCTTCTGGATCGTCTCGAGCGCATGACGCGCGCCAAAGACCCCCGCATCCAGCAAGTCATGGCTGGCTTGTCATGTGAATACGATGTGATTTTGGTGGCCCGTTTGGACGGCACTTTGGCTGCCGATGTTCGCCCCCTGGTGCGGTTGAGTCTGACGGTGATCGCCGAGCAAACAGTCGGGGGCGTGGTGCGGCGTGAATCAGGTTCGGGCGGCGGCGGAGGGCGTTTTGGCCTGGCGCATTTTTCAGATGAAATGATTGAAGAGTATGTTCAATCAGCGGTCTCCACGGCGCTCATTAATCTTGAAGCCCGACCCGCTAAGGCCGGTGAAATGACCGTGGTTTTGGGCCCGGGCTGGCCAGGTATTTTATTGCATGAGGCTGTTGGCCACGGGTTAGAGGGGGACTTCAATCGCAAAGAGGCCAGTGCTTTTTGTGGCCGGATTGGCCAGCGGGTGGCCTCTAAGGGGGTGACAGTTTATGACGATGGTACCTTGCCCCTTCGTCGGGGATCACTCAACATCGATGATGAGGGCAACCCTGCGCGTGCCAATGTTTTGATTGAAGATGGCATCTTGAAGGGCTACATTCAAGACAGCATGAATGCGCGCTTGATGGGTGTGGCCCCAACGGGCAATGGCCGTCGGGAGAACTATGCCAGTGTGCCCATGCCACGCATGACGAACACCTACATGCTGGGTGGCCAGCATACCCCCGAAGAAATCATTGCCAGCATTCAACGCGGCGTGTATGCCACCAATTTTGGCGGTGGCCAAGTTGATATCACCAGCGGCAAGTTTGCGTTCTCAGCGAGCGAGGCTTTTTGGGTTGAAAAGGGCAAGATTCAATACCCATTGAAAGGTGCGACATTGATTGGCAATGGCCCCGACGCCTTGACCCGCGTGAGCATGATCGGCAATGACTTGAAATTGGACAGTGGCGTTGGCACATGCGGCAAAGAGGGTCAAAGTGTGCCCGTGTGCGTTGGCCAGCCCACATTGCGGATTGACAAAATGACGGTTGGCGGCACGGCTTGAATTGAGCGTATGGCTTGGCAGACGCTTAAAAAAGCACTGACAAGGCCGATTCAAGCATGCTACATTGACTCTATGTTCAGCCCTCAATTTGCTTATTTTGCCTTCTCTTACCGCATGGGCGGTCGAGAGATGGTTTGACGTTACAGAGTTCAACGTTCATCCGCTCTCCAACCGCCTGGTGCACTGCCCTGGCGGTTTTTTTATGTCCGCCATTCAACAGGAGCCTTCTATGCCCAATGAATCGACCTCGGCCAAGTCTGCTTGGCAGTCTAACTCTGAAAAAACCAGTCGCACGGATGACGAAAGGATTGAGAACGTGAAGCCGTTGCCGCCGCCAGAGCATTTGATTCGATTTTTCCCCATCGAGGGCACCTCGGTGGAGACACTGGTGGCACAAACCCGTATGCGCATTCGCGACATCATGTCGGGCAAGGACCCGCGTTTGTTGGTGATCATGGGACCGTGCTCGATCCACGATCCTGCAGCCGCGCTGGAGTACGCCAGCAAGCTCAAGGTTGAGCGTGATCGTTATGCCCAGACGCTGGAAATTGTGATGCGCGTTTATTTTGAGAAGCCGCGCACCACCGTGGGCTGGAAGGGCTTGATCAATGACCCCTATTTGGATGAGAGCTTTCGCATTGATGAGGGCTTGCGCATCGGGCGGCAGTTGTTGGTGGAGATCAACCGTTTGGGCGTGCCGGCGGGCAGTGAGTTTTTGGATGTGATTTCGCCGCAGTATTTGGGTGACTTGATTGCATGGGGGGCGATTGGGGCGCGCACCACAGAGAGTCAGGTGCACCGTGAGTTGTCGTCGGGCTTGTCGGCGCCGATTGGCTTTAAAAATGGGACTGATGGCAACATTCGCATTGCCACCGATGCGATTTTGGCCGCTGCGCGGCCGCATCATTTTTTATCGGTGCACAAGAACGGCCAAGTGGCGATTGTGGAAACCAAGGGCAATCCTGATTGCCATCTGATTTTGCGTGGCGGCAAGACGCCCAATTATGAAGCGGTGCATGTGGCCGCAGCTTGCAAAGACCTTGAGGCGGCCCAGCTGCAGCCTGCGTTGATGGTCGATTTTTCACATGCCAACAGCAGCAAGCAGCATGAACGGCAGCTGAATGTGGCTCAAGATGTGGCGGCACAAATTCGCGGTGGTAGCCAGGGTGTATTTGGGGTGATGGTGGAGAGCCATCTCAAGGCTGGGGCTCAAAAGTTCAGCCCTGGCAAAGACAATCCGATTGACTTGAATTATGGCCAGAGCATCACCGATGCTTGCTTGGGCTGGGACGACTCGCTTGAAGTGCTTGACGTGCTGAGCTCGGCTGTGAGTGCCAGGCGCCACGGCGCATTGATCTGAGGGGCTGCGCCTGCGCTGGCTAACCTCTCGCCAATCGCTCGCTTTGCCAGTAGACATCATCCCCCCCCAGGCCGTCGAGGTTAGCGCGATTCAGTATGCGCGCTAACACAAAGAGCAGGTCACTCAAACGGTTGAGGTATTGCCGGGGGGCTGGGCGTAAAGGCTCTTGGTGGTTCAGCGCCACAACGGCCCGTTCGGCCCGACGCGCCATGGTGCGGCTGACGTGAATGAGCGCAGCGCTGCGGGTGCCCGCTGGCAAAATGAATTCTGCCAAAGGGGGGAGTTTGGCGTTGTGATCTGCAAGGGCTTGGTCTAGCACCAGCAGCGCGGTATCTTTGAGCAGTTCAAAGCCGGGCATGGACAATTCGCCGCCCAGATTGAAGAGCTCGTGTTGAATGCTGACCAACAGAGCGCGCACGTTGTCAGGCAGCGGCTCTGCCAAGACCACGCCCAGGCTGGAGTTGAGTTCATCCACCTCGCCCAGGGCTTGAATGCGCAAATGGTCTTTGGCCACCCGGGTGCCGTCGCCCAGCCCTGTGGTGCCATCATCTCCGGTGCGAGTGGCAATTTGTGTGAGTCGTTGGCCCATGGTGGTCGTGATCGTTGTGAAGGGGGCTCAAGTGTCGTTCAAGTGCCCGCTCACCATTGAAAACGCGCCAAGATTGGCGCGTTTCAAACCGATTTGTTGAGCAGCTGTTGTCAGAACATCAGCAACTCAGAAGGTTGACCAACCATCGTCGGCGCTGGCCTTGGCTGCGGCCATCGACTCGTTGGCTTGCTTACCCGGGCTTGTCGGGGCTGTGCTGGCTGTGTTTGAGCCTGCTGCAGCCTGTGCGACGGCTGTGTCACCCTGTGTGGGTTTGGTGGCTTTGTGACGTGGGATGGCGGACTGGGTCACTTTCTTGGGCTTGTTGACGCCTTGGCGCTGAGCTGCACCCTGATGGGTGTACGAGTGCTTCGAGGGGGCGCTAGATGAACCTAGACGCTGGTCTGTTCCTTGGTTGGCCAAGGTGAACAAGGCCACAGACTGCACCAGCGTTTGAGCTTGGGCGCTGAGGCTTTCAGCGGCTGCGGCGCTTTCTTCGACCAGGGCAGCGTTTTGTTGGGTGGCTTGGTCCATTTGGCTCACGGCTTCGCTCACCTGCCCAACGCCGGTGCTTTGTTCGCTGCTCGCGGCACTGATCTCACCCATGATGTCGGTGACTCGTTTGATCGAGCCAACGATTTCGCTCATCGTGGTGCCGGCCTTATCGACCAGCATCGTGCCTTGCTCGACGCGCTCAACGCTGGCGCCGATCAGGCCTTTGATCTCTTTGGCGGCCTCGGCGCTGCGCTGCGCTAGGCTGCGCACTTCAGAAGCCACCACGGCAAAGCCGCGCCCTTGCTCACCGGCACGAGCCGCTTCGACGGCGGCATTCAGCGCCAAAATGTTGGTCTGAAAGGCGATGCCATCAATCACGCTGATGATGTCAGAAATGCGTTTGGATGAATCATTGATGCCCTTCATGGTGTCAACCACTTGGCTGACAACTTCGCCACCCTTGACCGCCACAATGGAGGCACTTTGAGCGAGTTGGTTGGCTTGGCGCGCGTTGTCGGCGTTTTGACGCACCGTTGAGCCCAGTTGCTCCATCGACGCGGCCGTTTGTTCTAGCGCTGCAGCTTGCTGTTCGGTGCGTTGGCTGAGCTCAGAGTTGCCTTGCGCAATTTCGGCGCTGGCCGTGGCCACCCCTTCAGCGTTTTCGCGCACCCCCCCAACCACGCGGCCTAGATTGGCTTGCATGTCTTTGAGTGAGCGGAGGAGTTTGGCCGTTTCATCGTTGCCTTCAACATCGACGTGCATGCTGAGATTGCCCTTGGCAATGCTTTCGGCCAGTTCTAACGATTTTTGAATGGGGCTGGTGATCGATCGGGTGATCCAATAGCCCAGAAACGACGCCACAATCAAAGCCAGCGTGCTGCCACCAACAATGGCGTTGCGATTGAGTGTGCGCTGGGTTTCGGCCGCAGCATAGCGCACCACCAGCAAATCACGTTCTGCCTTGTCAAACTCAGCATGCAAGCCGCGGAAGGCATCCATCGCCGCTTTGTCGCGCCCGATCGCAAATTCTTTGGTGAGCTCGACAACCGTCTTGGTGCCGGCATTCACGGCTTTGCGGTAGGCAAACATTGCCTCAGAAACCCCTTTGAATTCGATGTGGCGGGCTTTGATGTCGTCAAGCCGCTTTTGTTGGCTTGCGTTGTCAGAGGTTAATTGTTTGGCCTCCTTCCAGTTCGCATCAAAGTTTTGCAGACCCGCATTCCAGGGTTCAAGAAAGCGGTCTTCGCCTCCTAGCAGGTAGCCACGTGAGCCAGTTTCCATGTTGACCATGGCGTCTAATAAACCGCTGGCTGTTGCTAACACTTTGTAGGTGTGTGTGTTCCACTCATCAGCTTTGGCTAAGTTGGCGGCCGTGTGCAGTGCGGCCCATCCGACGGCGATAAAAATGGATATCACCATGGCAAAAGACAAGGCCAATCGGCGGCCTATTGAGAGGTTGTTGAGGTTCACGAGGAGCGCCTTTACAGTGGGTTGGTACAAATCAACACGATTGATTGTTTGGCGCCTGCTCTTCACGTGCCATGAGCGCCGGGGTCGTTGAGGGTGGCTTCTATGATCTTGTTTAAGCTGTCGTGGGCATCTTTTGAATAGCGGCTATTTTGGGTACTCAATTGGGGGTTTATACCCCTCGGAACTGAAGATTCCGGATCGCTGAGCCGTTTTGAAAACGGATCTGCGGCGTTGTAAATGCTCGCGATACCCAATGGTATCGCTGTGCTTTACGCCTTGCATCTCCATTCTAAAAACGACCCATCGACCCAGCATCTTCTGTTCCGAGGGGTTTTTGGGGGGGCGGCTGAGGGCTGTTTACCGG
>JANMEO010000125.1:0-2073 GCA_031376995.1 Burkholderiales bacterium
GGGTGCGAGGCGCAAAGCGCAGCAATACCATTGGGTATTGCGAGCATTTGCAACGCTGCAGACTCATTGTCCAAACGGCCCAGGGACACCGCATCTTCAGTTCCGATGGGTATACCCCTCGGAACTGAAGATGCGGTGTCCCTGAGCCATTTGGAGAAAAAGAGGCGTCAAGAGCAGGAAAATCAAGCCCCCGCAACGATGGCTGCAGTCACGATCACCTCCACCCTCCACTCGGGCTTGGCCAGCGCAGCCACCACCGTGGCCCGAGGTGGTGCGTCACCTGGTGAAACCCAGTCGTCCCAAATGGCATTCATACCGTCAAAGTCAGCCTTGTCTGCCAAAAAAATTTGCGTCATCAAAATGTGAGCCTTGTCGGTGCGAGCTTCAGCCAAAAGCTTGTCAATGGCCGACAAGACCTGAGTCGTTTGACCCCGGATATCTTGGGTTGCATCCTCGGCGACCTGCCCGGCCAAATAAACCACCTGGTTGAAAATGGCCATCTCAGACAGACGGTCACCAACGCGAAAACGACGAATGCTATGAATCATGAGGATCCAGATGATGAGAAGTGAAAAAACCGAGCAACTGACTGACTGGCTGGTTGTTTTTGTGGCTAGCGAGCACCGCTGGCTGGCGGGCGCCCGAGTTTAGGCTCTGTGCCTAACCACAATTTTTGGATGTTGCCCCTGTGACGCCCAATGAGCAACAGGCTCATGAGAAATACCACGAACAATGTGACATCCCACCCACCGCCAATGATTTCATACAAGGGGGCCAAAGCCGCAGCCGCAAGAGCTGCCAATGATGAGTATCGAAAACACAACGCGACGACCAACCAGGTCAGCACCACGGCCAAGCCCAGCCATGGATTGAGCGCGATCAAGACGCCTGCCGCAGTGGCAACACCCTTGCCGCCTCTGAACTGAAAAAACACGGGCCACACATGCCCCATCAGCGCTGCCAAACCCACTAACGGCGCCAAACGCGGGTCAACCCCCCAAGTACTCACGCTGTAGCAGACCACCCAAACCGGCACCATGCCCTTAAGGGCATCAAAAAACAAAGTCAATGCGGCTGCGCCCTGATGACCTGAACGCAAAACATTCGTGGCGCCAGGGTTGCCTGACCCATAACTGCGCGGGTCATTCAAGCCCATCCAACGGCTGATAATCACGGCAAACGACAACGAGCCCAACAAGTAGGCAAGCAACACGGCAAACACCCCAGCAATCCAATGCATATCAACCACGTCAAGTTGAAATCAGACGACCATTGTCGCCCGTTCGCCTCACCGGTGCGCGACACAAAGGCAACACCCTCTTCATCGCTGTGATTTCAGCGGGCCCGCGGGACGCCCTGGCCCGCCCAGAGCACATTGCACCGGACGCGCACCCAGCACACTGATCAAAAATTTGGGGTCCAACCCCAAAAGACAACCAGACTGACCAGCCTGACCACCCTGGATATAAACCAGCGGCAATTGCAGCACGCTATGCTCAACACAAGTGGCCATGGATTTGCGGTTGCCAAAGAGGGCCATGCCAGCGACCCCATCCCCAAGGTGCCTTTGTGCCTGCTCAGGGCTGCAGTGACTGATCTTTTTGACATTCAACTGCCGAGCCAACGCCTTGGTACTGACTTGGCAATCACCGTGCATGAGCATCACCCAGGCCTGCGCCCGATCGTCTTCCATGATCAGGGTTTTGATCACGTGGTGCTCGTCTAGATGAAGTTGGCTGGCCCACTCGGCGGTGCCCCCACCCTCCACATCGTCATAAAAATGCGTGCTGAAATAAACCCCTCGAGCTTTCAAAAATTGCGAGGCTGGGGTTTCGTTGGGGAAGTCTTTGCGAGCCATAGGCTTGAGTCAGGCGAGATGCGTGAAGGGGATCTCAGTGTACCGACCCCGCAGCACAAAACGCACCATCGGGTGCGATTCAAAGTGATGTGCCTCCCCGTCATTCCCGCGAAGGCGGGAATCCAGAGGGCGCTGGCAAAAAATGTGATGGATGTGACTTGACACAGTTTCTGGATTCCCGCTTTCGCGGGAATGACAGCGGTTTGCAAACAGTG
>JANMEO010000193.1:0-13585 GCA_031376995.1 Burkholderiales bacterium
CTCTGTTTTGATGAGTCGCGCTGTGCTACCGCACTTCAAAAAGCAGCGTTATGGCAAGGTGATTCAGTTGTCGGGTGGCGGCGCCACCAGCCCCATGCCGCGCCTGAGTGCCTATGCCGTCACCAAGGCGGCCATCGTGCGCTATGCAGAGACGCTGGCAGAAGAAGTGCGTGGCACGGGGATTGATGTGAATGCCATCGCTCCGGGTGCGTTGAACACGCGCATGTTGGATGAAATTTTGGAAGCAGGCCCTGACAAGGTTGGTCAGGCTTTTTACGAGCGATCTTTACAACAAAAAGAAAGCGGTGGCGCCGGCCTCAGTAGGGGGGCAGAGTTGGCACTCTTTTTGGCTTCACCCGCCAGTGATGGCATTACCGCTAAGTTGATCAGCGCCGTGTGGGACAACTGGGCGCAATGGCCGCAGCATCTGCAAGAGCTTAGCGGCAGTGATGCTTACACACTGCGCCGCATTGCTGGGCGAGATCGTGGGTTTGCTTGGGGCGATCAATGAACATATTGGGGGTCGGTGTGGTGGGCTGCGGCCTGATTGGCCACAAGCGTGCCAAAGCGCTTGGTGGCGGCGGCAAGCTGGTGGCCTGTGCCGATATGGATATGAATCGGGCCGAAGCCTTGGCCGGTACAGCAGGCGCAAAGACCTTTCGTGACTGGCGTGAGTTACTCGGGTCGCCCTTGGTGGATGTTGTGATAGTGGCAACCTTGCATGACTCGTTGGCTGAAATCACCCTTGCCGCTGCCAAAGCGGGTAAGCATGTGCTGGTAGAAAAGCCCGCTGCCCGCACCGCTGCCGAACTGGTGCCCGTCATGGCGGCAGCCGCCAAGCATGGCGTCAAAGTGCATGTCGGTTTTAACCACCGCTACCACCGTTCAATGCGCAAAGCCAAAGAGATCGTCGAGTCGGGCGCGTTGGGAGAGCTGATGTTTGTGCGTGCCCGTTATGGCCATGGCGCGCGCTTGGGTTATGAAAAAGAATGGCGATCCAACCCGGCCCTGTCGGGGGGGGGGGAGCTGATTGACCAAGGCCCACACTTGATTGACTTGTCGCGGTGGTTTTTGGGCGAGATGACCGAGGTGCAGGGCTTTGCACACACCTACTTTTGGGACATGCCGGTCGATGACAACGGTTTCATGTTGCTCAAAACCGCGAAGAAGCAGGTGGCGTTTTTGCATGCATCCTGCACCGAGTGGAAGAACCTTTTTTCAATGGAGATCTACGGCAAGCTGGGCAAGCTGGACTTGTCGGGTCTGGGGGGCAGCTATGGCCTGGAAAAGATCACCTGGTACAAGATGCTCCCCGAAATGGGGCCGCCTGACACCACATCTTGGGAATACCCCATGGCAGATGACTCCTGGGCCGTGGAAATGGCAGAGTTTTTTGATGACATTCACTTGCACCGCGCACCTGCTGCCGGGCTGGCAGATGCGGCGGCTGCGTTGAAGATTGTGGAAACAATTTACAGGGGGTCTGGATATGATCATTGCGCGTAGCCCTTTGCGCATTACCTTGGGGGGGGGCGGTACCGACCTTCCTTCGTACTACCGAGTCCATGAAGGGTTTTTAGTGTCGGCGGCCATTGACAAGTATGTGTATGTCAACGTCATGCGCCCGTTTACTGAGGGGATTTTCCTGAAGTATTCGCAGCTTGAGCATGTTGAGCATATTGCCGACGTTAAGCACCCCATCATTCGCGAGGCGATGCAGATGATGGGCTTCAAGACGCCGCAGGTTGAAATCACGACGTTGGCTGATATACCGGCTGGCACAGGCTTGGGCTCTTCAGGCAGTTTTACCACCGCGCTGCTCAAAGCCTTGTACACGCACCGCAAACGGCACCTGCACCAAGAAGAGCTGGCTGAGCTGGCCTGTCATATCGAGATTGACCGACTGGGTGAGCCCATTGGCAAGCAAGATCAGTACATCGCTGCAGTGGGTGGCGTCACCTGCTTGACGTTTCACAAGGATGACAGGGTGACGGCCACCCCGCTGGGCATCAGCATGGACACGATGTTCGACCTTGAAGACAACCTGCTTCTCTTCTTCACCGGGTTTTCGCGCAGTGCCAGCGGCATCCTGACAGACCAGAAGGTCAAGTCCCAGCAAAACGACCCTGAAATGCTGAAAAACTTGCATTACGTCAAAGACCTGGGGTACCTCAGCCGGGACGCACTCATGGACGGCAAGACCGAGTTGTTTGGCGAACTGATGCACGAGCACTGGGAGCATAAGAAACGCCGCTCTGGCGGCATGAGCAACCCCAAGATTGACGAGTGGTATGAGCTTGGCATGAAAAGCGGTGCCGTTGGGGGCAAGCTGGTGGGTGCTGGCGGAGGTGGGTTCCTGATGTTTTTGGCCAACGACCGCAACAAGCTGCGCCGCGCCATGGCCGGCGCGGGCCTGGAGGAGGTGCGCTTCAAGTTTGACTTTGAAGGTACCAAGGTGGTGATGTCATCGTGAAGAAAGCTTGCTGATGTTTCCAGTTGCCATCTTGGCGGGGGGGCTTGCCACGCGCCTGCGCCCGATTACACAAACCATACCGAAGTCTTTGGTTGAGGTTGCTGGCAAGCCCTTCATCGTTCGGCAGCTGGAGTACTTGCGTGGGCAGGGCGTGCAACGCGTGGTGTTGTGCATCGGCCATCTGGGAGAAATGATTCAGGACATCGTGGGCACGGGGGATCAGTTGGGTTTGCAGGTGCGTTACTCCTGCGACGGCGCCACGCTGCTGGGTACGGGGGGGGCGCTCAAAAAAGCGTTGCCCTTGCTGGGTGAGCATTTTTTTGTTTTGTATGGTGACTCTTATCTGCCGGTAGATTTTTCTGCTGTGCAGCGCGCCTATGCCCAAAGTGAGCAGCAGGCATTGATGACGGTGCTCGCGAACTTTGACCGGTGGGATAAAAGCAATGTGTTGTTTGAGGGCGGGCGCTTGGTGGCGTACAACAAGCGTGCGCCTGGGCCAGACATGGCCTACATCGATTACGGGTTGGGCGTTGTTGCATCCAAAGTGTTTGCCCAATACCCGGCTGGCGAGCCGTTTGATTTGGCGGATGTTTACCAAGCTTTATCCACCCGCGGTGAGTTGACCGGGTTTGAAGTTCATGAACGGTTTTATGAAATTGGTTCACATCGCGGTTTGAAAGAAGCCGAAGCATTTTTTTACGAAAGATCAGGCATGAGTTACGCGCAACAGCATATGAAGGAAGCCGCCGAGATCATCCAGAAGATGGATTTGGCGGCCATTGAAAAAATGGCGGATCTATTGGCGAGAGTCAAAGCCGAGGGGGGGCGCCTATTCTTTTTGGGTGTAGGGGGCAGCGCAGGCAATTGCTCGCATGCGGTCAATGACTTCCGCAAAATTGTGGGTATTGAGTGCTATGCACCCACCGATAACGTGTCGGAACTGACGGCACGCACCAATGACGAAGGTTGGGCCAGTGTCTTTGTCGAGTGGTTAAAGGTTAGCAAACTGCAAGCCAAAGACGCACTGTTCATCTTTTCAGTCGGTGGCGGCAATCTTGAGAAAAATATCAGCCCTAACCTGGTAGAGGCCATCAAGCTCGCCAAGACGGTGGGCGCGAAGGTCACCGGCGTGGTGGGCCGCGATGGGGGTTACACCGCTCAGTCTTCAGACGCTTGCGTCATCGTGCCCACTGTCAACCCTGACAACATTACCCCACACTCTGAAGCCTTTCAGGCTGTGGTGTGGCACCTGCTGGTATCGCACCCCAAACTGAAGGTCAACCAGACCAAGTGGGAATCTGCGGTCAAATAACTTGGCAGGATAAGTAAAAGCACATGCAAAAGGCGGTTTTTTTGGACAGAGATGGTGTGATCAACCGCGCAGTGGTGCGTGATGGCAAACCTTATCCGCCAGCCAATCTGGCTGCGTTAGAAATACTGCCCGGTGTGGGTGCTGCTTTGCAGTCTTTGCACGATGCCGGTTGGTTGCTGATCGTGGTGACCAATCAGCCAGATGTTGCACGGGGGACAGCTCTGCGCGTTGAGGTGGACGCCATGAACCAATACCTGCAACAGTGCTTGCCGATTGATGAGTTTCGTACTTGTTATCACGACAGTGATGACGGTTGTGCCTGTCGCAAGCCGCTGCCAGGGGCGCTGTTGGCGGCTGCGAAGACTTTCGATATTGACCTGACTGCCAGTTATATGGTGGGTGACCGCTGGCGGGACACCGAGGCCGGTGTACGCGCCGGATGCAAGACCATTTTTATTGACTACGGCTACGCTGAGAAGCAGCCAGAAACTATTAACCACCGTGTGCAGACGCTTGCCGAAGCTGCAGATATTATTTTGGGAAAACCACATGAAAAAAATAGAAGACCTCAAAGTTAAAATTTTTGCTGATGGTGCTGATAAAGGGGGAATGATTGAGATGCATGCCAAGCCCTATATCAAAGGCTTGACCACCAACCCCACGCTGATGAAGAAGGTCGGTATCACTGACTACCGTGCGTTTTGCAAAGACATCCTGAGCCACATTAAAGACAAGCCGCTGTCTTTCGAAGTATTCTCGGATGACTTTGCAGAGATGGAGCGCCAGGCCATGGAGATCGCTGGCTGGGGTGATAACGTCTATGTGAAGATACCCGTGACCAATACGAAGAAAGAAACCTGCTATCCACTGGTTAAAAAGCTCGGAGCAAATCAAGTCAAAATGAACGTGACTGCCCTCATGACGCTGACCCAGGTTCGCGATGTGGTTGCAGCCCTGAATCCCGTGGTTCCCAGTTATGTTTCCATATTTGCGGGCCGAGTTGCTGATACGGGCCGTGATCCTGTGCCCATGATGGCAGCAGCGGTTGAGATGCTCAAAGTGGCGCCTGCCGCCGAGTTAATTTGGGCCAGCCCCCGCGAGTTGCTGAATATATTTCAAGCCAACGAGATTGGCTGTCAAGTGATTACGGTCACCAATGACATTCTGAAGAAGTTATCGCTTGTGGATTACGACTTGGGCGAGTACTCGCTGGAGACAGTGAAAATGTTTTACAACGATGCAGTCGCTGCGGGTTTTAAACTGTAACGAAAATCCATCATTGTGAGTCATGAAATCAGTGGCCTTTGAAAAATTAACGGATTTAATTGACCGGGTGAAATTACAAAGCATGGATCCATTGGTAAGTATAATCGTCCCCGTTTATAAATCAGAGGATTACTTGGAGAGGTGTATAAATAGTCTAATTGGTCAAACGTACAAAAATACAGAAATAATTTTAATTTACAATCAGGGATCTTTGGATAAGTGCCCCGAAATTTGCGGCAATTTTGCCCGTAAATTTAAGAATATAAAACTTATTCATCAGGGGGATTCTGGCCCGTCGGCGGCAAGGAATGCTGGAATTGATATCGCCAAGGGTAAGTATTTGGTTTTTGTTGACAGCGATGATTTCATAGATCTCTCCATGATAGACTTCTTGAAATCAGAATTAGAAAATAATGATGTTTTAATAAGTCTTTGTGGCCATGAAAAGTTTCCAGCCAATGCAGCCGAAAAAAATAAGAATCAAGCGATCTCGGCCACATTGAAAATCAGTGACGCGGAGGCGTTTGAATTTATCTTGGACAACCAGGAATTGACGGCGCCTTGGGCAAAAATGTACGATGCGTCACTTTTTAAAGATTTAAGATTTCAGGTCACTCGAAATGAGGATATGTTTCTGACGCCGCAGATTTTTAAAAAAGCGAAGAAGATTTCAATCAGTTTTAAGAAGCTGTATTTCTATAGTCAGGAGGGGCCGAGTTTGGTGCGGTCGCCGCATACTTACACAAGCGTCTCACAATATTTTGAGGCAATTCAATATTGGAAGGCTTTTGCATTGGCCAATTATCCACAAATTTCTGAGAAGGCCAATTTGCATTTTTATAGAAACACATTGGATCTTTGCAGGCAAATAAGAAAAGACAAGCGCGAGGATATTCGCGAGTTATACCATAGGCTTAAGGGCATAACTTTATGCCGAATGTTTGATTTGCTGTTTTCCAAAAACTTTTCAATCAGGGAAAAAGTTAAATTGGCTTTGTTGAAAGTTAACTTCTACTGATAAACGCTTGCACAACACTCGCCAAAATTCTGATTGCTCTAATCAAGCCACAGGCGTTGAATGCGCATGAAGCAAACCCAGCCCATCTCCCAACTCATGCACCGCCTCTGGTGTCATATCGGTTCGCGCCGTCGTTGGCAGTTTGCTGGGTTGCTGGTGCTAACGCTGCTGGCCTCATTCGCCGAGATTCTCAGTATTGGGGCGGTATTCCCTTTTCTCGGCGTGTTAACCGCTCCAGAGCGAATATATGCTCACTCTGCTGCTCAGCCGTTCATCCAGGCATTAAAGTTGACAGCGCCAGCGCAGCTCTTGCTACCCCTCACATTGGCCTTCGGTGCGGCGGTCTTGATCTCAGGCGCGATGCGCTTGTTGCTGCTTTGGGCCACCACCCGGCTTGCCTTTGCCAATGGGGCGGATATCAGCATCAGTATCTATCGGCGCACCCTATATCAACCCTACGCAGTTCATTGCGCCCGCAACAGCAGCGAAGTCATCAGCGCAATCACTGGCAAAACATACAAAGTCATCTACAGTGTCATATTGCCCACCTTGATACTCATCAGTTCATGCGTGATGCTCGCCGCCCTGCTCATCACCTTGATGTCCGTTGAGCCAACCATTGCCCTTGTGGCATTTGGTGGTTTTGGTTTGATCTACGTGTTGATCATCCGCTTGACTCGCCAAAGAATGCTGGCAGACAGTCAGTGCATGGCCAGCGAGGCTGTTCAGGTGATCAAATCTTTGCAAGAAGGGCTAGGTGGCATCCGCGATGTGCTCATCGATGGCAGCCAATCGACCTATTGTGAAACTTACCGCAACGCTGATTTGCGCATGCGTCGTGCCCAAGGCAACAGTGCTTTCATCAGTGCAAGCCCACGCTACGCCATGGAGGCCCTGGGGATGCTGCTGATCGCGGCATTGGCTTATGGGCTGGCTCAGCAAGCCCATGGCATCAGCATGGCCATCCCGGTGCTGGGTGCCTTGGCACTTGGCGCACAGCGTTTGCTGCCGGTCTTACAGGGGGCCTATGTGTCATGGACTGAAATTCGAAGCGCGCAATCTTCGCTTCAGGACATCCTCGAATTTCTAGACCAACCCGTGCCAGACCACGCTGATCAACCCTCAGCGCATGCGCTGACCTTCAATCGTGAAATCAGCATTAAGCAACTCGACTTTAGATACAGCTCGCAAACCCCCTATGTTTTAAAACAACTCAGTCTCACGATTGCCAAAGGCAGCCGCATCGGATTGATTGGCACAACCGGCAGTGGCAAAAGCACCTTGCTGGATATCGTCATGGGGCTGCTGCAGCCCACCGAGGGCACACTCGAGGTTGATGGTCAAGCCTTGACCTCGGCCAATATGCGCTCATGGCAAGCCCGCATCGCCCATGTGCCGCAAGTTATTTTCTTGACCGACAGCAGCATTGAAGAAAATATTGCGATGGGCGTGCCTCATGAAAAAATTGATCGCGAGCGCGTGAGGGATGCTGCTCGGCAGGCGCAACTGTCTGACATTATCGAAACTTGGCCCAAGCAATACCAAACCTTTGTTGGTGAACGTGGGGTGCGGCTTTCTGGGGGGCAGCGTCAACGCATCGGTATCGCCCGAGCCTTGTATAAGCAAGCCACTGTCATTATTTTTGACGAGGCCACCAGCGCGCTTGACAGTGAAACTGAACAGGCCGTCATGAATGCCATCGAAAGTTTGAGTCATGACCTGACCCTTCTCATCATTGCCCACCGGCTCACCACACTTAAAAACTGTACGCAGATTGTTGAGTTAGAAGCTGGCTGCATCAAGCGCAGCGGAAGTTACCATGACATCATTAATAAGTCAGAAGTTGCCGAGAAAATTGAAAACAGCCTGAAGAGTTTATGCGATTGATATTTTAGCGCACGGTATCTTCAGTTCTAAGGTTTATCTATACTCCTCGGAACTGAAGACATGGAAAGAACATCACCGCGAGCACATAGGATAAATTGAATGAACAGCATCCCTTACGCACGCCAAGACATTAATGAAGCTGATATCAACGCAGTGATCGACGTGTTGCGCTCAGATTTTCTCACCCAAGGCCCAGTCGTCCCTTTGTTTGAGACTGCAGTTGCTAAATATTGCAACGCGCAGCACGCTGTGGCTGTCAACAGTGCGACCAGTGCGCTTCACATTGCTTGCTTAGCACTGGGCGTTGGTCGAGGAGACGTGGTTTGGACTTCGCCAATTACGTTTGTAGCCAGCGCAAACTGCGCACTGTATTGCGGCGCCACAGTGGATTTTGTGGATATTGACCCGCACACCTATAACCTTAGCATAGAGCGATTGAAAGAAAAGCTATCCTTGGCGGAAAAGGCTGGTAAGTTACCCAAGGTTGTTATTCCTGTGCATTTATGTGGCCAGCCCTGCGATATGGAAGGTATCTATGCACTCAGCCAAAAGTATGGTTTCAAGATCATTGAAGATGCATCCCATGCCATTGGCGGCAGGTATCAAGGTGAATCCATCGGCAACTGTCGATACAGTGACATCACAGTTTTTAGCTTTCACCCCGTAAAAATCATCACTTCCGGAGAGGGCGGAATGGCGGTGACCCATGATGCACAGTGGGCTCAGCGTATGCGATTAATGCGCAGTCACGGGATTAGCAGTACAAAAGAAGACATGCATGTCCGCCCAGTACAAGAGATTTGGAATTATCAACAGATTGAACTGGGTTTCAACTACCGATTGACTGACGTTCAAGCCGCCTTGGGTTTAAGTCAAATGCAGCGCATCGATGACTTTGTGGCCAAGCGACATGCGATTGCTGCCCGCTATGACCAAATGCTGCCAGCATTGAATTTAACTACCCCTTGGCAACACATAGATAGCTATTCAGCTTACCACCTGTATGTGATTCGATTAAATTTTAATGAAGCAAGAATCACTCAACGTCAAGTTTATGATGCTTTGCGTGAGGTGGGTGTGCTTGTGAATTTGCACTATATTCCTGTCTACAGGCAGCCATACTATGAAAAACTGGGTTTCAAACTTGGATATTGCCCGCAGGCGGAAAAATTCTATTCAGAAGCCCTCAGCATACCGATGTACCCGGCTTTGACGAACTCGCAGCAGGACTTTGTTGTAGAAGCCTTGTGCTCGGTCTTGGCATTGACATTGGCATAGGAAAAATGACCGCCGTCAGCAAGTTGGGTTTAGGAACTGTTCAATGGGGGCTACCCTATGGAATATCCAATCAGCAAGGGATGACATCCCCACAGACGGTGAAGTTAATTCTCAATGAGGCTCAGCATTGCGGTGTTGAGGTTCTCGACACCGCTTCACTGTACGGCAGTGCTGAGGCTGTGCTGGGAGCCAATTCTCTTGAAAGATTCAAAGTCATCACAAAGACTCCGGCTTTTACAACGCCTCGTGTGACTGAATTTGAAATCAATCAACTCAGAGAGACTTTTGAAAACTCATTGAGTCGGCTTGTATGCAAAAAAGTCTATGGACTGCTTATTCATCATGCTGATAATTTGCTTGTCCCTGGCGGAGACAAGCTTCTAATGGCAATGAAGCAGCTGAAAGATCATGGTTTGGTAGACAAAATTGGAGTTTCTGTTTATGACGATATTCAAATTGACAACTTGTTAAAAACATTCAAACCTGACTTGATTCAGCTGCCATTGAATGTACTAGATCAACGAATGCTTGTTAGCGGGCATTTGGATCTACTCAAAAATGAAGGAATTGAAATCCATGTGCGATCTGTTTTTTTGCAAGGACTATTGCTAATGCCATTAGGCAATATTCCTGTATTTTTTGAGCCGATTCGACCTTTGCTGACCCATTGGCATAACTCGGCCCATGAACAAGGATTAACTGTTAATCAGGCCGCGATAGCCTTTGTAAAAAATATTCCCCATGTCGATACCGTGCTTTTAGGTGTTGAGAGTTTGGAGCAGTTTCGGGCCTGCCAAGATGATTTTTTGCTTCACATAGATTTTGATGCAACTGGGTTGGCATGTCATGACTCTGCTTTCATCAATCCATCATTTTGGAAGCGCACGTGAACACTTTACGACTTGGTGTCATTGGGCTGTCTCCTGGCAATGGCCATCCCTACTCATGGGCGGCTATTTGCAACGGTTATTCTTTGCATCATATGAAGGCGTGTGAATTCTCGGTGATCCCTGAGTATCTTGCCGAACAGAGTTGGCCAGACGCGCGCATCCCCAAGGTTGAAGTCACGCACATCTGGACACAAGATATCGAGCTATCGCACCGGGTTGCCAGAGCGTCGTTGATTTCCCAAGTGGTGAGTGATCCGTCACAGATGCTCGGGCAAATTGATGCGCTGTTGTTGGCGCGTGACGACGCTGAAAGTCATCTGACTTTTGCCAAGTGCTTTCTTGATGCGGGTATCCCTGTTTACATCGACAAGCCGATTGCGCTTTCTTTCAACGATTTGGAAGCGCTCTATCGGCTTCAACACTACGAAGGGCAGATCTTTACCTGTTCAGCTTTGCGCTACGCCAATGAATTGATGTTAAGCGAAGGCGAACGCGAACGTCTCGGCCAGATCAAGCATATCCAGGCGGCCACACCCAAGCGCTGGGAAAAATACGCAGTTCATATCATTGAGCCCGTGATCCAAATTGTCAGAGAATCGGTAGATATTTCAAGCGCGCGCTCTCGCGCCTTTGCTGCCAATGGCCGCGCAGTCTCCTTCAACTTCTGCAACGGGATATCGGCTGATTTATCCGCATTCGGTGACGATGTAGCCACGCCATTGTCCATACGTGTGCATGGGGAGAGAGGTTGGCACGATCTCGTATTTAAAGATTCATTCGCTGCCTTCAAATCAGCACTGGTTGATTTCGTTCACGGTATCCGAACCCAAACTTGCCGCTCGCCCTATGAATTTAATCGGCAAGTCGTCTCCATCATCGAATCGGGTCGGTGCCAATGAACAGGGCGATGTTATTGACAGGAGGAACCGGCAAGTTCGGACAGGTGCTCGCGCAACATTTTGTACGCAGCGGCTGGCAGATCGTCACCACTTCGCGTGACCCGTCACGCTTGGACAGATTGATGTCCGAGATCGATTCGGCCAATGGGCAGATCACAGGTTTGGCCTGCGACTTGCTGCAGCCAGGCGCGTCAACGCGACTGGTCGATGAGCTGTGCGCGCGTGGTGTCATCATTACGCATCTTGTCAACAATGCGCGATCCATCGAAACGCTCGCTGTGCAGCCGGACGCAACCACACATCGTGCGGCCTTCGTCGGAGAATTCGAGATGGATGTGGTCGTTCCCTACGAACTGACGGTCTGTTTGTCGCGATCCCCAAGCCATCAACTGAAAGCGGTTGTCAATATCGGCTCGATGTATGGTGAAGTAGCCCCGAACCCCGCTCTTTATGAGGGCACTTTGGATCGCTCGCCCATTCAGTATGGGGTCAGCAAAGCGGCTCTTCATCACCTCACGCGAGAATTGGCTGTTCGCCTTGCCCCACAGCACATACGCGTCAATTGCGTGGCTTACGGTGGCGTTGAAGGGCGAGTCGACGAGGATTTTGTTGCCCGATATGCCCAACTCGTGCCATCGCGTCGAATGCTGAAAGACGCTGAGATCATCGGGCCGGTGGAGTTCCTTCTTGGTGATTCGAGTTCGGCGGTCAACGGCCACGTGTTGGTCGCTGATGGTGGTTGGAGTGTTTGGTAATGAAACGCATCGCAATCATCCCGGCGCGCGGCGGATCGAAACGCATCCCCCGCAAAAACATCATCGAGTTTGATGGCAAGCCGATGATCGCCTGGACCATCGAAGCGGCTTTGAAGAGCCAATGCTTCGATGATGTGCTGGTGTCAACGGACAACGAAGAGATCGCAGAAGTATCGATCGCGGCAGGTGCGTGTGCGCCATTCCTGCGCCACGAGAATGCAGACGATGAGGCGCCATCCAGCATGGCAACCATCGGCGCCTTGAAACAGGCCGAGTCGCACTGGCAGACCCGCTTCGACCAGGTCGCTCAACTCATGCCCAACTGTCCCTTGCGCGATGCCGAACACATACGCACTGCAATCGACAATTTCCAAGCGCACAACCTCAACTACCAGATCAGCTGTTTTCGCTTTGGCTGGATGAACCCATGGTGGGCGGTGAAACTCAATAGGGACCAGGTGCCGACCAGGTTCTTCCCTCAAGCCTTGGACAAACGTTCGCAAGACCTCGAGCCTCTCTACTGCCCCACAGGGGCGATTTGGATCGCCGCACGAGACGCGCTGCTAGAAGCCGGAACCTTCTATGGTCCAGACCATCGCTATCTCCCCATGGACTGGAAGGGGGCCATAGACATCGATGACATGGACGATTGCCGGATGGCGCTGGCACTGTCAATGATGAGCCGGGACGCAGGGTCGTGAGCCTCAGTGTGGCTTTTCGGGTCGATGCAACCAGCCTGATCGGTACCGGGCATTTCATGCGTTGCTTGACTCTGGCTGACGCGCTGAGACAGCGCGGAGCGCGAATACGTTTCGTCAGTCGTGGCCTGCCGGACTACTTGCAGGCGATGCTGGCGGCAAGGGACATCGGCCTTGCGTCCTTGAACCAGGCCTTCACAACAGACTTACCGAACGATTTGGCGCATTCAAACTGGCTCGCAACGACCCAGGAGCAGGATGCCAGCGAGAGTACCGAATTGCTGGAGGATCTGAAATGGGATTGGTTGGTCGTCGACCATTACGCGATAGACAAACGCTGGGAAAGTGCCATGCGCCGCATTGCCCAGAAGATCTTGGTGATCGACGATCTGGCTGACCGCCAACACGACTGCGATGTGTTGCTGGATCAAAATTACTACCAGAACATGCACACGCGCTATGAGGGCAAAGTGCCGCCATATTCGCGCCTCCTGTTAGGCCCGTGCTATGCCTTGTTGCGAGAAGAGTTTCGAGAATTGCACACACAGGTCAAGCCGCGCACCGGCGGGGTCAAACGCATCCTCTTGTTCTTCGGCGGCGTAGACGCGGGCAATTACACCAGCGTTGCGATCAACGCGTTGTCTGGGCTCCATATCAAGGGGGTCGAGGTGGATGTGGTCATGGGTGCGCAGCATCCCCATGGCGCCCATATCAAGCAAGCCTGTGCGACGCAAGGCTATGCCTGTCATGAGCAAACGCCCCATATGGCCGAGCTCATGGCTGCCGCCGATTTTGCGATCGGCGCGGGCGGTTCAGCAACCTGGGAGCGTTGT
Organism: Burkholderiales bacterium; assembly: GCA_031376995.1. Taxonomy (GTDB): domain Bacteria; phylum Pseudomonadota; class Gammaproteobacteria; order Burkholderiales; family Burkholderiaceae_C; genus CANHBY01. The sequence goes on from JANMEO010000193.1 coordinate 13,310, forward strand.
TGCTTGGGGCTACCGACCCTGTGCATTTGCACTGCTGCTAATCAGCGCCAACAGCTCGCTGATGCGGCCGAAGCAGGCCTGCTTTACTCGCTAAGCGGCGAAGACAATTTGCTGGACCGTTTCATGCGACAGGCAAGATGTCTGATGGAAAACCCGCCTTTGCTGCGTTTGACCTCCAAGACTGCGATGGACCTTGTCGATGGATCAGGGGCGACTCGGGTTTGCAAAGTGATGGGTCGGGGTGATATCGAATTCAGGCGGGCGACTGAAGCTGAC
>JANMEO010000152.1:0-23324 GCA_031376995.1 Burkholderiales bacterium
GGTGCTGGTGACCACGTTGTCCAAAAATCGCCGGTCGTGGCTGACCAAAAAAACGGTACCACTGTAGCTCTGAAGCAATTCTTCCAACAGCTCAAGGGTTTCAATGTCCAGATCGTTGGTGGGCTCATCCAGCACTAACAAGTTGGCGGGCAAAGCAAACAAACGCGCCAACAACAGGCGGTTGCGCTCGCCCCCGCTGAGTGTGCGTACTGGCGAGTTTGCGCGCTCTGGCGAAAATAAAAAATCATTTAAATAGCTCATCACGTGCTTGCGCTGGGAGCCAATCTCGACCCACTCGCTGCCGGGACTGATGGTGTCAGCCAGCGTGGCATCCAGGTTGAGGGTGCTGCGCATTTGATCAAAATAAGCCACCTCCATGCGCGTGCCTTGCCGCACGGTGCCTGAGCTTGGGGCCAGCTCGCCCAGAATGAGTTTAAGCAGTGTGGTCTTGCCTGCCCCATTGGGGCCTATCAGGCCCACTTTGTCACCGCGTAGCAAGGTGGCGTTGAAGCCCTCAACGAGGGGTGGGCTGTTTGTGCTCCAGCGAAAACCAACCTCGCGCAACTCGGCCACCAACTTACCGCTGCGCACGCCCGCATCCACCTCCAGACGCACTTGGCCTAGAGAGTTGCGCCGCTCGAGGCGTTGCGAGCGCAGCACCTCAAGCCGCGCGATGCGCGCAACGCTGCGCGTGCGCCGGGCCTCTACACCCTTGCGAATCCAGACCTCTTCTTGTGCCAGTAGTTTATCGGCACGGGCATTGGCCAAGGTCTCAGAAGCCAAATGTGCTTCTTTGCCCAGTTCGTAGGCGCTGAAACTTCCGGGGTAACTGCGCAAATGCCCCCGATCAAGCTCGATGATTCGGGTGGCCACAGCATCTAGAAAAGCGCGATCATGGGTGATCAACATCACACTGCCCTTGAAACCACACAGCAAGCCCTCAAGCCATGAGATGGAGTCTAGGTCAAGGTGGTTGGTGGGCTCATCAAGCAACAAGACATCAGGCATGGCCACTAAGGCCTGAGCCAACGCCACACGCTTCTTAAGCCCCCCTGAAAGGGACCCCACCATGCGTTTGCCATCCAGATGCAAACGGTCTAGGGTGGTTTCTACACGCTGCTCCCAATTCCAGGCCTCCAAAGCTTCAATTCGGGTTTGCAAAGCGTCAAGATCAACGCCCTCTTCGTGAGCTTCATATTGAGATCGAAGGGCTTTGGCCTCAGCCACCCCTTGGCTGACTGAATCAAACACATTTTGTTCGGGGTCGAGCACCGGCTCTTGGGCCACATAGCGAATGCGCAGCCCCTGGGTCAGCTGCAACAGCCCATCATCGAGCTGCTCCAGGCCAGCGATGATTTTGAGCAGAGATGATTTGCCTGCACCATTGCGGCCGATTAACCCCAGACGCTCGCCGACTTCTAAAGAAAAAGCAGTGTGGTCTAGCAGGGCCACATGGCCAAAGGCAAGCTGAGCATTGGTCAGTGAGAGGACAGCCATGATGGTATGGGGGAGGCCTGAGGCCTCAAGTTAAAGTTGAACATCGGCTTTGGTTTGCTCAAAAGCCTTCAGCGAGGCTGTCATCCACAGCACTTTGCAACGCAGTGGCGCCTTGCATGAATTGCTCTAAATTTTGAGTGGGAGCCAAACGCATCTGCGAGGGGTAGAGATGGGTTAAGTAAAGGTCATCCCCCCAGCGCGAATTGAGAGTTTGGTTGACCCCCAAATGCAGGCCCAATGCCAAGCAAAATAGCAGCCCCACCACTTTGCAGCGCGAGGCTTCATTTTGCACTGCCGCCTTGCGCAAGTGATAGATCATGGCCAGGGCCATGACTAAATAAGGCCCAACAAATGCAAAACTGCTCAGCGCTGGCCATGACAGCGTGAAGGCTAGGCAGCCTGGCACAACGGCCGCCACCGCACACCCCAAACTAGCCCACAGAGCAACTCTCACATGCCACCCAAAGTGGCTGCGCCGGGTGACAACCTTGGACACCAAGGCCCATACCCCCGACCAACTCATCAACACGCCCGCATAGATGAACAGACTTTGCCCAAAATTGAGTACCCACTCGCCAGGGTCGCTGGTGAGCCACTCAAACATAACCAGCAAAAAGCCAACCGCGATGAGCGAGCCCCACAAAACAGGACGACCACGCAAGGCCAAAGGCCGGGCTTCGATACGCACTTCAGGCGCCAGGGTTTCACCCAGCCGACGCAAGCGCAAGGTGGTTGACCCTGCCTGTAGCAACACCACAGGCTCATTGAGCAAAGCAGACTGGCCCGCAACGAGGCGTTGACCAGCGACCGACAAGCCGTTGAGCGTCTCACCCACCAGCACTTGCAGTCCAGAAGCATCGTGAGTCAGGGTGAGATGGCAGGCTGCCAGATGCGGGTCGTCAAGAATACAGTCATTTTCAAGGGCGCGACCCACGCAAAACGGCCAATGGTTGACCTTGAATTGGTGCCTCACCTGCCCATCACGATCTAGAGCCTCTAAAAATGCCAAGGGTTCGTTCATGGACGCCGCCCAAATTCGGACAAGTAGTGTTGGGCCAACTTCATGGCATTGGGGTAGCTCAAGCCTTCGCCATCAAAACGCCCCAGCACGCCCTCGGTATCTTGATCTAGTGTTGCTACTAAAACACTCACGTCGTATAAATCTGGCAAGCGTCGGTAACCCCGCACGCAAACTACCGTACGCAGTGTCAGACCTTGTCGATCAAGAAAGTCTTCATGGCACTTGGGAGGGGTCATTTGGATGTTGCTCAAGCGTGTGAAATCTTCGTTAGCAAAGCTGCGCGAAAGCAGCGCCGCATAACGCCAGCGACCCAAACGGGTGGCGTCATAACTCTCGTGCCGAGTACTCACAGAACCCGTGCTGAATCCACCCGCAAACAACTGGCTGTCCATCGTGCACTCAGAGCGCTCGACACTCATGCCGCCATTGGCCGAGGGCTCACTAGCGCCCCAGCATCGCATGAATCGGTCAACGGGTACAGGTATCTTGTAGCGCTGGTGGCTGGCGGCCTTCCAACCTTGTGCCATGAAACGCTGCGTCAATTCTTCTTGGTGAGCCAGCAATTGACGCCGCATCTCCGGGTAGGCACTGCCGATCATGGGCACCGCTTGACGACCATTTTTGAGCAATTCATGTGCGAATTCGGCGGGCACCAAGAAGCTGACTTGCTCGCCATCAACACGTCGCGCCACATTGATACCCACCACACGACCCTGCTGATCTAATGCGGGGCCACCGCTCATGCCCGCACTCAATGAGCCTGCAAAAAATATTTGTGGGTAGAAACTACGATCTACCAGGCCGTTGTACAGCCCCTCGACAATGGCAAATCCGACGTCTAGAGGATTGCCCAAAGAAACCATGCGCTCCCCTTGGCGCAAAGGCTCCTTGCCAGGGCGAAAATTCAACGCCTCAAAGGGCTTTCTCAATGGACCTGTCGCCTTGAGCAAAGCCAAATCATGGCGCACATCGATCATCAATAAGCTCAAAGGCGCTTCTGTACCCGCAGCCGTGACATAAAGCAAATCGTGTTGATCTGGCGCCAAGGCCGCCTCACTGACCACATGAAAATTCGTGATCACGTGGCCGGCTGATGAGACAAAAAAGCCAGAGCCCACAGACGTTTGACTGGCTTGCCCTTTGAGCACCGTACGAATCTGAACCAGCTGAGAGCTGGCTCGCTCAAAAGAATTGCTGGCAGAACCAGAAACAACCGGCGAGGCAGCCTCAGAAGCTATGGGCAGGGGTGTTGCTAAGGCTGAGGCTACGCTCGTTGACAAGACCGATGAAGGTGCGGCCTGACTCCAAGGCGAAGTCACAAAAGCCAGCAGCGAAAACGCCAGACAACACCATTGAGTGATAGAGGTTTTTTTTAGAGGGCACATTGAGTTTGAGATTTTAAGGGCCATGAGCTGCAAGCACCTCGACCATGAACGTCCACTGGAGATCGGCAAGCCAGGCTCAAGGGCAGGTACCAATCGAAATTAGCGTGTCGGCGACAGGCCCTGTGGCACGTCGCAATAGCCAGGATAATGCCAAGCTGGCCATGCTGCACAATGTGGCATGCCAACACCCCGCCCTCCTCGTGCTTCTCGGCCTGCCCGCCCCCCGCGCCCTGCCCCTTTACAAGCTGGCGTCAACGACACCCAAAGAGAAGCACTTCAAGTCGGCCTAGAGCGCTTGCCAGAGCCTCTGGAGCCTTTAGACATCAGCACGCTTGATGGCTTTTTATGCGGTGTGTTGTTGCAACCCCGACCGATCAACGAGGCAGTCTGGCTGGCACATGTGTTTGATATAGATGCCCGCCCCGTGCCTGCTGGTTGTGATATCGCGCCGCTGAGTGAGGTCATTCGGCAGCGGCACCGTGAGTTGAACCAGGCCATCGAAGCCCGCCAGTGGTTTGACCCCTGGATCTTTGAGCTCGATGACTTGTGTGACGAGCTTGAAGCGGTCTACCCCTGGGTTGCTGGCTTCGCCACGGCTTTGACGCTTTTTCCGGCGTTGAGTGAACGTTCTGATGGACCGCATGCTCAGGCCTTCATCGAGCCTATGGCCTTGATTTATCGTCACCTCGACCCCGATGATTTGGAGGATGCGGATGACTTGGTGGCTGAAATTGACACGCTAGAGCCTCCCGCGAACTTGAGCGAGGCCGTGGAGGGTTTGGTGCGCGCAACCTTGTTGCTGGCTGATCGAACTCGGCCTCTTAGCCCAGCCAGTGCGGCTGTGCGGCCAGGGTTTCGATCTTTACCACGAAGAGGTACCGGGCATAAAAAGTAAAAACAATTCGCGGGGATGCTCAACCCGGGGGGCGATCGAAGGCGAATGGCGCACATGGCCACTCAGCCCGCGCAATCTTCCGAAGACTCAGCCGTGGCCGCTGACCATTGACCCCCAAAAAACCTGGAAAGCCTGACCGCTCCACCCAGCCACCCGAAGACAGGGGCCTCACAACCAAGCTGTCAAACTCAAACGCTTGGTCGTGACCATCACCACCCCGCATCAATCCGCTTGCTTGCGTAAAAACGCAGGGATCTCAATCTCGTCCATGCCGTTGCTGGCCAAGGCATCGACCTTGGCGGCCGCTGTGCGGCCGCTGCGCCAGACACTGGGAGTGTTCATGCTCGTGTAGTCGTGAGTGACAGGTCCCCCATGGGTCTGGTGGCTTGGATGGCCCTGATGCCCCTGATGCCCCCCCTGGGTGTGAATGGGCGAAGACATCGCGTGATGGTGCATGGCAGCGCCTGACATCAGCATGTTGTCGGTGCCTGTGCGCAGCATGGGGGCCGTGTGCACCACGCTGATGGGGGCCTGTTGACGCTTGACGGGGCTCAGACCTGTGGCGATCACGGTGACGCGAAGTTGATCACCCAAAGACTCGTCATAGGCCGTGCCATAAATCACGTGCGCATCTTCAGCCGCATAGCGGCGGATGGTGTTCATGGCGTTGCGCGACTCAGACAAACGGAAGGTGGTGCGGTTGGCCGCGATCAACACCAAAACACCTCTGGCGCCCGACAGGTCGATGCCTTCGAGCAAGGGGCAAGCCACGGCCATCTCAGCAGCTTTGGTGGCACGGTCTGGACCGCCCGCCGTGGCTGTGCCCATCATGGCTTTGCCAGGCTCGCTCATGACGGTTTTGACGTCTTCAAAGTCGACGTTGACCAAACCAGGGATGTGAATGATGTCGCTGATGCCCCCAACTGCATTGCGCAGCACATCGTTGGCGTGAGCGAAGGCTTGGTCTTGGGTCACGTCGTCGCCCAGAACGTCGAGCAGCTTGTCATTGAGGATGACAATCAGGGAGTCGACATTGGCCTCAAGCTCAGCCAAACCTGCGTCGGCGGCACGTAAACGGCGATGGCCTTCAAAATCGAAAGGCTTGGTCACCACACCCACCGTCAAAATGCCCATCTCTTTGGCCACCCGGGCAATGACAGGTGCCGCACCGGTTCCGGTGCCACCACCCATGCCTGCGGTGATGAACAGCATGTTGGCGCCTGTGATGGCATCGCGAATTTGGTCAACGGCCTCTTCAGCAGAGGCCTTGCCGGCTTCCGGCTTGGCCCCGGCCCCCAGGCCACTGCTGCCCAGCTGGATGAGTTGATTGGCCGTGGAGCGGCTGAGTGCTTGCGCATCGGTGTTCGCGCAGATGAAATCGACGCCCTGAACACCGTGGGCAATCATGTGCTCAACCGCATTGCCGCCCCCACCACCAACACCAATGACTTTAATTTGGGTGCCGCGCTCAAAGTTGTCGATCATTTCAATACTCATGTTGTTTCTCCTGAAGGATTGCAGTGGCAGTTGCCGGAAAGGATGGGGGGGTACAACGTTGCACTTCACCTGCGTGTTGTCGCCCGGATGGTTCTGGGTCTCCTTGGAAATCTGGGGGGCCGGTGGCCGCCAAGCCGAGGGGGCTTGAGCGGCGAGCGCTGTGCTTGTGGGTGATGGGTTTCATGAGATCGTTTGGGACTGTTAAAAGTTGCCTAAAAACCATTCTTTAAATCGCCCCATGGTGGTTTTGACAGAGCCTGCTTGCTGTGCTGCACGCAGGCCTCGCGCCCGGCCAAGGCGGGCTTCTTCGAGCAGGCCCATGACCGTGGCGGAACGGGGGTTAGAGACCATGTCGAACAACGCGCCGCTATAGGTCGGCAAGCCCTTGCGCACGGGCTTGAGAAAAATATCTTCACCCAGCTCTATCATGCCGGGCATTACCGCCGTGCCACCGGTAATGACAATGCCTGAGGAAAGCAGCTCTTCGAAGCCACTTTCACGAATGGCTTGGTGCACCAGTGAGTAAATCTCTTCAACACGCGGCTCAATCACGCCCGCCAGTGCCTGGCGGCTGAGCATGCGAGGCGAGCGGTCGCCCAAGCCTGGAACTTCGAGTTGCTCGTTGGGGTCTGCCAGCAGTTGCTTGGCCACACCATGAGCAACTTTGATCTCTTCAGCATCTTTGGTTGGCGTGCGCAAGGCCATGGCAATATCGCTGGTAATGAGGTCGCCTGCAATAGGGATAACCGCTGTGTGCCGAATCGCACCGTCGGTAAAAATCGCCAAGTCAGTGGTCCCTGCTCCAATGTCGACGAGGGCGACCCCAAGGTCTTTTTCGTCGTCAGTGAGTACGGCGTGGCTCGACGCACTCGGATTAAGAACCAGTTGATCGACCTCTAGCCCGCAACGGCGCACACACTTGACAATGTTTTCGGCGGCACTTTGAGCCCCCGTAACGATATGCACTTTAACCTCTAAGCGCCCACCACTCATGCCAATGGGCTCTTTCACCTCATGGCCATCAATGACAAACTCTTGGGCTTGTACCAAGAGCAAGCGCTGGTCATTGGGGATGTTGATGGCTTTGGCGGTTTCAACCACCCGGGCCACATCAACCGGGGTCACTTCTTTGTCGCGCACGATCACCATGCCCGTGCTGTTTTGGCCCCGAATGTGGCTGCCTGTGATGCCAGTGTACACATGGGTGATTTTGCAGTCGGCCATCATTTCAGCCTCTTTGAGGGCGTTTTGAATGGACTGCACCGTGGCCTCTATATTGACCACCACCCCTCGCTTAAGGCCATGCGCCGCCGCCACACCCAAACCCGCCAGACGCAGCTCGCCCGAGGGCAGAACTTCAGCAACCACCGCCATCACTTTGGCGGTTCCGATATCTAACCCCACCACCAAGTCTTTGTATTCTTTTGCCATGTTGTTCATTTCCTGCGGATTTCTCGGCTTGTTGTTGGGCTTGCTTGAGCTCGGTTAGGTGCAGGCTCGTCATCGATGCCGGGTTTTGTCGTCAACAGTCAACGGGGTGCTCACCCCTTGAAGTCGAATAACATAGCCATCTCGATGCCGCAGATCAGCAGCCACCAAAGGACGACCATAGTGTCGAAGAACGTCAGGCAAAGTGGTGACAAACTGAACGGCGCGATGCATCACTTCTTGATCGCTTCCGCGACCGAGCTCAATAGCCACTCCGTTGGCCAACAGCACACGCCATGAGCCGCGGCTCGATAAGCTAAGTTTGCTCACTACCGACCCAAGCGGTGACAGCGCCTGGCTTAAGCTTTGCAGCACCATCAGCATCGAGCGCGAGCTGTCTGCGGGGCCAATCAAGGTGGGCAAGGCCTCGTCTTCAACATCGCCCAGATTGACTTCAAAGACCTCGCCGAAAGTGTTAACCAGTTTATCAACATCGCCATCACTGTTGCCATCACCATCACCGTCATGGGACCACAGGGCGGCAGGCCGGTGCTCTTCAAGTTCAACCTCCAAGCGATTGGGCCATACGCGTCGCAGAGCCGCTTTGCGCACCCAGGGCACCGCTTCAAAGGCCGCTTGGGCCTGTTGGAGGTCTATCCCAAAGAAATTACCGCGCAAGCGCGAGGCCACGCTGGTGCGGATGGTGATCGCACTGGTGCGCTCGACATCGCCTCGAAGGGTGACGCCCTGCAAAGCAAAATAGGGTCGCTCAGAGAGCCAGATCAACCCGCCCGCCAAGGCGCCCACCACCAACAGGCTGATCAACGCGCTGGACAGCGTATTCATCCAACGCACATCAGCGGGTAGTCCGAACGAGGGTAACGGGAGGGCCTGGTTTGAGATCATGGTGCGCTCAAGGCTGCCGTGTTGGGGTGTCGAGCGTGGCCTGACTCAAGAGGTGCACGCAGAGTTGTTCGTAGCTGATGCCAGCAGCCCGCGCAGACATGGGCACGAGAGAGTGAGAAGTCATGCCAGGAGAGGTGTTCATCTCGAGCAGCAAGGGTTGGTGGTCGCTGGCGCGAATCATCAGGTCAGCGCGCCCCCAACCGCGGCACCCCAGGGCTTGGTAGGCCGCCAGGACAATGCGCTGGATGGTTTGTTCAAGCTCTGGCGACAAACCACTGGGGCAATGGTATTTGACATCTTCTGTGAAATATTTGTTCTGGTAATCATAGGCACCGTCAGGTGCTGCTATGCGAATGACGGGTAGGGCCTGCGCGGTCAAGCCCTCACCCAGCACTGCACACGTGACTTCATCGCCTTCAATGAAGGCCTCGCACAACACCTCTGGGTCATAACGGGCCGCCAAGTGAACGGCCTCGATGAGCTGACCAGCTTGGGTGACTTTGGTTACCCCAATGGATGAGCCCTCGCGTGGGGGCTTGACGATCAGCGGCAAGCCCAGTTCTTGGGCCACAGCCAGCACGCGCTCAGGGCTTTGCTCGCCCGCGCGCAAGACCACATGCGCGGGGGTTGGCAAGTGCTCTGCACGCCAAACGCGTTTGGTCATGACTTTGTCCATGGCCAATGAAGAAGCCATCACGCCTGAACCGGTGTAAGCAATGCCCATCAATTCGAGAGCGCCCTGAACAGTACCGTCTTCACCATGGCGACCATGCAGAGCAATAAAGCAGCGATCAAAACCCTCTCGCTTAAGCTCCCAGAGATCGCGCTTGAAAGGGTCAAAGGCATGGGCATCTACGCCTTGGGTGCGCAAAGCAGTCAGCACCCCGCTGCCAGACATTAATGAAACCTCGCGCTCGGCAGAGCTGCCGCCCATGAGCACAGCCACTTTGCCCAAACTGCCCGATGCAAGAGGGGCATGAGCTGGGATCACCGAGGGCATCAGGGGGGCGCTCATGGGGTGACTTTCTGCTTGAGTTCAAGAACAAGAGCGGGCACGGCACTGATAGAGCCGGCCCCCATGGAGATCACGACATCACCGGCGCGAGTGTGGTCCAAAATGGCCTCAGGCATGTCGCTGATGTCATCAACAAAGACCGGGTCGACCTTGCCAGCGACGCGCAAAGCACGAGCTAAAGAACGGCCATCTGCGGCCACGATGGGAGACTCGCCAGCCGGATAGACATCAGCCAATAACACGACATCTGCTGTGCCCATGACTTTGACGAAGTCTTCAAAGCAATCGCGGGTGCGTGTGTAGCGGTGGGGCTGAAAAGCCAACACCAGACGACGCCCCGGGAAAGCACCGCGTGCCGCAGCCAAGGTGGCGGCCATTTCAACGGGGTGATGGCCGTAGTCGTCGATGAGACTGAAGTACCCAGCACCGCTCACAGGCACATCACCATAGGGCTGAAATCGCCGGTCAACGCCGCGAAACTCGGCCAGGCCTTTGACAATCGCTGCATCACTGAGTTCGAGCTCGCTGGCCACAGCAATCGCCGCCAGCGCATTGAGCACATTGTGCTCACCCGGCAAATTGAGCTGCGCATGCAGATCAGGCAGCACATCACCATTACGGCGCTGCACATCAAAATGCATGCGGCTGCCTTGGGCCCGCAAGTTGACACCACGCACCATGGCGTCAGGGCCCAAGCCGTAAGTGACCACCGGGCGCGAGACCATCGGCAAAATAGAGCGCACGCCAGGGTCGTCAATGCAGACGATGGCAGCGCCATAAAAGGGCATGCGGTGAATGAATTCGACAAAGGCATGCTTGAGTCTTGCAAAGTCGTGACCGTAGGTCTCCATGTGGTCGGCGTCGATGTTGGTGACCACCGCCATCACGGGCATCAGGTTCAAAAACGAAGCGTCAGACTCGTCAGCTTCGACCACGATGTATTCACCCTGCCCCAAGCGCGAGTTGGCGCCCGCGGCATTCAGGCGGCCGCCAATGACAAAGGTTGGATCGACGCCAGCCTCAGCCAGCACACTGGTCACCAGGCTGGTCGTGGTAGTTTTGCCGTGGGCGCCCGCGATGGCGATACCCTGCTTGAGCCGCATCAACTCAGCCAACATGACGGCGCGGGGCACCACCGGAACGCGTTTAGCCCGAGCCATGATCACTTCAGGGTTGTCTGAGTTGACGGCACTGGAGACCACCACCGCCTCGGCACCTTGAACGAAATCAGCATCGTGGCCACGGTAGACGCGAATGCCCAGACTCGCCAAGCGGCGGGTGGTGGCGGTGTCTGCTTGGTCTGAGCCCGAGACGCGGTAGCCCAGGTTGTGCAAAATCTCGGCAATACCGCTCATGCCAGCGCCGCCGACGCCAACAAAATGAATGTGTTTGACTGCGTGCTTCATGAGACCTGGACTGTATGGAGTTGTTCGATTTCGTGAGCCACGCGCGCGGCTGCGTGAGGCCGAGCCAGGCTGCGTGCTTGTGTGGCCATGTCTAGCAAGCGCTCACGCGGCATGTCTTGCAACAAGGCTGCCATGTGTTGTGGCGTGAGCTCAGATTGGGGCAAGTGAAGCCCTGCCCGATGAGCGGCCAGCCACTGAGCGTTGTCGCGCTGGTGAGAGGTGGTGCTGACGATCAAAGGCACCAAGATGCTTGCCACGCCAGCTGCACACAACTCGCTCACCGTGATCGCACCCGCACGGCAGACAATCAAGTCACAATCAGCCAAGCGTTGGGCCATATTGTCAATAAAGGGCAGCACCTCGGCCTGCACACCCTGCTGGGCATAAGCGGCACGCACTGTGTCGCCATGTGCCCCCCCCGACTGGTGGGTGACCTGAGGGCGCAGCGCCGGCGCAATCAGTGCCAGCGCTTGAGGCATGCAGGTGTTGAGCGCCTGAGCACCGAGGCTGCCCCCCACCACCAGCACACGCAGCGGGCCGCTGCGGCCCTGAAAACGCACAACAGGCTGGGGGAGCGCCTCGATCTCAGAGCGCACAGGGTTGCCCGTCACGACCGCACGGGGGAGGCGTTTCAAGGCCTCCCCCTCAAACCCAAAGGCAATGCGCTGAGCCCAAGGCAACAAAGCTTGGTTGCTCATGAGCAAGGCAGCATCTGCGTTGACCAGAATGAGCGGGCAACGCAACAATCGCGCCATCACCCCCCCAGGAAAACAGACATAACCACCCATGCCCAACACCACCGTGGGGCGCAACTCACGCAACAGCCGCCAACAGCGCCAAAAGGCTGCGATCAAGCGCGCTGCGCCCAAGAGGGTGTGGCCCCAGCCTTTACCGCGCAGGCCGCTGAATGCCAGCGTGTGCAGCGGAATTTGGGTGGCAGGCACCAGTTTGTTTTCAATGCCATGGGTGGTTCCTAACCAGCTCAAACGCCAGCCCCGCTGACGCATCTCAGCAGCCACGGCCAGGCCTGGGATCACGTGCCCGCCCGTACCGGCAGCCATGATCAAAAGATGAGGTCTGTCTAAAGAATTGAGCCGGCTCATGTGCGGCCTCCACGCATGAGCTGGCGGTTTTCGATGTCCACCCGCACCACAATCACCAGGGCCACGATGTTCATGATGAGCGCCGAGCCGCCATAGCTCATCAGGGGCAAGGTCAACCCCTTGGTGGGCAAAACGCCCAAATTGACACCCATGTTAATGAAGGCCTGGCCACCCATCCAAATGCCAACACCTTGGGCAAACAAACCCGCAAACACCCGGTCTAAGGCAATCGATTGGCGACCAATGTGAAAAATGCGCCGGGTGAGCCAAAAGAAAGCCAAAATCACGCTGGCCACCCCCACAAAGCCGAGCTCTTCGCCAATCACGGCCAGTAAAAAATCGGTATGCGCCTCAGGCAAGTAGTGAAGCTTCTCCAGCGAGCTGCCCAAACCTTGACCCCACCACTCACCACGTCCAAAAGCGATCAGTGAGTGCGTCAACTGATAGGCCTTGCCTTGTGCATAAGCCGGATCCCAGGGCTGAAGATAAGCAAAAATGCGTTCACGCTTTTCATCACTGAAAGCGATGACCAAGACGAAGGTGCCGATCAGCATGGCCGCACTCAAAAAAAACATGCGCCCATTGACCCCGCCCAAAAACAAAACTCCCATCGATATCAGGGCCACCACCATGAAAGCCCCCATGTCAGGCTCACGCAGCAGCAACAAGCCCGTGAAACCAAGCGCCACTGCCATCGGCCACACCGCCTGCACAAAGTTTTCGCGGGCCTCCATCTTGCGCACCATGTAGCTGGCGGCGTACATGCACATCGCCAGCTTAACGAGCTCGCTGGGTTGGAAGTTGATCACCCCCAAGGGGATCCAGCGGCGAGAATTGTTGACCACTTTGCCAATGCCAGGCATCAAGACAAGCACCAGCAAGATCAAAGCGATGATGAAAATCCAGGGAGCAGACTTTTCCCAGATGTGCAAAGGGATTTGCACGACCACCAAAGCCGCCAACACTGACAGCACCAACGACAACATGTGCCGCGTCAAAAAATGGGTGGGTAGGTAGTTGGCAAAACGTGGGTTATCAGGCAAGGCAATCGAGGCGCTGTACACCATCACCAAGCCCAAAGACAATAAACTCACCACCACCCAAACCAGGATCTGGTCAAAGCCACTGAGCTTGACCGCTGAACCCTGGCCCACATGCACCCAGTCTCGAATGGGCACGGCCTGCTCTTGCAGGGGCTGCTGCCCCAGCATTTTTTGACGCACACGACCCCACACACTCTGGTTCTGGGTCGCAGTGTGAATGTTCATGCCGGCACCTCGCCCTGCTCTTTAGCCAAGGCCTGGATCTCGTCAACAAAGACCTGCGCGCGATGCTTGTAGTGGTCAAACATGTCTAAACTGGCGCAGGCAGGGCTGAGCAACACCGTGTCACCTCGCTGCGCTTGCTCAAGCGCCCATCGGGTGGCCTCGGGCAAGGTTTGGCAGCGCCTGACCGGGGCATTCAGGCCTGCCAAAGCCGTTTCAATTTGGGCCGCATCGCGACCCAGCGTGGCTACGGCGCGGGCATGGCGTTGCAAAGGCGCTAACAAAGGCTCAAAGTTTTGGCCTTTACCATCGCCGCCCAAAATGACGACCAATTTAGCGGGCGTACAGTCTGCCCCCAAGCCTAGCAAGGCAGCCACCGTGGCCCCCACATTCGTGCCTTTGCTGTCATCAACCAAGTCGACCCCGTTGAGGGTGGCCACATAGGCCACCCGATGGGGCTCGCCGCGGTACTCACGCAAGCCGTGCAGCATGGGCGCTAGCGGGCAGCCAATGGCCGTAGCAAGGGCCAGCGCCGCCAAGGCGTTAGCAGCATTGTGCCGACCTCGCACCCGCAACGCGTCGATCGGCATCAAGCGCTGGATATGAATCTCTTGCTCCACCACTTCACCACGCTTGAGCTTAATGGTGTCATCAGTCTCAAGAGCGCGCACCAGCCAGGTGATACGGTTGTCAGTGCACAAGCCAAAATCACCAGGGCGCTGGGGAGGATGCAAGCCAAATTGCACCACATGGCGAGACGCGACCTTGACCGGCTTGACTCGCCCGCGGCCCTTGGGCTTAGGCTCAGGGTTAAGGTCAGGCGCTGGGAAGGCCATGGCACGCACCATGGGGTCATCTTGGTTAATGACCATGGTGGCGGTTTGCCCAAAAATCAACGCCTTGTCTGCAGCGTAAGCCGCCAAACTACCATGCCAATCGAGGTGGTCTTCACTGATATTGAGCACCGCTGCGGCGCTGGGCTCAAAGCCCTGCACACCATGCAACTGAAAACTCGACAGCTCAAGCACCCACACCTCGGGCAAATGGACAAACACCGGCGCAGCGGGGGACGGCACAGGCCAAGGGATTAAGGGGCCATTGTCATCAGCAAGACCCGCCTCACCCAAGGCAGCCAGTGTCTCGTCGTTGCAAGCCAGATTCGCTGAGTCTTCTTGCAGTGCTTCTTCACCCTCTTCACCCTCTTGCGCGTTTTGCTCCTGAGGGGCTTCTTGCACTAGAGGCACCGCAGGCGACTCAAGGGTCTCATGCCCAAGGACGGTAGCTGGGGCCTCAGGCTCTGGCAGCGCCTCTTGATCGAGGGCATCAGACAGGGTTTGCAGCAGCGTGGGGCCGATATTGCCTGCTAGCCCCACCCGCAAGCCCGTACGACCCATGAGCAGGCAGGTCATGGCGGTGGTGGTGGTCTTGCCATTGGTGCCAGTGATGGCCACCAGCTTGGGGGCGTAACCATGGCTACTGCGCAGCGCGTTCAGTGCTTGAGTGAAAAGGTCGAGCTCACCTTGCACGGGCACCTGATGCGATTGAGCCCAATCGAAAAGGGCTTGCAAGCGCACGTCACTGGGTGCCAGGCCAGGGCTTTTAAAGATTCGAGCCACACCGTTGGTGAGCAAACCCAGGGCGCTGCCTTCTAAAGGGCCACTGCACAGCACAACTTGAGGAAGTGCTTGGTGCAACGCCGTCGCTTGAGGCGGCTGTGGGCGAGAGTCCCACACTCGCACCTGGGCGCCGCAGCGTGCGCTCCAGCGTGCCATGGCCAAGCCCGAGTCTCCCAAGCCCAGGATCAAAACGGTGAGGTGGCGCAAATCCATCATCAACGCAGCTTCAAACTGGCCAAACCAGCCATGCACAAAAGGATGGTGACAATCCAAAAGCGCACAACCACTTGAGTTTCTTTCCAGCCAGATTTTTCAAAATGGTGGTGCAAAGGTGCCATCTTGAGCAAGCGGCGGCCCTCGCCAAAGCGCTTTTTGGTGTACTTGAAGTAGCCCACCTGCAGCATGACTGAAAGCACCTCGACCACAAAGATCCCACCCATGATGCCCAGCACAATTTCTTGCCTTGTGATCACTGCGATGGTGCCCAAAGCCCCCCCCAAAGACAACGCACCCACATCGCCCATGAACACCTGCGCGGGATACGTGTTGAACCACAGAAAAGCCAAGCCTGCGCCGCTCATGGCGGCACAAAAGATCAGCAACTCACCCGCCCCAGGAATGTAAGGAATCAAGAGATATTTAGAGAACACAGCATTGCCTGTGAGATAAGCAAACACCCCCAAAGATGCCGCTACCAGCACCACAGGCATGATGGCCAGGCCATCAAGCCCATCGGTAAAATTGACTGCATTGCTGGCGCCCACAATGACGATGTAGGTCAGCGTGATGAAGCCTGCCACCCCCAGGGGGTAACTGATCGTTTTGAAGAACGGCACAATCAAGTCAGCCGCCCCCGGCAAATCGTTGGTGAAGCCACTTTGCACCCAGCGAAAAAACAGTTCTAAGACACGCGCGTTGGAGGTTTCTGAGACGCTGAACGCAAGGTAAAACGCAGCCACCAAGCCGATGATCGATTGCCAAAAAAACTTATCTCGTGAGCGCATGCCTTCTGGGTTTTTTTGAACTACCTTGCGCCAATCATCACACCACCCAATGACACCAAAACCCAACGTCACAATCATGACCACCCACACAAAGCGGTTGCTCCAATCAAACCAAAGCAGGGTGCTCGTGGCAATGCCCAACAAAATGAGCACGCCCCCCATGGTGGGCGTGCCATTTTTGGCCAAGTGAGTTTGCATGGCGTACTCTCGCACGGGCTGGCCGATTTTAAGTGCAGCCAAACGCCGAATGACGGCTGGGCCAAGGGCCAGGCCAATCAACAAAGCAGTGATGGCAGCCATCACTGCCCGAAAGGTCAAATACTGAAACACACGCAGAAACCCCCAATCCGGGTACATGGCATGCAAATACTCGGCAAGACTCAACAACATGGGTCAGGCTCCAACCATTTGTTGGTTATCAGACAAAGCCAGCAAGGCGCTGACCACATATTCCATCTTCATGAAGCGTGAGCCTTTAACAACCACTGATGAGCATTCAGGGGCCTGTGGCAAAGCATTGATGAGATCATCAACCGCATCAAAGTGGCGAGCGCCCTCAAAAGCGTTAGCCGCATGCACAGACAGTGGGCCAACCACCCAAAGGGTCTGCACGCCCCGAGCTAGGGCGTAGGCCCCAACCTCAGTGTGAAAAGCGGGGCCATGTTCGCCCACCTCGCCCATGTCACCCAACACCAGCCAACGCGGGCCAGGCAGACCGGCCAAAACATCAATCGCTGCACGCACTGAGTCTGGGTTGGCGTTGTAGGTGTCGTCAATCAGCGTGACAGCTTGGCCTCGACGCCGCCAGGTTTTGATTTGTGATCGACCCTTGACCGGCACAAACTCGCGTAAACCTTGGCTCACAGCCGTTAAAGGAGCCCCAGCCGCCAACGCGCACGCTGCAGCGGCCAAAGCATTTTTGACATTGTGCCTGCCCGCCAGGGTCAGGCGGGTGCTAGCCTGCCCCTGTGGGGTATGCAACACCACATCCCAATGCCCGGTTCGCCAGGTTGCCACGCAAGTCACATCGGCGGGGCCCTCCAAGGCAAAGGTCATTCGAGGGCGTGACCCTGCCAGCGCCAACCAGCGGGGTGAAAACTCATCATCAGCTGGAAACACGGCCACACCATCGGCCGGCAAAGCCTCTAACACCGCACCGTTTTCACGCGCTACAGCCTCGACACTGGACATGAACTCTTGGTGCTCACGTTGGGCGTTGTTGACCAAAGCCACCGTGGGGGCGGCGATGCGGGCCAGGGTGGCGATTTCACCAGGATGGTTCATGCCCAGCTCAACCACACCGGCCAAGTGACGGGTCTGCGCGTCTTGACGCAAACGCAGCAAGGTCAAGGGCACACCAATGTCATTGTTGTAATTGCCTTCGGTATAAAACGCGGCCTCACCCACCCAAGCACGCAAGATGCTTGCAATCATTTGCGTGACGGTGGTTTTGCCGTTGCTGCCGGTGACGGCAATCAACGGCAGATGAAACCGTTGACGCCAAGCGGCTGCCAATTGCCCAAGTGCCACACGGGTATCGGGCACTTGCAGGCCAGGCAGCCCGATATCTCCCAGCCCTTGCTCGACCAGCGCCGCTAACGCGCCTTGCGCCTGCGCCTGCGGCAAAAATTTGTGCCCATCAAAACGCTCGCCTCGCAGGGCCACAAAAAAATCACCGGCTTGCAGCGTGCGCGTGTCACTGTGCACACGCAGCAATGGGATGCGCGTGGCGAGCTCAGGGTCGGCGACCAGTATCGATTGCGGTAACAGGGCATGGGCTTGCGCCAGCGTCATCATGCGATAGTCTCCTTACACTCCAGAGCAGCTCGGGCCTGAGTCACATCAGAAAAAGGGCGTTGGATACCGGCAATTTCCTGATAGTTCTCATGGCCCTTGCCGGCCAATAAAATCACGTCGTTGGTGTGGGCTTGATGAATGGCGTGCGCAATGGCCTGGGCACGGTCTTCAATCAACGTGACCGGCGGGGTCATGCCAGCCTCAATTTGCCGCAAGATATGTTGGGGGGGCTCGTCACGCGGGTTGTCACTGGTCACCACCACCTGGTCGGCCCAACGCTGGGCCTGCAAACCCATCACTGAACGTTTGCCCGCATCGCGGTTGCCCCCACAACCAAAGACACACCAAAGCCGCCCCTCACGGGCCTGCGCCCAGGGGCGCAAAGCTTGGAGTGCTTTTTCAAGGGCATCTGGGGTATGGGCATAGTCAACCACGACCTCAGGGCCGCGCAGGCTGCTGGGGGCTGGCACCCGTTGCATGCGCCCAGGCACCGGTGTGAGGGTGCTGCACACGTGGGCGGCTTCGCTTAATGACACGCCCAGCGCTCGCAGCCCCCCAATGACCGCCAGCAAATTGGCAATGTTGTAGTCGCCGATGAGAGTGGTGCGCACGATAGCCCTTGCACCGCCAAGCTCTAGCACCTCAAAATTCAAACCGCTGAGGCTGGCATCCATCACCCTGCGAGCCTGCAACCGAGCGGGGCGAGGATGTAACGCGTACGACCAGGCGGCAAGATTCTGAGGCAAAGACTCGAGTAAGAGCAGTCCCCGCGGGTCGTCTAAATTGATGACTGCCGAATGCAATCCGGGCCAGGCAAATAACCGTGCTTTTGCAGCCCAATAATGGGCCATGTCGCCGTGGTAGTCGAGGTGATCTTGGGTGAAGTTGGTAAACACCGCCACGGCAATGCGCGTGCCATCAAGGCGATGCTCGCTCAAACCAATGGATGAAGCCTCCATGGCGCAAGCCGTGAAGCCTTGCTTAACCCATCGATGCAACGCTGCGTGCAGCGTGACGGGGTCAGGGGTAGTCAGGCCGTTAGGCACCACGTCGCAGGGTGGCAAGCCAATGCCCAAGGTGCCCACGACACCGCATCGACGGCCCAAGGCACCCAGCGCTTGGGCCAACCACCACGCCGTCGACGTTTTACCGTTGGTGCCGGTAACGGCCAAAACCTCTAACTCGTGGCTGGGATATTGCCAAAATGCATGAGCCAACTCTCCAGCATGGGCCTTGAGGCCTGCCATGCAAGCCACAGCCGGGTGCCCGGCCAGCGCATGGCCTTGCGCGCCCTCTTGCTCAATCAAGCAGGCCACCGCACCAGCCTGCAAGGCCTGGCTCAAATAGCCACGCCCATCAACAGCCAGCCCCGGCCAGGCCATGAAAGCATCACCGGCACCCACACGGCGGCTGTCTGTGACTAGCGCGCGCGTGCCACGCTCTGCCAGCCAGGCCAAGGCCTCAGACACAGATTGCAGCGCGTGCAAATCCATCAAAAGCTCTCCTCAACCGCAGACAACTCGTTGGTCACGATCTGACGCTCAACATCGAGGTCAGGCGGCACATTGAGCGTGCGCAGTGTTTGCTGAACAACCTCGCTGAACACAGGGGCTGCCACATCACCGCCAAAAAACTTACCCGCAGAGGGCTCATCAACCATCACGGCAACCACAATTCGGGGGTCGCTGATGGGTGCCAGACCGACAAACCAAGCGCGGTATTTTTTATCAGCGTAGCCCTTGCCCTCTTGCTTTCGCGCGGTACCGGTTTTACCCCCCACCGAGTAGCCCACTGCTTGAGCTCGCGGCCCGGTGCCGCCTGCGCTGGTGGCCATGTTGAGCATGTGACGCATCGCGCCTGCAGTCTTGGGCGAAAACACACGCACGCCTTGCACGGGCTGGGTATTTTTAATCAAAGACACAGGCATCAATTGGCCGTCGTGGGCAAACACGGTGTAAGCCCGAGCCAACTGAAACAACGAAGTTGACAAGCCGTACCCGTAGCTCATGGTGGCCTGCTCAATGGGGCGCCAGGTCTTGTAGGGCCGCAGGCGCCCCGTCACGGTACCCGGAAAATTCAAGGGCGGTTTTTGACCCAAACCAATCTCGGTGAACATCTCGTGCATGTCGCGGGGCTGCATTTGCATGGCCATTTTCACAGTGCCCACGTTGCTCGACTTTTGGATCACTTGCTCTACCGTGAGGTCTCCATGGGGGTGGGCGTCGGTGATGGTGGCCCCAGTGATGGTGAGTCGCCCAGGAGCAGTGGCGATCACGGTATCGGGCTTGACCCGCCCCTCTTGCAAAGCCAAAGCCACCACAAAAGGCTTCATGGTGGAGCCTGGCTCAAAGGTGTCAGTGAGTGCACGGTTGCGCAGCTCAGCGCCTGTGAGATTGCGCCGGTCAGTCGGCAAAAAACTGGGGTAGTTGGCCAAGGCCAACACCTCGCCCGTGCGTGAGTCAAGTACAACCACGCTGCCCGCTTTGGCCTTGTGCTCTAAAACGGCCTCGCGCAAACGCTGGTGGGCAAAAAATTGAATTTTAGAGTCGATGGACAACGTGAGATCTTGGCCCTCGATAGCGGGCACGGTGTCGCCAATGTCATCCACCACACGACCCAGGCGGTCTTTGATGACTCGGCGTTGCCCGTCATGTCCGGCCAGCACACGTTGATAGGCCAGCTCCATCCCCTCTTGGCCTTGATCTTCAAAATTAGTAAACCCCACCACATGCGACACCGGCTCGCCCTCGGGGTATTGGCGCTTGTACTCACTCATCTGGTGCACCCCTTTGAGATCGAGGGCGGCCACACGCTGAGCCAGGCTGGCATCAACCCCGCGCTTGAGCCAAACAAAATTGGGGCTGTCGTTGAGCCGGTCATTGAGCTCGCTGAGCGTCCAGCCCAACAGCTTGGCCAGTTGGCGGCGTTGAGACGGCGTTGCCTCAAACTCTTTCGGAATGGCCCACAGTGAAGGCGCCGGAACGCTGGCCGCCAAAAGTACGCCGTTGCGGTCGGTGATGCGCCCCCGACTGGCTTTCAGCGCCAGCGTGCGGCTGTATCGCATCTCGCCCTGTTTTTGAAAAAAGGCCGAGTCGATAATTTGAATATTGGCCGCTTGCCCCAACAGCACACAAAAACTCAAGCCAACCAAAGCCACCAAAAACTTAGATCGCCAGGACGGTGTTTTGGAGGCCAGCAAAGGACTGCTTGAATAATTGACACTGCGCACGGCACTGCTGCTTGCGCTCAAATGCGACGCTTGCTGGGCGGCTGGGCGCTGAGGACGCGTCAAAACAGCACTCATTGCCGCCCCCCTGGTTGTGCCTGGGCCGTATGGGCGGGCGCTGAAGCGGGCACGGCGGGCACGCTGACATAGTGCGTGACAGAAGGCGACACGGTGCGCATGGCAAGCTTTTCGCGAGCGGCTTTTTCAACGCGCGATGGCGTCGCCTGAGCTTGGCGCTCGGCTTGCAGGCGATCAAAATCGACTTCCAGCTGACGCGCTTGCGACTGGGCTTTGTCCAGATCATTGAATAAGCGCCGAGCCTGGTACGAAACCTGGACCAAGTAGACGCTGCTCGCGATCAAGGCGACCAGCATGAGCACATTGAGCCGGTTCATGCGTGGGCCTGATTCAGCTCGGGCACGGCTGTACGCTCAGCCACGCGCATGATGGCTGAACGCGAACGTGGGTTGGCTTTGATTTCAGCAGCGCTGGGCTTGACCCGCGCAATCGCTTTGAGACGCGTTGGCTGGGGCTCAGCAAAAGGGGCCCGACGATCAAACACCGGTTTGCTCTCACGGGCGATGAAGGTCTTGACGATCCGGTCTTCGAGCGAATGAAAACCGATCACCACCAAACGCCCACCTGGTGCCAAGGCCTCTAAGGTGCCCTGTAAAGCGAGCTCAAGCTCGTTGAGCTCGGCATTGACAGCAATGCGCAGAGCCTGAAATGTGCGCGTAGCGGGGTCTTGGGCGCCCTCTCGGGTTTTGACAGTGCGCGCCACCAGGGCCTGCAACTCCCCCGTGGTGGCCAGTGGGCGGCCACCCTCACGCTGAGCCACCACTGCGCGGGCGATGGGCCCCGCAAAGCGCTCTTCGCCATAGTCACGAATGACCTCGGCAATTCGGCGCTCATCAGCCCGTGCCAAAAACTCAGCCGCTGTCTCACCGTGGTGGGTGTCCATGCGCATGTCCAGCGGGCCATCAAAGCGAAAGCTGAAGCCACGCCCCGGGTCGTCGATTTGGGGCGATGACACCCCCAAATCCATCAAAATCCCATCGACCTGGTGGATGCCATGGCTTGCCGCTACCGACACCCAATGGCTGAACGCAGAGTGCGAAATTAAAAAACGCGGGTCGTCAACCCGCGTTTCACCAGTTTTGGCTGCGGCAACTGCCTGAGGATCGCGGTCGAAGGCAAGCAACCTTCCGGCCCTGCCCAGGCGCTCAAGCAGCAAACGCGAGTGGCCGCCACGGCCATATGTGGCATCCACATAGACCCCACCGGCGCGCACAGCAAGGCCCTCCACCGCCTCATCGAGCAACACGGTGGTGTGGGTGAAGGTTGGGGCAATAGGGCTCACAACCCAGCTCAGAAGCTGAAATCTTTCAAAGCTTCAGGCATGTCAGTCTGCATGACCTTGGCTTCGTGTTCAGCATACCGCGCCGAATCCCACAACTCAAAGTGGCTACCCATACCCAACAACATCACCTCGCGGCTCAGGCCAGCGGCAGCCCGCAGCTCAGGCGAGACCAACACCCGCGACGAGGCGTCCATGTCAACATCCATGGCGTTGCCCAAAAAAATACGCTTCCAGCCACTGGCTGACATCGGTAGGGCCGCCACCCGGTCACGGAAGGCCTCCCAGGCGGGACGCGGAAAAATCATCAATGAGCCTTCTGGGTGCTTGGTGATCGTGAGCTCAGTCACCGACATCGCTGCCAAGACTTCGCGATGACGCGCCGGCATGGCGATCCGCCCCTTGCCGTCCAGCGTCAACGCAGATGCGCCTTGAAATACGATATTTGCCACAGAGTTCCACAAAAGTGCACTTAGTACCACTTTAGCTCACGCAGTCGCTCGCGGTCAACGTGAAGAGTGAGAAATATTCAATGGAATCAATGACTTAGAACCCCCCAAAAAACGGGGCGATATCGAAGAAATCATTTAAAAACAAGCACTTGACCCATCCACTGAAAGTGATGGGTGAGCATTCGAATTCGGCAAATATTTTGAGGCCTACCCCTTGGCCGCGCCCGCGCCCGCGACAGCGAAACCGCCTCGTGTCATGTCAAGCCACTAGCCCAAACGGTGCTGCAAGGGGAGACCAACCCCTCGCAAATGAAGATCGCTACAGAAACCCCTAGTGTCGTGTCAAGCCACTTCTGTCGGTATATCACGCCGCCATCGGCCTGCAGCGCAAGGCGCGAAGAGGAGTCATAGCGGGGGCTATGGCGACGATGAGCAACGCCGCGATGCAGGTCGA
>JANMEO010000176.1:0-21212 GCA_031376995.1 Burkholderiales bacterium
TACCCACAAATATGTTGCGGTTTTGTTCCACTATTCTGTCAAGGCAAACACCTCGGCACCCCCACAACCCCCGGGTGCGGACACCGTTCGTCACCCGCGGGGGGGGCGGGTGGTTAATGGGGTAGGTTCCGACCCGGATATCGTGGTCGCTTCAGCCAAGGCCTACTTGTCAGCGTTGAACAAGCTCCATAGCAAGATTGAGCGTGTTGCTGCTCAGGGATAAACACTCTAGATTGTTTGGTTTTTCTAGAACTTAATCATGTAAGCTTCTGATCAGCATGCTTTTTTATTTGACCTACACTTAATCTAGCTTCTTTAATGAGGGAGGTCTGTGTGCGATCAGTGTCTAAAATTCTCGTTTTGGGGTTGGTATTAACGCTGTCTTGGATGGGCGGTGGGGGTTCTGCGCTGGCCTCAGTAGGTTCCAAAGAGAAGCTGACACAAGGTTCTAAAGCCGCCAATCTGCCTAAAAGGTTGAAGGCTATTTCACGATCAAAACCCTCCAGCACGCGCCATGCGAAAAAGCGTTTTCGCTCTGCACGAGCCGAATTATCATTCGGCCGTGCTTATGGGTTGCATAACGCCATTGACCAACTTTCTTTAAAGTCCGGGGTCGCATTGGTTGTGGATCAAGATACTGATGAGGTTTTATTTAGCAAAAATTCGAAGGCAGTTTTGCCTATTGCATCTTTAACTAAATTGATGACGGCCATGGTGGTCATCGAGTCCCCGTTGTCTTTGGATGACATCTTAGTTATTTCCCAGGCTGATGTCGATACGGAGAAGGGGAGTCGCTCACGCTTACGCGTTGGGACTCAGTTGACTCGAGGCGAGATGCTGCATTTGGCTTTGATGTCATCTGAAAATCGCGCGGCTCATGCATTAGGCCGCAGTTATCCAGGTGGTTTGAGTCAGTTTGTTCAAGCAATGAACAAAAAGGCTCGAGATTTAGGAATGCAAAACAGTCGCTACGTTGAGCCCACTGGTTTATCAAGTCAAAATCAGTCGAGTGCTCATGATTTGGCAATCTTGGTCAATGCTGCTTATCAGCACCAGATCATTCGCGACCTTTCAACATCCCCTTCTTATGCCGTCGATGTCGGGCAGCAGCAGCTTCAGTTTCGCAACACGAATGGCCTGATTTCCAAACCAGATTGGGAGATTGGTTTGCAAAAAACTGGCTACATTTCAGAGGCTGGCCGTTGTTTGGTCATGCAGGCTCGACTCGCTGGTCGTCAGTTGATCATGATTTTTCTGGATTCAGCCAGTAAGTACGCTCGGATTGGGGATGCCGAAAGGGTTCGGACGTGGGTTGAACTTAGTTACCCGAGCGCAGCGAGCGTTGTGAATTAAGCCAGATTCGCAAGAGTTACTTCAAACTCTCTGCATCGTTTTAAAAAGCAGACCGTTAATTTTTAAAAAATTGGGTCGGTCAGACGATTATTAGGCTAGCAGCCTGAGGGTGAACAATTTAACCCATGACTTTGGATTCGTGTCAGGCCTGAGTTTGATGAGAGACCCGAGGCTGTTCGTAAAATCCTCGCTAGCCATATAATGGCCTCTTGTAGCGGTCCTCCGCATTGAAAATGCTCATAATACCCATAATTATTGCTGTGATTTTGGCTTTGCAGCCTACTCTAGTAGATCATTTTATGGCTGATGAGGGTTTTACGAGTAGCCCTTAATAAATTACCAAACTTTCCACCAAGATTTGTGTTCACTTAGAAATTTATTGTTTGTTAGATAGGCGCCTTCAGGAAAATTCTTTTTTAAAATTCGCTGGGTATCATCACGCAGTTCGTTAAGACCCAATTTGTCATAGCTGATGGCCATGATGGACAGGGCCTCTTCGGTTGACGGTGAGCCCTGAAATTCCTGTACGGCCTGTTGGGCACGGCTGGCTGCGGCGACAAAAGCGCCTCGCTTGAAATAATAACGTGCCACATGCACTTCGTAAGCCGCTAAAGAGTTGACGATATAGTGCATTCGAACCTGAGCGTCAGGGGCGTAGCGAGATTGGGGAAATTGCTCGACCAGTTGTTGAAAAGATAGGTATGAGTCGCGTGAGGCTTGTTGATCACGCTCAGCCAAGTCCTGGCCGATAAAATTACCTAAAATCCCAAGTTGGTCGTTAAAGTTGACGATGCCTTGCAAATAAAGCGCGTAGTCAAGTCCTGGGCTGGTTGGGTGTAGCTTGATAAAACGTTCCAGGATCGCCAGCGATTGAGCCTTTTCCCCAGTTTTATGCATTAAAAATGCGCGCTCTAGCTGTGCCTGCTGAGACAATAGGGTGCCCACGGCACGCCCCTCAAGCCTTTCATAAAGCCTGCTTGCGCGCTCATAGTTTCCTGCCGCAGCCTCTTCTTTGGCTTCCGCCGTCAGTTTTTCGGTAGTCCAGCTCGCAGTTTCATCAGTGGGTGCGCCGGCGCAGGCTGCCAGGGCGAAGGCCCATAATGTGATTAGCCAGTGTGTTTGAGAAAAGATAAGCTGAATCAGTGCTACAAGTGCTTTACTTTTTAGCCAGAATTTTCCGTGAGCTCGCAAAGTGCAAGCTGTGTGGGTAATATGAGGACCTTCGTGGGCCAAAATCTCAGTGTTCATCAGGGTTGCCTCGTGAATGAAAGCGGTCAACGGTCGTTTTTAGGTTTAATAGTTTGTGCGTTGTCCCTTTGTGCGTGGGCGCTAGCATAACTTGGGCAAAGTGGGGCAAGTTTGTCTTTTGTGATCTGGGCTGAATCGCCTGCCCCCAGGCTCACGCGAAAATCAATATGAATCATAACGATAAACAGCCGTCCTCAAATGCCATGCCCGCCGAGAACGACGAGGTGGATGAAGTTGCTCTGGATGTGCGAAGCACGCACGTTGATCCCACTCGCCATGGTTTGCGTCTGGATCAATTTTTGGCTTTTTGGATGAATGATTTTTCTCGAAATCAACTGCAAGAATTGGTCATTTCTGGTCATGTTTGGGTGGGTGGGGTGACTCAAAAGACCCCATCAAAACGACTCAGTGCGCATCAGTCCGTATCGGTCGAATTGGTGGCCACAGCACAAAGTTTGGCTTTCAGGGCGGAGTGCATGCCGCTCGATATTGTTTTCGAAGATGCGCATTGTTTGGTGATCAACAAGGCCCCGGGTCTGGTTGTTCATCCTGCTGCTGGGCATTGGTCTGGTACTTTGCTCAATGGGCTTTTAGCCCACCATAAGGGGGCGGCCAGCTTGCCGCGTGCTGGCATCGTTCATCGTCTTGACAAAGACACATCAGGATTGATGGTGGTGGGCAAGACATTAGAGAGCATGACGGCTTTAAGTCGTGCAATCGCTGCCCGAGAAGTGCATCGTGAATATTTGGCTATTGCGCATGGGGCAATGCCCACAGCTCGCCTGGAGATTGATGCGTGTCTGGGTCGAGATTTACAGTCTCGTGTGCGCATGGCAGTGCGAGCCGGTGGCAAACTTGCACGCACTGATGTTGACCGCTTGGTTGTTTGTGACGGATATTCTGGCGTTCGTTGCACGCTCCATTCTGGCAGGACTCACCAGATTCGAGTCCACATGTCACACAAGGGTCTCCCGTTGGTTGGCGATCACCTCTATGGTGGGAAGCCTGCCTTGGGTTTAAGTCGGCAGGCGCTGCATGCCACAGAGCTGTGCCTGGATCACCCGAGTTCTGGTCATCGCATGTGCTGGAGAGTGTTGCCACCGCGTGACTTCGAGCAGGCTTGGCGAGAAATTGATCCCTTGGGCCAAGCATGGGTTTAAGACAAGTCACGAGTTGCAAATGATGGGCTTAAGCTTGGTTTAAGCTTGGCGGGTATTTTTAAAAAATGTACAATTCGTTCAAAGGGTTTAAATGTGTGACCCGACCTGCATGGTTAGCAGGTCGCTTCGGTCAGACAAAGTGCACGGCATCATCCCAGCCTTTAGCGCTACCGGGCGTTTTTGACAAAGACGCGTGCCAAGCCCAAGGGTCAGAGAGTGTGTAGGGCATGTGCCCCCTCTTCAAAGGTGTATCCCTCAAGGAAAATCGACCTTTTGCGCTACCCTTTCTTGAGATTGGGTCTGGATGGTTAGGCACTCCAGGCACGTCACGATCAACGGCTGCCTTCTAAGCTTTCTCCACCTCATTCTTGAGTTCGCTTATCCAGCGTAGCCGTTTTATTCGGTAGAGGAAAATTGAACTGCATGAACACCCAGGATGCGAAGATCGTCCTTGAAACTGCCCTTCTTTGTGCCCGCGAGCCGCTGCCCATTAAGGACATGCGGCGTCTGTTTTCTGACGATCTACAGGTTGATAGGTTGCGAAATTTGTTGGATGAGTTGGTGTCTGAATGGTCTGGCCGAGGCGTGGAGTTGGTTTCTCTATCCTCTGGCTGGCGCTTCCAAAGCCGTCCCCAGATGCAAGAGTACCTTGATCGACTTCAATCGGATAAGCCACCAAAGTACTCCCGAGCCGTGCTCGAAACTTTGGCTATCATTGCTTATCGTCAACCTGTGACACGCGGTGATGTCGAAAGCATCCGGGGTGTGGCTGTCAGTAGCCAGATTCTCAGGCAGCTCGAAGACCGCGGTTGGGTCGAGAGCGTGGGGCATCGTGAGACAGTTGGCCGTCCTGAACTTTTGGCGACAACCACGCAATTTTTGAATGATTTGGGGTTGAGTAACCTGTCGCAATTACCCCCACTAGTCGGCGCTGGCGCTGCAAACCCGTTGGCACCAGAGTTGTCATCTGATTGGGTAACAGGTGCGGCCGCTATGGCTGCTGCTCAAGAGACACCAGCCGCCTCAGCACCTGAACTGCATCCATTGCGCAAACTTGACAACAACGCTGAAGCAACATCAATTCTTGATATCGAACATCCGAACTCTTTGGATGCCCTGGTTACCCTCGATCGCCCCATTTGCGATGATCCTCTTGGCCCCCTGGAGCCTGACACATGAACTCTGAAGAGTCCCCAACTAATAACGACTTCCCACCTGCATCCGACATGACGTTGATGGATGCTCCTGCTGCCTCTAAGCCGCGTCGATCTCGAACACGCAAAGTGGCTGAATCTGCCATGGACCAACTAGAGGTTGTCGAGGCAGCTCTGGTTTGCGAGCCACCGTTGACCCCGGACGCAAATTCCGCCCGAACGCGCAAGCGAAAAGTTTCAAACAAAGAAGTGCCATTGAATTTGCTCGAGTCCCCTGAGCTCCTCGCCCCCGCCCCCGCCCCCGCCCCCGCCCCCGCCCCCGCCCCCGCCTCTGCGTTGGCTGTTGAGCCCTTGTTAGAGGCCGTGGGGGTGGCCGTTGAAGCGGCTCAATCCCATGCCGCAGGCGCCTGCCAAGGCGAAGCCATCCAGCTTGAAGAAGACGATGACGATAGCCTCAAGCCCCCCCCTCGTCTTGAACTGCGCGATGTTGGCGAGGTTTTTGCCCAGGTGATGTCAGGAGAATTTGACGGCGGAGAGCATGATGCTGCATTACCCCCCTTGCCGGCAAAGCGGGTGCTTTTGCCAGACCCAGATGCCCCTAAGCTTCACAAAGTTCTGGCTCAGGCGGGGATCGGCTCTCGCCGAGATATGGAGCAGAAAATTGCTGATGGCTTGGTCATCGTCAATGGACAACTTGCGCACACCGGACAACGCATTTCGTTTGGTGATGAGATCAAAGTAGATGGCAAGCCCATTCGATTTCATATTGCTCCCCCTCCTCCACGCATCATTGCTTATCACAAACCAGCTGGTGAGGTGGTCACCAATGATGATCCACAGCATCGTCCTACGGTATTTAGGCGTCTTCCAAGGTTATCGAAAGGCAAATGGCAGTCAGTCGGGCGCTTGGACCTGAACACCGAGGGTTTGCTCTTGTTCACCAACTCAGGAGAACTCGCCAATCAGCTGATGCACCCCCGTTTTGGCGTAGAAAGAGAGTACGCAGTGCGTGTCTTGGGTGCTCTAGATGCTGAGGCTAAAGCCAAGTTGATCGCTGGTGTTGAAATTGATGGCCAATCTGCCTGCTTCAGAGCCGTGGCTGAAGGAGGCGGTGAGGGGGTCAATCGCTGGTACAAAGTGGTCATCACTGAGGGGCGCAATCGAGAGGTTCGTAAGCTGTTTGAGGCAGTCGGTTTGATTGTCAACCGCTTGATTCGTATCCGTTATGGCTCTGTGGTACTGCCCCGTGGCCTCAAGCGCGGAGTATGGGTTGATTTGGCTCAGGAGGACGTGCAAGTTATACGCCAGTTGGTGGGTGTTGGCTCTGGTGTTGAAGGCGGACGCAAGGGTCGTGATGGGCGTAATCGAAGAGGTAAACCTTTGCGAGCTCAAGAAGCTGCACCTCACAGTCGGCGCAGCGGACCAGAACGTTCCGTTGAGAGCGCCACCCAGGGCTCACGCTGGGTTGATGGTGAAGATGACTTTGATCCTAGGCAGATCCCCAATCCACTCGAACAGACCTTCGACAAGCGCTTTGTTCAAAACCCAAGGACGCCTGCGGGTGGGAGAGGGTTTCGCCATGGCGGTGGCGGTTTTGGTTCAGGTGGTAGCGCGCCTGCGCCAAGAAAACCTGGCGGTCCACGCGAACCGGACCCACTCCAAACATCGGTTGGCTTCATTGGCGCTGATGCATTTCACAGCAGGGGGCGTGGCGGTCGTGGTGGTGGCGGTGGTGGTGGTGGTGGTGGTGGTGGTGGTGGTGGTGGTGGTCGCTCTGGCGGTCAACGTGGCGGCGGATTTGGTGGCAAACGGGGTCGCTGAAGAGGCAAATCACTTTGGCCCATTGGCTCATTGGCCCTTGACGGCTCTTGTGGGCCCGTACAATGCCAAATTTTCATACCAATAGATTCTGGAGAATAAATTGCCAATCGAGCGTACCTTATCAATCATCAAGCCTGATGCCGTGGCCAAGAATGTCATTGGCCAGATTTACGCGCGCTTTGAAGGTGCCGGCCTCAAGATCGTGGCGTCTAAGCTCGCCCAGCTATCACGTGGAGAAGCCGAGGCGTTTTATGCTGTGCATCGGAGTCGTCCATTTTTCAATGACCTCGTGAATTTCATGATTTCCGGGCCAGTTATGATCCAGGCCCTTGAAGGTGAGAACGCGATAGCTGTCAATCGTCAATTAATGGGTGCGACCGACCCCAAAAAAGCCGAAGCAGGCACGATTCGCGCTGACTTTGCAGACAGTATTGATGCCAACGCAGTGCATGGCTCAGATGCACCAGAGACTGCAGCAGTGGAAATTGCATTTTTCTTTCCCGCCATGAGCATCTACTCACGTTGAGTGTTAAAGCTTTGCTGCGAGTAATTTGCCATCGCCCTATCCCCCTCGGAACTGAAGATGCTGTGTGCTTGAGCCGCTTGGACAATGAGTCTGCAGCACTGCAAATGCTCGCGATACCAAGGCGCATCGCTTTGCTTTGCACCTTGCATCCTCTCTGCCAAAACGACTCATGAACACAGCATCTTCAGTTCCGAGGGGTATAGAGAATCTGCTCGGATTTGACCTCGACGGCCTGGCTGATTTTTGTGAGCAGCGGGGTGAAAAGCGCTTTCGTGCAGTGCAGTTATTTCGTTGGATTCACCAAAGAGGCGCTACTCATTTTGATCAGATGTCTGATCTGGCTCGATCACTGCGAGAAAAGTTGACTGCGGTCGCAGATGTGCAGGCGCTCCCTGTGCTCAGCCAGCAAGAGTCGTCTGATGGCACGATCAAATGGCTATTTGATGTCGGTCGAGGGGACGCTGTCGAGACTGTGTACATCCCGGAAGAGGGGCGAGGCACATTGTGCGTTTCGTCGCAAGCCGGGTGTGCTGTGGGTTGCCGGTTTTGCTCAACGGGCCATCAGGGGTTCAGCCGCAATCTGCTGACCGCTGAAATTGTGAGCCAGTTGTGGTTTGCTGAACACTATTTGCGTACGCACTTGAAGCTGCCGTTTGGGCAGCGGGCCATTACCAATGTGGTCATGATGGGTATGGGTGAGCCCTTGCAAAATTATGCAGCCTTGTTGCCCGCTTTGCGAGTGATGCTCAGTGACCATGCCTATGGCTTGTCTCGGCGCCGGGTCACTGTTTCAACTTCTGGCATGGTGCCAATGATTGATCGGCTGCGTGATGATTGTCCGGTCGCCTTGGCAGTTTCTTTGCACGCCCCCAATGATCAGCTTCGAGACGATTTGGTACCTCTGAACAAAAAATATCCGATCGAGGATTTACTTGAGGCTTGCAATCGATATCTCGAGAAGGCCCCGCGCGATTTTGTGACCTTTGAATATTGCATGCTGGCAGGGATCAATGATTCGTTAAGTCATGCTACAGAGCTGGCCAATTTGGTCCGCCATCGTGTGTCTTGCAAATTGAATCTGATTCCCTTTAATCCTTTTCCTCAGTCGGGCCTTCAGTGTTCTAGCAAAGAGACAATACAAGCATTCGCTACAGCACTTCAAGAAGCGGGTATTGTGACGACTGTTCGCAAGACCCGAGGAGATGATATTGATGCAGCATGTGGTCAATTGGCTGGCGAGGTCCAAGACCGAACCTCAGTCAAGACACGCACAGCCGTGCGCGTCTCCGTCATGGCTCAGCCTGTGTGGCCGCACCCTGTGATGTCTCTTACCAAAGAAAGTGATTCATGAGGCCAATCTTGTGGGTTGGTGTGGCACTCAGTGTGGTGCTTGGCGCTTGCGCTCTTAAAGCTGATAGGCCAGATTTAGAAAGCCCTGTGGCCGTTGGATCTGCGCGTGATCGGGTTACAGAGTCTGATGAGACGCCAGGAACTCGGCGTGCCCGCGTGCGGCTCGAGCTGGCGGCAGCCTACTTTGGTCGTGGGCAATTAATTACAGCCTTGGATGAAGTTAAATTAGCGATTGGCGCTGATTCGACACTCGTGAGTGCATTTAATTTGCGGGGCTTGATTTATGGGGGGTTGGGGGATGAGCGCTTGGCTGAAGAAAGTTTTCGTCGCGCCTTAGAGCTCGATCCACGAGATGCAGACACGTTACAAAACTATGGGTGGCACCTTTGCCAGCGTCAACGTTTTGAGGAGGCTGAAAGCTTATTCAACCGCGCCTTGGTGACGCCGCAGTATCAAAATATACAGCGTACTTTGATCACGTTAGGCGCTTGCCAAGCCCGCAATCAACGTCTCGAGGCCGCTGAAGCAACTTTGAACCGGGCTTTTGAACTTGATCCAACAAGTCCGCTCGCTTCGGTGAATCTGGCCGAAGTTCTGTACCGCAGTGGCCAGTTCGACCGGGCCCGGTTTTTTATTCGCAGAGTCAACGCCAGTGAAGAGTTATCCAATGCTCAGACTCTGTGGCTGGGGGTTCGCATTGAGAATAAGTTAAATAACACTGCAGGCACCCAGTCATTGGGTAGACAGCTGCGAGAGCGTTTCCCTAAGTCGGCTGAGGCTATTGCATTTGAGCAGGGTAAATTTAATGAATGACACAGCTCAAGTCGAGTCCACCACTGAGGCGTCCTCCACTAAGGCCTCTTCTGCTGGAAGCTTATTGCGTCAGGCGCGCATCAGTAAGGGGATGCACATTGCCACATTGGCTTCAGCCATCAAAGTGCCGCAGCGTAAGCTCGAGCTGCTTGAGCAAGACCAATGGGATGCGTTGCTTGATATGGCTTTTGCTCGGGCCCTAGCGCAAACCGTTTGCCGCACACTTCAAGTCGATGCGGCCGCTGTGATGGCCCTTTTGCCAATGGCTCATACGCATCGTATCGAGCAATTGGGTGATGGACTGAATGCGCCATTCCATGAGCGTTTCTCACATTCGCCACCCCCTGTGTGGTCACGGTTGCGACATCCTGCAGTATGGGGGTCTTGTTCGTTGCTGTTGGCTGCAGCGGTTTTGATGGCGATACCACCTCATTGGCTGAGTTTGCCCGTATGGATGAGTCATGCTGCCGCAACTTTGCAAGGCCCCCAGCAGGTCGTCAAGACAGAAAATTTGTCGTTCATGGGCGATACTTTTCCATCTGCAGTGCTTGGCGCCGCCTCGGGCGTTGATTCAGTCCTTTCGTTGCCATCTACATCCGAGCTTGATGTCATGGGTATGGACAAGCCTTTGGAGTTGCGAGTTGCCCAACCCACTGTGATTGAAGTCACTGATGGTCGTGGCACAAAGCTGTTAAGTGGGATCGCTCAGAACCAGGCGCCTATTTTTTTGGGCGGCCTGTTGCCTTTTCGGGTTCGGATTGATCACGCGGCCTCAGCGGAAGTTCGCTTTCGCGGGCAAGTCATTGATCTGACCGCCTCAACCAAAGACAACGTGGCTTACATCGAGCTCTATTAAAGCCAACCCAGGCAGGGGATCAGGTTGAGTGGGTATATTTCCTATATGACAGCCGCCATTTTTCAAATTTGATCATGTCCACCTCTCTATCTTTGCGCCACACTTTCATTGATCATGCCAAGCCAGCTGTGCGCCGTTCGCATCAGGCTCAAGTTCGCTGGGGCAGTCACGTTGTCCTGATTGGGGGGGGGGCACCTGTGTGTGTGCAATCAATGACCAACGTAGACACCGTCGATGTCATTGAAACCGCTATTCAGGTGAAAGAGCTGGCTCAAGCAGGCTCAGAGCTGGTCAGAATCACTGTGAATACGCCTGAGGCTGCAGCAGCAGTTCCACATGTGAGGGATCAGCTTGATCGCATGGGTATCGCTGTTCCTTTGGTAGGCGATTTTCATTTCAACGGCCATCGTTTATTGACAGATTACCCCGCTTGTGCAGAGGCTTTATCTAAATATCGAATCAACCCCGGAAATGTGGGTAAAGGCGATAAAGGAGATCGCCAGTTTGCCCAAATGATTGAGATCGCCGCACGACACCATAAAGTGGTTCGCATTGGCGTGAACTGGGGCAGCTTGGATCAAGAGCTTTTGGCCGAATTGATGGACGACAATGCGGCTTTGCCTACACCCTTTGAGCCCCAGCAAATCATCTATCGCGCAATCGTGGCGTCGGCGATTGAGTCCGCACAGCGCGCTGTCGAGATCGGTTTGTCAGCCAACCAGATTGTTCTTTCTTGCAAAATGTCGGGTGTTCAAGATTTGGTCAGCGTCTACAGGGCATTGGCCCGTCAATGCGATTACCCCTTGCACTTGGGTTTGACAGAGGCGGGCATGGGTACCAAGGGCACGGTGGCTTCGGCCGTTGCCTTGTCTGTGCTTTTGCAAGAAGGCATTGGCGACACCGTGCGTGTGTCTCTCACGCCTGCACCTGGTGAATCCCGCACTCAAGAAGTCATCGTGGCTCGGGAAATTTTACAGTCTCTGGGTTTGCGGGCATTCAATCCCAGTGTCACCGCATGCCCTGGCTGCGGTCGCACTACCAGCACAACATTTCAAGAATTGGCCAAGCAAATCGATGATTTTTTGCGTGCTCAAATGCCGCTGTGGCAGGCGAAATACCCTGGGGTTGAAACCATGAGGGTAGCCGTGATGGGCTGCATCGTGAATGGGCCTGGCGAAAGCAAACATGCAGACATCGGTATCAGCTTGCCAGGAACCGGAGAGGCGCCAGCCGCCCCGGTGTTTATCGATGGCGAGAAGGC
Organism: Burkholderiales bacterium; assembly: GCA_031376995.1. GTDB lineage: Bacteria > Pseudomonadota > Gammaproteobacteria > Burkholderiales > Burkholderiaceae_C > CANHBY01. Next base: position 11,543 of record JANMEO010000176.1, read on the forward strand.
GCTGACCTTGCGAGGCAACAAGATCGCCAACGACTTTCAGGCCTTGGTAGAAAATTATATTGAGCGCCGATTCGGGTTGCCTGCGAAAGCAGCACAAAGTGCTGCTGGCTGAATTTAAAAATATCAATGTGCTGAAAATGATGACTGAAAAAAAAACCGCATTGCAAGCGGTTAAAGGCATGAATGACATTTTGCCGCCGGCTTCTGCCTCCTGGGAGTGGTTTGAATCGGTGGTCTGCAGGTTGATGGCGCGTTATGCCTATGTCAACGTGCGCACCCCCATCGTCGAGCCTACAGGGCTCTTTGCACGTGCGCTGGGCCAGGTCACAGACATTGTCGAAAAGGAGATGTACTCTTTCGAAGATGCTAAAAATAACAGCAAGCTGACCCTTCGCCCCGAGGGAACCGCAGGTGTTGTTCGTGCCATGGTTGAGCATTCTTTTTTGCGAGATGGGGGAAAGCGTCTTTACTACACTGGGCCCATGTTTCGGCACGAGCAGCCCCAGCTCGGTCGTTACCGTCAATTTCATCAAGTTGGCGCTGAGGCGCTGGGTTTTGGCGGCCCCGATGTGGATGCCGAGTTGATTTTGATGAGCCGTGCACTTTGGCGTGAGCTGGGTTTGCAGGAAGATCGTGACCTGCGTCTCGAAATCAACAGCCTCGGCCAGCCAGAAGAGCGCTTGGCATATCGTCAGGCGCTTGTTGGGCATTTCGAGGCCTATCTGCATCTTTTAGATGCAGACGCTGTGCGTCGTTTGCATACCAATCCGCTGCGCATTCTTGACACTAAAAATCCCATGATGCAGACCGTCGTGGATTCAGCACCTGAGCTGATGAACTTTCTGGGTGAAGCCTCATTGGCTCATTTTCAAGGCGTGCGCGATGTGCTCGATGCCGCAGGCTTGGCCTATGTAGTCAATCCGCGCTTGGTTCGCGGGATGGATTATTACAACCTCACAGTGTTCGAATGGAAAACTCATCATCTGGGTGCTCAGGCCACTGTTTGTGGTGGAGGGCGTTACGATGCTTTGGTAGAGCAACTGGGCGGTAAGCCCATGCCTGCTGTTGGCTGGGGCCTGGGCATCGAGCGCATGCTGTTGCTGTTGGAAAAACTGGCTTTACTGCCGCCGCCCCCGCCGCCAAGGGTTTATGCCATTGTCCCTGACCTATCTTGTTTGCCGACTGTCTTCTCCACGCTTGAAGTGTTGCGTGCCAAGGGGATCGGTGTGCAGATGAATGCTTCGGGTTTAAGTGGGCCAGCGCGCATGCGGACCCAATTTGAGCGTGCGAATGAAAGTGGTGCGCACTTTGCGTTGATTTTTGGACAAGATGAAGCCTTGCGGGGTGAGGTGAGCTTGAAAAACTTGCGCGAATCTGCGGTACCGCAGCGTATTTTGGCGCTGGCGGAGGTGGGTCAGTGGGCTGCCGAGCTGTTCAACGCATAATCCGAGACTAATCTTAATCCTCCAGCCCCCTTTCGATTTGACTTCAGAAAATAGATATGGCACAGATCGCCCCCGAAGAACAAGAGCAACTCGAACAGATTAAATCATTCTGGAAACGCAGAGGCAACTTCATCTTGCTGTTGGTGGTTGCCCTGCTGGCAACTTTTTTCGTCTGGAATCAGTGGCAAAGCCGTCAGCAAAATCAAGCCTTGCAAGCCGCTGCCATGTATGACGAGCTTGACAAAGCGTTTTTGGTGGGTGACACGACCCGTGCTTCGGAGGTCTTTGCTGATCTCAAATCGCGCTACCCTCAAACATTTTTTGCCCAGCAAGCGGCACTGTTGATTGCAAAACTGCAGTTTGACTCCACTCAATTGGAGAATGCAAAGGCTTCTCTGGCTTGGGGCAAAGACAATGCCACCACAGACGAGTACAAAGCCGTTGCGCTTTTGCGTTTGGCTGCAGTTTTGGTTGAACTGAAAAAGTTTGATGAAGCCCAGTTACTCCTTGCCGTCTCGCCCTCGGCTTCATTTGAGGGCTTGTTTGCAGATCGTCGGGGTGATGTTTTCTTGATGCTTGATAAGCCTGAGCAGGCGATTGCTTCTTACGAGCAGGCCTGGAAGACTCTTGACCCCAAGATGGATTACAGGGTTTTTGTCGAGGCCAAGTTGGCTGCTTTAGGGGTCATGGCCACACAGCCTCTGGTGGCGGTGACAGGGGTTGTCGAGTGACTGCATCAGAGCGTGTTCGAGCTTTTGCTCTCTTGTTCATTGGGGTCTTGTGCCTGGCACTTGCTGCCTGCGCAGGTGCGCCTCAAAAGCCTGATCCGAAACCCCTGCAAACCATCACTTCGCCCATCGAGGGCCGTGTGCTTTGGCAATATTCGCTTGGCAAGCTCGGCACGCCCATGAGCATTGCCACCGCAGCTGGGGTGTTCACGCTGGTCGGGGGCGATGGCGGGGTCGTGAGTTTGCAGCCCGACACCGGAAAGGTCTTGTGGCAATTTGCTTTGGATGAGCCCGTGGTTGCGGGCGTTGGCTCTGATGGGCGTTATGCAGCCATGGTCACGACAAAGGGCGACCTTGTGGTTCTTGAGGGGGGACGTTTGATCTGGCGCCACCCGCTCGGTGTTCAGGTTAGAACACCCCCTTTGGTGGCTGGAGAGCGTATTTTTATTCAAGCCAGTGATCGCAGTGTGCATGCCTTTGACGCTCAAGAGGGCCGCAAGATTTGGACCTTACCGCGTTCAGGTGATCCCCTCACGCTGTTGCAGCCTGGTGTGCTCCGAGCATTTGGAGATACCTTGATTGTCGGTCAGGGCACACGAATGGTGGGTCTTAACCCTTTGAATGGCGCGGTCATGTGGGAGGCGCTCTTGGCTACGCCTCGAGGTGCCAATGAGATTGAACGTTTGGCCGACTTGGTGGGGCCATCTGCCCGTGTTGACAACTTTGTCTGCGCGCGCTCTTATCAAGTGGGCGTGGCCTGCGTGAACGCTGTGCGAGGTGCCTTGCTTTGGAGTAAAAACTTTGGTGGCATTCAGGGCCTTGCTGCAGATGTTGATCAGGTCTACGCTGCAGATGCCAGTGATCGAATTCAGGTTTGGAAACTCGCAACGGGTCTAGCGCTGTGGTCAAGCGATGCCCTTTTAAACCATGGGTTGGGTGCGCCTGCGCTGAGTGGCAACAGGGTGGTATTCGGCGATGAGCGTGGCATGGTGCATTTTCTGTCTCGCGACAATGGAGCAGCACTCCTTCGTCTGGCTACTGATGGCAGCCCCATTACATCGCCTCCAGCCGTGATGGGTGGCATCGTTCTTGTGGTCACTCGCAAGGGTGGTGTGTTTGCCCTTCGCGCCGATTGACAGCTACAAGGTTCAATAAGTTCATGAAACCGGTTATCGCGATTGTCGGCCGTCCCAATGTCGGCAAATCAACTCTATTTAACCGGATGACTCGCAGTCGCGATGCCATCGTGGCTGACTTCGCTGGATTGACGCGCGACCGGCACTACGGTGATGGGAAACTGGGTCCGCATGAGTTTATTGTGGTGGACACGGGTGGCTTCGAGCCAGACTGTACCAACGGCATTGTCAAGGAAATGGCCAAGCAAACCCGTCAGGCCGTGGCCGAGGCAGACGCTGTCATCTTTGTGGTCGATGTGCGCGGGGGTGTTTGTGGTCAAGATCATGACATCGCTGATTACTTGCGCGTTTCAGGAAAAAAAGTCATCCTGGCTGCCAACAAAGCTGAAGGCATGCTCGATGCGCCTCAGGTGGCAGAGTTTTTTGAGTTGGGCTTGGGAGATCCCCACCCGATTTCATCGGCCCATGGGCAGGGGATTCGCAGCCTCACTGAGGCGGCTCTTGAGAACTTTCAATTTCCCGAAGAGGACGAGGCCGACAGTGAAGACGATCGGCCCATCCGATTGGCTGTTGCTGGGCGCCCCAACGTGGGAAAGAGCACCTTGATCAATACCTGGCTTGGCGAGGAGCGGTTGGTGGCCTTTGATCTGCCCGGCACAACGCGTGATGCCATCACTGTCCCGTTTGAAAAGGGCGGGCAGAAATTTGAGTTGATTGACACGGCGGGTTTGCGCCGTAAGGGCCGAGTGTTTGAAGCCATTGAAAAGTTTTCTGTGGTCAAAACTCTGCAAGCCATCGCAGATGCCAACGTGGTGTTGCTGCTGTTGGATGCGACTCAGGGCGTTACCGATCAAGATGCTCATATTGCAGGCTACATCCTCGAAAGTGGGCGTGCTGTCGTTTTGGCCGTCAATAAGTGGGATGCGGTTGACGCCTATCAAAAAGAGCTGCTTGAAAAATCGATTGAGCAGCGATTGCCATTTTTAAAGTTTGCGCCGGTTTTGTACATCTCGGCAGTTCGTCGGCAGGGGCTGGCCGCCGTTTGGCGATCAATCACTGAGGCACATCAGTCGGCCATTCGCAAACTTCCTACGCCAATTCTCACGCGCTTGTTGCAAGAGGCTATTGAGCACCAGGCGCCGAAAAGGGCGGGGATGTTCAGGCCTAAATTGCGTTACGCCCATCAAGGTGGTATGAATCCGCCGATCATTGTGATTCATGGCAACTCACTCGAGCACGTCACTGATTCCTACAAGCGCTTTCTTGAAGGGCGCTTCAGAGCCCACTTCAAGCTCACCGGGACTCCCTTGCGCATCGAGATGAAGTCTAGCCGGAATCCTTTTGACGACAAAGAATCTTCAGGCAGATGATGACCTCTGAGGTTGGGCTGTGTTAATGTCACTGCTTCAATCTTCAACACGGAATATATCGTGAGCAATAAAAGCCAACTTCTTCAAGATCCCTTTCTGAACCTGCTTCGCAAAGAGCATGTGCCTGTGTCAATTTATCTGGTCAATGGCATCAAGCTTCAAGGCCACATTGAGTCTTTCGATCAGTATGTTGTTTTGCTAAAAAATACCGTGACTCAGATGGTCTACAAGCATGCAATTTCAACCGTGGTTCCTGGTCGAGCAGTTAACTTCAATGTTGCTGAGTCGGCCGAGTAAGGCCGCTTCGTTTTGACGCTGTAGCGCATGACTCGCACACGGACGCCCTGACTGTGGCGAGGGCCATCACCAACGCTTTGCCCCTGCGCGTCATCCTGGTCGGAGTTGATTTGGGTGGGCGTGGCTATTTTGACGCCACCCTTGACGAGCTGGCTCTTCTGTGTGTCTCTGCTGGCGATGAGCCCGTGGCCCGAGTGATTGCCAGGCGACAAGCTGCCGATGCGGCCTTATTTGTGGGTTCGGGCAAGGCTGATGAAATCAAGACATTGGTCGAGCTTCACGACGCAGAGGGCGTGTTGTTTGATCAGGCCTTATCTGCGGCTCAGCAGCGCAATCTCGAGCGCGTTTTGGGGGTGCCTGTTGCTGATCGCACGCTACTGATTTTGGAAATTTTTGCAGCTCGAGCTCAAAGTCACGAAGGAAAATTGCAGGTTGAGCTGGCTCATCTACAGTATTTGTCCACGCGCTTGGTTCGTCGTTGGAGTCACCTGGAGCGGCAGCGCGGTGGCATTGGCAATCGAGGCGGTCCTGGAGAAGCGCAAATTGAGCTTGATCGACGAATGATCAGCGAGCGCATCAAAGCACTCAAGGTCCGGTTGGTCAAAGTAAAAAAACAAAGAAGCACGCAGCGGCGCCAAAGGCAGCGAAATCACACTTATCAGGTATCTTTAGTGGGTTATACCAACGCTGGAAAGTCAACGTTGTTCAACAGCTTGGTTAAGGCGCAAGCCTTTGCCGCTGATCGACTTTTTGCCACACTCGACACCACCACTCGGCAGTTCTACTTGCAAGATGCCAGCTGCTCTGTATCGTTGTCTGATACGGTCGGTTTCATACGTGACCTCCCGCATAAGTTGATCGAGGCTTTTGAGGCCACCTTGCAAGAGGCGGCTGACGCTGATTTGTTGTTGCACGTGGTAGATGCAGCCAGCCCCAATTTTGAGGAGCAAATCCATCAAGTGCATCAGGTATTGAAGGACATCGGGGCTGATCAAATTCCACAAATCTTGGTGTTCAATAAAATTGACCAGTTAGACCATCACCAACATCTTCAAGTGTGTCAGGACCTCTTCGAGGTTCAAGGGGTTCAAATGCGGCGGGTCTTCGTGAGTGCATTGCAAAATATGGGCTTAGACACGTTGCGACAGGCCATTGTTTCTGCAATGCATCAGGTAGCGCCCGCACAGGGCTCTGGTTTGGTCGAGTTGCCACCTTTTTAATTTTTTTCAATAAAGCATGACCATGAATGCCTCATTTTTCTCTGACTCAGCGCACGCAGGGGCCAGAATTTTGGCACTGCCCAGTGGTGTTGCGCGAGCGACATGCACCTTGCTAGCGGGTGTTGCTCTGCGGCTGCGCAGACAACCTTTTAAAGTTGTTCATTTGAGTGGCCGTCGAGGGGGTGATGGCCCCCCTGATCTGGATGAGTTGTGGGGGGACTTCAATCGCAAGTTGAGCGATTTGTTTGGTCGCAAAACCCCCCATCGTGGGGATGACCCCGAGGGTCCGCCCGATATGAAAAATGCGGGAATTGGTTTGGGGCTGGTGAGTGCCGTGGCTTTGGTCATTTGGGGTTGCACGGGCATCTTCATTGTGAATGAAGGCGAGCAGGCGGTGATATTGTCTTTTGGCAAGTACACCAAAACCGTTCAAGCAGGCATGCAATTTCGTGCCCCTTATCCGTTCCAGTCCCATGAGATTGTGCAAGTCAATTTGCTCCGATCAACCGGTGTTGGCGGCACGTCTGTGGCTCCAAATACGGGATATCGAGATTCTTTCATGCTGACCCAAGATGAGAACATCGTCGATATTCGCTTCAGCGTGCAGTACCGGATCAAAGACGGTGAAGGCGGGATTGAGAATTATTTATTTAAAAATCGACAGCCTGATGATGCTGTCAGCCAGGCAGCTGAGTCAGCAGTGCGTGAGATCGTTGGCGCTAAAACCATGGACGAAGTGCTTTACGAAAAACGCCAAGATCTTCAGCCCATGTTAATCAAGTCGGTTCAGGCTCAGTTGGACCGTGTTGAGGCTGGGATTTTGATTGTGAACGTCAACGTTCAAAGTGTTCAGGCGCCAGAGCAGGTGCAAGCAGCCTTTGATGATGCGTTCAGAGCTGGCGCAGACAGCGAACGTTCAAAAAATGAGGGTCAGGCCTACGCCAACACAGTCATTCCTCAGGCGCGGGGTGCTGCTTCTAGGTTGCTAGAAGAGGCGCGCGCTCATCAGTCGCGGGTCGAAGAGCAGGCCAAAGGAGACACACTTCGATTCTCAAGTGTTTTGGCAGAGTATCAGAAAGCTCCGGCAGTGACCCGGGACCGCCTCTATATCGATACCATGCAGCAGGTCTACAGCAATGTCAGCAAAGTGTTGGTCGACAGCCGGGGTAACTCTAATTTGCTTTACTTGCCTCTTGATAAGTTGATTCAGCAAGCCCCCGCCGCTGCCGTGACGGCCCCCGCCTCTGCGCTCATTGAGCCGCTGCCACAAGTCTCCCCACCGACCGAGACGCGCTCTAGAGACAACCTGCGCACTCGAGATCGTGACAGCCGTTGATTGATGTTTAAACAGGACTTTGCCAGATGAACCGAATCGGAATTTTCATTGTCAGTGCCTTGATTGTCTTGCTGGTGCTTTTGTCGACAGTCTTTGTGGTGGACCAACGCAGATTTGCAGTGGTTTACGCCTTTGGCGAGATCAAGGAATCGATCGGTGAGCCGGGTTTGCGCTTCAAGTTGCCGCCCCCGTTTCAAAATGTGGTGATGCTGGATCGTCGCATTCAGACACTTGATGCGCCCGACACCCGCCCTATTTTTACGCAAGAGAAAAAAAGTGTCGTGATCGATTGGCTGGTCAAGTGGCGCATCAAAGAACCCATCAAGTTCATTCGTAATAATGGTGTCGAGTTGCGCAATCTTGAAACTCGTTTGAGTCCTGTGGTGCAGGCCACTTTCAACGAAGTCGTGACGCAGCGGACGGTGCAAGATGTTTTAAACACCGAGCGCGAGGCCGTGATGAAGGATGTTTTGGCCCGCCTTGAGGCCACCGAAGATGCCTTCGGAATTGAAATTGTGGATGTGCGTATCAAGAGGGTTGATTTTGCCCCAGCCGTCACCGATTCGGTTTATCGTCGAATGGACTCGGAGCGCAAGAGGGCGGCCAACGAGGTGCGAGCCACAGGTGCGGCGTCAGGCGAAAAAATTCGAGCTGAAGCCGACCGTGAGCGAGAGGTCATACTGGCGCAAGCCTATCGAGATGCCCAGCGCATCAAGGGCGAAGGCGATGCTCGTGCTTCTGCTTTGTATTCAGAGGCTTTTAGCCGTGATCCCCAGTTTGCTTTGTTCTATCGAAGCTTAGAGGCTTACAAGGTCAGTTTCCGCAGCCGTTCTGATGTGATGGTCGTCGATCCCAATAGTGATTTCTTTAAGACTTTCAGGGGGGTGATGCCTTCTGCTGTTGGGCGCAATTAGGCTTGGCTGTCAGCAGTGACTGCAAGCAGCGCGTTGATGTCGCCGATTTTGAACGGCTTAAGCCCCTATATACCCCTCGATCCGGCATCTTCAGTTCTGAGGGGTATGGCCATTTGGCGAATGAATCACCTCGTCTTTGACGTTGTGCCAAATGTCGCTACTCGTCACGCGGGCTTGTCTCATGTGGCGGTTGATGGCATCGTGGCTCATGTTTTCGGTGTACTGCGCAAAATTTATCAGCGTGTAGTTGATCTGGCTCACCAGTAAGTATTGGCAATAATCAAGTCGTGTCGGCTTCACAGGCAAGCTGCTACTCCATCTTCATCCAGATTTTTGCGTCAGTCCTATTGAAAAGTTTGTAACCCATCAACCTATCAATAGGGCCGGCCATTTTGATGGGTTCTCATTTGCTCCCGTACAGGGGGTTTTTTGCATTTTGATAGGTCTTTATCACTGAGACTTGGATTCCAAAGATAGGATAGATGGCATTTTTTTCTTCTGTGTGCTCACTCCCCCTACAGAGATACCGTTCGATACAAATTTAGCTCGCAACGTCGGCACTGTTGGGTGATCATGGCGTCATACGCAAACGCCTTGCACAATATAGGCACAGGCCAACCTCATCCGGTTGGTGGCGGGCTAATTTCCAATCAAATTGGAAATTAGCCCGATTTCACATCATTTTTTTGGCATAAGAGACGTTCATGAAATCAATCTCCAAGTCAGTAGTGGCAAGCTTAGTCACAGTGCTAGTAGTCTTATCCAGCGGTTGTGCCAATCTGTCGACACGTGACCGGAACATCATCACCGGGGCCAGTGTAGGTGCGGTAGCCGGTGCCATCCTCACCGGCGGCAGTAGCGTAGGTACAGTTGGAGGTGCTGCCGTCGGTGGTTACATCGGCAAGCAGGTTCGCAGATAGCGTGTGGGGCTAGGGTCCCCAATGATCCGCGCCCAACCCAATCCGTCAGCTTCGCAGTGGGTGATTACCATCCTGACAAAGCCGATCATGGCTTGGACTCCCCCTGTGTCAGCCTAGTGTCGGCACCGAGCCGGGCGGGACGCTCGAGTGCGTGATTAGATCAAGGCGGGCGCAAGTGCTGGGCTGGCTTACGCGCTGGCTCTGTGCACACATTCAGCCTACCCGTGGCGGTCTCGTTAGCTATACCCATCGGAACTGAAGATGCTGGGTTGATGGGTTGTTTGGGGAATGGGGGTGCAAGGCG
>JANMEO010000211.1:0-2444 GCA_031376995.1 Burkholderiales bacterium
CATTTTCTTGGCCAGTCTGGGCGCGCAGGGTGAAGCGCTGGGCAAGGCGGTAAATCAGCTGCCAGGATCCCTCGGTGGCATTGAGGCTACGTTCGTAACCGATCGACCAACGTTGTGAGAGTTGTCTGCTGACTGAAACGATGGTCTCTTTGACTGCGCCATCGTTTTGGCGCACCGAGAGTTGGTCGAGTCCAATCAATCGAAAAAATTGGTCAGTGAGCCCCTCATTTTCGCCGCTGAGCAAAGCCACCGCGGCGCGCTGCAGCAAGGCAATGTCAGTGCCGCCCAGGCCATCGCTAGGGCGCCCTAGAACCAGCCAGCTGAGTTTATCGATGTCGCTCATCTCAGGGTCTGAGAACAGTCGCACGCGGGGGTTGCCAGCGTTGCCCGTGATGAGCATGCCCACGCGCACCTCCCCAGTGTCGGGGCGGGTGGCTTCAATGTCGAGTCGGGGGTTGTTGACATCGCCCGTGAAAATCACCATGCCGCGATCGACTGAGAGTTTTTGACCATATGCTTTGTAGCTTCCGCCTTCGGTTTGCACGATGCCATGCACTTGCAAGCCTTGTCCCATCGAGTGCACTTTCAGCGCCCCCTTGAGGGCCGTGTCTAGGCCGCGCCCTTTGAGCTTGAGTTGGCGCCCCAGCTCAACATTCAGATTAATGTGCAAAGGCAAGCTGCGGGCTCTCAAGGCTGGGGGCATCAGGGCTTGGCTGGGTAAAGTCGGGTCGGTGGGCAACAGCGTGCGCACCACTTGCACGTCGCTTGCAAGGCTTGGCGCGTCGCCGCGTGAAAAGTCGATCAAGCCTTCATCGATCTTCCATTGACCGCTCAAGTCAAGCGCTTCAGAGCTCAGAGTGATCAGTGATTGACCGCTGGCAATTAGGCGGCGGTCAACCCTGCCCAGCAGTTGAAAGCGATCCAGCTCCATGTTGAGCTGTGCTGTCGGGGCTGGCCCGAGCTGTGCTTGCCCTTGCAGCACCAGTGTGCCGCTGCCACTGCGGGCGCTGATGTTGTTGATCTGGGCTGTGTCGCCGTCTAGCATGATGTCGACTTTCCCGTCGGTGATGCTCACGCCTTTTAGCACGTGGCGAGCACTGAGCCCGGTGCCGTGAATGGCGCCCGTGAACTGCGGCGTGCTCCATGTTCCGGCCAGGCCAGCACTGGCCCGTAGCTGGCCGCCAAGCCGCCACCCTGCAGGTAGCCAAGTGCCCCATGCCCCGAGTTCAGCCACTTGCAGCTCGAGCACACCTTGCACTGGGGTGCTGGCTTGAGGCCAGCGGGTACCAGGGCTTGTCTGGGCGACTAAGGCGCCTGAAATCACTCCTAAGTTTTGTCCAGCAACGGCCTGGGTGAAGGTCCATCGGCCATCCATAGCGTTCAGTGCCAGGCGCAAGGTGCTTAAGACCAAGGCTCGTGTGCCTGTCTCATCGGTGATTTGCAGATCGCCGTGATGGCGCTCGAGAACCACGTCTGCTTGCCCATGTGGGTGGCTGTGAATTTTGGCTTGCAGGCCAACATGCAAGTCACCACGCCAGCCGACGTCAGGTTGCAAGCGGGCCAGCATAGGGGCGATCGCGATGGGATCGAGGCTGATCTCAGCATCGATTTGGTGCTCCCCGGTTGGCGTGGTTTGCCATTGAATGGGTCCCCAGCGCAGCGTGCTGCCCGCCCATTGCCCTTGGCTGGCCGAAATGCGCAGGCCGAGCTGGGGCGTAATGGGGGTGCCCCAGTCTAGAGCGACATTCACGGCTTGACCTTCCCACCAGGGCGGCTGCCTAGGCGCAGGTTCGCTGCGTGCACTCCATTCGGTGATCTGGCCTTGCCAACCTGTGGGGAGTTTGAAGTTCTTGTGCTCTGTGGCGCCGCCCAGGCTACCTTGAGCAGTGAACCGCAGAGTCGTGTGTTGGGGTTGTGAGTTTTGGACCTGGGCCTGGTCTTGGGTGTTCAGTTGTCGCAGTTCATCAAACCAGATCGGGGGCAGGGCATCGAGCTGTGCTTGCAAGCTCAAGAGGTGCTCATCGACGCGCCCCTTGGCTTGCAGGACTAGATTAGCCAACTGGCGGCCTTGCCAGCGAGCCTTGTTGATTTGAAGCTGGAGTTGCAGTTGGCTGCTCGGAAGGTCCCCAAGCTCCCATTGGGCTTGCAGATTTGAGAGGTGCTGCTTGCCCCATTGCACATTCGCGGCATTGAGCTGACCCTGCGTGCGAAGCTCGGAGCCCGTCTGGATGAGGGTCAGGTGGCCTTGCAGCTGACCCCTGAGTTCGACCTTGCTGGCCCGAGGTTTCATCAGCGAGCCCCAAGGGTTCAGCAGGCTCAGGTCTGGGGCGTTGATCTTCAGGGTGGTTGGGGCGGTGGGGGTGCCGGGCCAGGCGCCGTCAATGCGCACACTATTGCCGGCGGCCTGTGCCATCAACTGGAGATGCGCCATGCCTTGAGTTTTT
>JANMEO010000206.1:0-1753 GCA_031376995.1 Burkholderiales bacterium
GGTGAAGATCGGCATGATCCAGGCCGAAGACGTTCTCGATGGCTGCGTTCTCCGCATGCCGAAGGCGTACCCGGCGTACATCGGAAGCTACACGCAGCTCGATACTCCCTTTATGCCTCAGTCACTTTGTGCTCGCCAGGAAGCAGCGCTTGCCAAACGGTCAGTGATGTCTTGGTTGACACGGGCTCAACAGGATTGAGGATTTTGGCGTCAGACGTCAGCGGCATCAGCCTTCCCCGGGTGACTGAGCCTATCAGTGGAGAGCCCTTGCTGCGTTGTCAACGATTTTTGGATGGCACCGCGACTTGGGGTTCAGTTGTATGGGCCGATGTTCAACTTGGCTCTCGTCAAGCCACTTCTTTGCCTGTACATCTGATTGCTGATCCTGCCGCGGGATCTGCGCCAATCACTTGCACCACGGGTCGTGTAGTTGCAGATGTGGTCGATCTCAGAGCACGAGGAATTTTGGGTGTCAGTTCTTTACTCCAAGATTGTGGTTCAACCTGTGCGGTGGTTCCACGCTCGGGTGGGTACTACATTTGCCCCGTACGCTCCGGGACGCCGGATTGCGAACCCACAGCGGTGCCAATAGGTCGCCAGGTAGCCAACCCCATTGCAGCAATGTCATTGGACAATAACGGATTGGTTGTCAAGCTGCCAGAAATTCCAGTCGCAGGTGCTAAGTCTGTTATCGGCTCTTTGTTTTTTGGGGTGGAGACCCAGGCCAATAACCTGCTAGGCAGCGCCCGACTCTTCACACTTGACTTCGATAATACTTTTTTCATCCGATACGCTGGGGTTACCGATATCGGCTTCATTGACTCTGGGTCCAATGGGATTTTCTTTGACTCTAACCTGGCGCTTTGCTCTGATGGCGTTTTTTACTGCCCCAGTTCTGTGCAAACTGAAACCGTGGAGGTCATAGGACTTAACAACCGCCGTGCTAGTGTGAGCTTTAACATCGGCAACGCGCAGCAGCTTGTCAACTCAGGAGCGCTCGCCATATCAAATCTGGGCGCTACATTTGATGGGGGAGTGCAGGGGCCTATTGATTTGGGCTTGCCATTTTTCTTTGGTCGATCAGTTTTTGTGCTGTTTGATCAACGCACCTTAGCAGGCACCACAGGCCCTGCCGTAGGGTTTTGAGTTAAAACTGGCCAACCATTAGGGGTCAGACGTTGCAGTCCAGCGGTTCCAGGCCGCGAGCTTGCGGCGGGATCGCTTGGTTGGCCGCCCCTGTACTAAGCTCAGTGCTGGCTCAGCGGCCAACTTTCGCTGATCAGCATCAATGGCCCGCTGCGTGATACTCTCTGGCGTCTCAGCATACAAGGTCGATGCCATGAGGGCATTGCCACGTACACTGCTCAGCCCTGAAACGATGATCGTTTTGGAAATGACACCTTGACGCAGCTCAATGCGGTCGGCCAAGTGAACCTCACGCGAGGCTTTGGGATGTTGGCCATTCACAAAAACATGCCCTTTTGCGATTTCCTCGCTGGCCAGGCTGCGGGTTTTATAAAGTCGAGCCGCACACAACCATTTATCGAGACGATGCTTGAGTAACGGGGGTGATGCTTTCACTGTGGTCGCGGAATATGGTCTGTTGGGGCGTGCTTGTTTTCTCTCAATGAGTTTGCCTGAAAACAGCAAACCCAAAGCTCAGGCTGCAGCTATACCCCTCGGAACTGTAGATGCCGGATCGCTGAGCCGTTTTGAAAACGGATCTGCAGCGTTGTAAATGCTCGCGATACCA
>JANMEO010000254.1:0-12686 GCA_031376995.1 Burkholderiales bacterium
CTTGAGTCCAAGCCGTGTTAACACGGTTGATGCCTCAATACCCGGCATGTAGTGGTCAATGACCTCGCGCATAGGGCTACCCGTCTTAATCACTTGGTCAGGCGGCAACCCCTCCCGCAACAGGTAGTCACGGGCGATTTCGCTGTAGGTCAGGTTGATGTCTGAGGTGTGATCAGCAATGCGGCGGTTGATTTCTTCTGGCACCCTGAAATCAAAGCAGCGGTTGCCTGCCTCCATGTGAAAAATGGGTATCTTGCGGCGCTTGGCGGCAATCGCCGCCAAGGCGCTGTTGGTGTCCCCCAGCACAAGCAAAGCCTCGGGCTGGTATTGCCCCATCACCTTGTCGGCGGTCATGATGACTTGACCAATGGTCTGGGCTGGGGTTGCTCCGGCGGCTTCTAGAAACGAATTGGGTTTACGAATCCCGAGGTCACTGAAGAAAACCTCATTCAACTCGTAGTCGTAATTTTGCCCGGTGTGCACCAGAACATGGTCGCAGTGCTGATCTAGCTTGGGTATCAATCGCGACAGACGAATGATCTCGGGCCGTGTGCCCACGATGGTCATGACTTTGAGCTTACGCACTCAAAGCCTCCCGAATGATGTCCAGCTTCATCAGGGTTTGTTTGACACCTTCAACATCCAAGCGATGTGTGTTGTGGGAGGTGTAGTCATTGAAGGTGGGGATGGCCACCTCGCCCTCAACAAAGTACTTGGCGTAATTGAGGTCTCTTGAGTCTGCGGGTACCCGGTAGTAATCGCCTAAATCGTCCGCCCGTGCCATCTCCTCACGAGACAACAACGATTCATAAAGCTTTTCGCCATGCCGGGTTCCAATGACCTTCACCTCGCTGTCACTCTTCAACAATTCTTTCATTGCTTGCGACAAATCGCCGACGGTCGAGGCAGGTGCCTTTTGAACAAAAATATCGCCGGGCTGCGCGTGCTCGAAAGCGTAGAGCACCAAGTCCACTGATTCTTCCAGCGACATCAAAAAGCGCGTCATGTTGGGGTCCGTGATCGTCAGCGGCTTACCCGACTGCAATTGATCCAAAAAAAGCGGAATCACAGAACCCCGAGAAGCCATCACATTGCCATAACGCGTCGCGCTCAAAACAGTTTTACCAGGGTCGCACAAACGTGACTTGGCGACCATGACCTTTTCCATCATCGCTTTGGAGATGCCCATGGCATTGATCGGGTAGACAGCCTTGTCAGTGCTGAGCAACACACAACGCTTGACCCCATTGGCGATCACTGCGCGCATCACGTTTTCAGCGCCTTGCACGTTGGTGAGCACAGCCTCCATGGGGTAGAACTCGCAGGAGGGCACCTGTTTGAGGGCGGCAGCATGGAAAACATAATCTACGCCCCGCAAGGCATCATCGATGCTGTCGTAGTGACGAACATCACCAATGTAGAACTTGACCTTGTCATTCTTCAAGGCGATGCGCATATCCTCTTGCTTCTTTTCATCGCGACTGAAGATGCGAATCTCAGCAAAATCGGAATGCAAGAATCGCTGCAAAACCGCATTGCCAAACGACCCCGTCCCTCCCGTGATCAGCAACACCTTGTCTTTAAACATGTCGTCATCCCTTGTCACTTTAGATCTGGTTATCCGAAATCGCGCATCGAGCGTATAAGCTGCGGCCATGCTTTCGGCGCAAAGCCGGTGGCCTGTCTGAAGCGGGTGGAGTCTAACGATCGGTCGATCACGAGCTGATCGTCTGCGTTGATGTCAATGGTTTTGCCATAGGTCTGCGCGATCAGTGTCAGCAGATCAAACTTGGTGATGGGTTGTGCAGACACATGATAGACACCATGCAGCTCAGGGTGTGGAATCACATGATCGCGAATCACTCGTGCAATTTCGACTGTGGGCAGCCCAGAAAAAATGGCGCGTCGATAGCCCTTCACGCTGCCCTTTTGCGTCAAGAACCACCCCACCAAACTGCGTGCACCGTTGAGTTCGTGACCGATGATGGAGGTGCGCAAGGTCATGGCATGCGGGTAGTCCACTTCACCGAGGTATTTGCTGCGTCCATACAGGTCTTGAGCGTCGGCCGTATCCGCTTCGGTGTACAGGCCTTTGACCCCCAAAAAAACACAGTCGGTGCCAATGTGCACCAGACGTGCCCCAGCCACCTCGCACAACCTTGCCAGCCGATGTGGCAGCATGGCATTGATGGGAATGGCCGCAAGCGGGTCGCTGGCCTCGGCCAGCTGCTTGACCAGTCCGACGCAGTTGATGACCACATCCGGGTGCACGACAGCAAATAAACGCGTCAGGTTGTCAATATTTTCTACATCGACGCCGGCAATGACACTGGGATGCAAGTCTTTTGGCAGCTGGTACTGCGCAGCGGATAACCGGACAGAGCCGAAAACCTGGTACCCCGGACTCTGGGCGAACAGGCGCAATACCGCGTGGCCAAGCATGCCATTGGCCCCCATCACAAGCACCCGTTTGGTTGTGTGCATCGCCATCATTCTTGCAATATCAAACGTTCACTCATCACAGATCGGACGATCTCATCCTTTTGGGCCTGACTGGGATAATTGATCAACACGGCCCGGTAAGCGCCCTTGAATACAAACAAACTGCCTGCTGCCGCGCCCACCACGCCGCACACACTCACCAATCGACCCATGTCTGCCAGTGAACCTGCGCCGCCCAGCACAGACATCGGCAAGTGAACGGCCTCACGCACCTTGGCAGCCAAGTCCAGGTCGTAGCCCTTCATCTGACCATCGTTGTCAATCGAGTTGATGACGATCTCACCAGCGCCCAATCTCTGAGCCTGCTGCGCCAGCTCGACGGGGGATCGCCCGGTACCCTTTTGACCATTGCGGGTGTAGACCTCGTACTTGCCGAACAATGACCTCTTGACGTCGAGCACCACCACCACACTTTGGCTGCCAATCTCAGCCGCCATCGCGCTGATCAACGCTGGGTCAGCCAAAGCAGCCGCGTTGATGGCCACTTTCTCGACGCCCAGCCCAATAATATATTTGGCCTGCTCAACCGTCGTCACCCCGCCGCCATAACACAAGGGCATGCGACACTCAGCCGCCAATTTTTGAATCATGACAAAATCAGGCGCAGACCCGGTTGCCGTGGCATCAATGTCGAAAACAATGAGCTCGTCTGCTTCTTTCTCATTGAATATTTTTACCGCATTAATAGGATCACCCACATATTTTGAGGGACCAAACTTAACCGTCTTGACCAAGCCTTTATTTCTGACCAGCAAACAGGGGATGATTCGAGGGCGAAGCATATTTAGACTTCCGCAAAATTTTTTAACAGTTGGCTACCAAAATGATGGCTTTTTTCAGGGTGAAATTGAACCCCATAGACATTGTCACGCTTGACCGCACAACTGAACTGCCCGCCATAATCGGTGACTGCCAAAACGTTTGACTGCTGATGGCAGTCAAAGAAGAAAGAGTGCAAAAAATAAAATTTGGCATCTTTCTTCATCCCCTTGAACAAGCCGGCATCTGCCAGGGGATTCACATCATTCCAGCCCATGTGGGGCAGGTAGTTGCCACGTGGCATGGCTGCCAAGTCAAACTTCTTAACCTGACCATCAATCCACCCCAAGCCAGGCAAATCTCCCTCGTCGCTGAACTTGGCCAACATCTGCATCCCGACGCAGATTCCAAGTACTGGCATTGCACTCACCAATACCAACTGCTCAACGGTTTGGCGCATACCCGATTGATCCAGCTGCTTCATCGCATGATCAAATGAACCTACACCAGGCAAAATAAGTTTGGTTGCATTCACCAGATCACTCGCAGACTTGGCGACGGCAATCGGAATGTTAAAACGGTGATATACATTCACAAACGCCAGCACATTACCCAAACCATAATCAATGATGGTGATCATTTGTATAATCTTTTTTCCAAGCCTAAAGCACTCATCACTCTAGAGCCAATTTCAATCAGAGCGCGCTTGCTCTTGTAGTCATTACTGGATTTATTTTGACCATCGAAGATCGCTCTCAATTCTGCAACAGTGAGGTCTAATTTGTGGGCAACGTATTCAAACTCACGTTCTAAAAAGTGCTCATCCAGCTCTGGGGTGGCCATGCGGTCAAGGGCTTCCTGCCTGGTCATTTGGCCTGTCAGAATTAAACTCGAAAAATGTGCCCTTCGGCGGTCAAATCCAAACTTACGTGGCAACCAGTAGTCTTCAAAAAAACGAGTGAATCGAGACTCATGATGTTTATGCTGAAACTTTTTCCAGCCAAAACGCTGCTCCAGTAAGGCCTCAGCATCTTTCTTGATATACGGAATCAGATCCAGCGGCTTAAAAACCTGCATCCCAAGAATATATTTATAGTACACCTTGGAGGTGAAGACGTCAACAATTGGAAATGTTCTCAGTGGAATCCTTCCGAACTTAGAATGAATATCGAGAATCAACGTCTTGTCTGTCCCAGGATAGGCACCCCACTCCTCTGGCTCACGACAACATTCCGTAGAATAGTTACCACCAGTCAACACATACTTTATTTTATTTTCCCTCGCAAATTTATAAAGTGTAGAAAAAAAGGCAGTATCCTGAACAATATCCTGATGAGGAATTTGTGATTTAAGAAGTGCAACCTGTAGATCTTTAATCTCCTCCCAATTGATCACCTCGGTATACAAATCCAGACTCAATCCATCCACCAACTTTTCGATGTTACCCACCGCCTGGTCTGTGTTCCAACCCGCATCGACGTGAAATAGTAAGGGACGTAATCCCAATTTCTCTTTGACAATATAGGTCAAATAAGAGCTGTCAAGCCCACCACTGATACCTATGATGCAATCAAAGTCCTTTCCTCGTCCTTCTTGTTTGATCTTTTGTGCGGTTTCGAATAATTTCTTCTCACCCCGACCATCCGTATGCCAGTTGGGGCTAATGTTTGAAAGAAAGTGATTGCAATAGACACACCAACCGCGATCATCAAAAGTAATTGTAGAATCACTCGTGTCCATGACACAGTGGGTACAGATTCGGGAGATTTTCTGTAACATTGCAGTTCTCAAATCAAAAATTATTGAGCGTACAAAACCCGGTTGTGGTCAACTGCTTGAGGATTATAAAGACGCAGCAAAGCTGCACCTCGGACACTTTGGCGCAAGGCGATGCGCTCATCATAGGGTTGCACGGCAAGATCATCCAACACTTTGGCAAACTCCGAGTGATCCCCGACATCCAGGTCCCAACCCACGCCATCGTCAACAAGATTTCGCCAGGGCGTGCCCTGGCTGATCAACACTCGAGTACCCACAGAAATAGACTCTGCGATGACATGACCATAGTTTTCACCATGGGTGGGGAAAAGGAACAAGTCATACATTGCCAAGCATGAGAACACATCTTGGGGCGAGATGGGACCCAGGTAGCGAGCTTTGACATGGGCGGGGAGTTGGACGAGCAGTGCCTCGCACTCCTGCCAGTAATGAATATCCTCTTTAGGTCCCACAATATCGAATTGCATGGGCTGGCGCACCAATTGGAGAATGCGCAGTGCACCGTCAAGGTTTTTTTCGCGCGTCAAGCGCGAGAGAAATATGACTTTTAATTCTTTGCCCTGCGGCACGCCAGTGACCATAGAACCCAAGTCTTTGATCGGCAAATCAATGGCCGAGTAAACGGCAGATGTGGAAACACCCATGGCTTTTGCGATGCCCTGTGACTCGTGCGAAGTTGATGCATGCCATCTGATGCCTTTATAAAACCCTGCAAGTCTTGACAGCAAAATATACAGCAACTTCTTATGATACTTAATATGAAGCGGGCCCTCCACGAACTCACCACGCGGGGACATCACGATCTTTGGAGAGTGGATTCTTCTGAGCTTAAGAAGCATTAATAACTTAATGGTGAACACTGAGTCAAAAAAGCTATTCAAGTGAAGGATATCATGCCGGGTCTCATTCACTAACTTTGTGAGCGCCGAAAAGGTTAACTCGTCAGGTGCAAGATAACGCACCTTTGACTCACCCATCGGCACCCATACACCATGTTGAATCTGCTCATAAGGGGTCTGCGATCCCAAGTCACGATCACGGGTAACAATCAGGAATTCAAAGTCAACGCCAAGCCATTCGACCGTATTCAAAATGGTACGAGCGATGCCTCCGGACATGTAGCCAGGAAAGTAATTGGGAACAAAGATCAGAACGGTAGGCATCACATGATTTATATATTATAATTGCCTAAGCATCAAATACTGTTGAATAGTCATTTTTCCTGCGAAGAGCACCCAATACATCGATGTATTGCATGCCGAATTTAATATCAGGCTCCATGTAGTTGCCCTCGCCCCACTCATTCCATGATTTTAAAAAAATGACTTGATCGTCCGCCTTTTTTTTTCTTACAACCTCAAAGACATCGCCCACATGCTTGGCAAACAGTTCAGGGGTTGAATTGTGATAAACAGTACCCCTGCGCCCACTGCGTGGCGTATGATCCCAATTGGGTATGATAGATGGGTAGATGTTTGAATTCCGCTCGTCATCTTGAACGAAATATTTCATGATCAATGAATACTCAATCTTTAATGGCATCCCAAAAATTTTGTACATCAGTGCAGGAAAAATAATTTTTCGGATTAACTCTTTGTTGTGTGCCTGCTCACCATTTCGGACAATATTCACAGCATTGAATCCCATTCTAAGAATGGATGAAATATCGCCAGATTTCTCTGTGTGGCCAATGAAGTGAAAGCCATCTGATAGGTTTTCCAGACGAGCCAAATCATTCCATTTGGCTATGAACGACTCAACCTCAGGAATGAGGAAAGGCTTATAAATCACAAATACAGGTTTTTTAAATACCCTTAAATAGCGAATATCCTTAAATGCATTCAGTAATGAGTAGAAATGATCGACATGATCTTTTTCTCCAGGATACTGCTGCTCAATTAACAGGCGATCTCTCTTGGTGCTGGCAGAGTCCCATACTTTAGCCTTCCAGGATTCATTCGCCCATCCCAAACAAAATGGCAAGTCAGGCTCATTGGTTTTAAGCACCTCATTAAAGGGCATTTCTAGTAATCGCTTGCCATTGCCGAACCAATAGTGCCAATAACAAAAAGCATCAACGCCTGCTCTCTTAGCAAGCTCAGCCTGCTGTTTTCTAACATCTGAAACTCTTAAATCGTAGTAACCAAGATCTTTTGGAACCTTCGGTTGATCATGCCCTCTATAATACTTTTTCGCTCTACCAACATTGGTCCACTCCGTGAAACCAGCACCCCACCATGCATTATTCTCGGGAACAGGGTGAAACTGAGGCAGATAATATGCGATTATTTTCATATCTCATCACTAGGTCAATTGAAGCCATTTTATATCAACAAAAAACCTAAGGGAATCTTGTCGGGTAAGCAGCATAAGCCGCATTGAAAAACTCGTGCAACTTATCCAGTTCATCAGTGAACTTCTGAGAGATGAAACCATTCTGAGCAATGATGCTTTCGCCTTCGGTAATGAGGTATTTCAAATTAATATCCATACCCGTAGATTTTACTGCAGCCAAATAAGCAGCGCAAGACTTCATATTTTCAATCGAAGTCATTGACGCCAGTATTTTAGGAAGTTCTTCGAACGAGTGAACACGATGCACTCCTTCAATCAAGGTAAAAGGGACATCAGCAAAAACGATTGATTGTTTACCTAACATGGCGGCTTCGTAGGCACCTGTACCAGAAATTGCTACAACACCTTGAGAGTGTTGGATCCATGGCTTAGGATCGTTATAGTAGTTAAACTTGACAAGTTTGACATTGGGAAATTTCTTAACTGCATTATAAAATGACAAGCTTCTCTCACCAACCATGGCCTGATGCTCTTTAACATACAATTTCCAGTTGATTGGTAAAGATTTTGAAACCTGCTCAATTATATTTAATTCATTAATATAAAATGGCGCCTTTACGAATGTTGTTGACTCGGGTATTAGATGCAGAGGCATGTAGACATAAGTGTCATTCTTGTCTGGTTTTTCAAAATACCAGTTTTCCCGAAATAAAAGTTGCTTCTTTAGTGCGACTTTTAGATAGAATAGGAAGTGCTTGATAGGGCTTGAATACAATATTTGCCTTTTTCTCGCTAGCCTTGAGTTGCCAGAGATGACAAATACACTCCAAAAATATAAAAACTTTTCAACAAGGCTTTTAAATACGGAATATAAATGATCCGGCTCGTATTGACTCGTAATCGTTCCATGAAACTCTTTTGACATGATACTACCACCATCCCTTAAATTTGCCACATACTCATATTCGTCAGTCAAATCACTTTTTGACATTGCATGGCATCTATCATATTCCAGCTTTAAGTATCCATCACTTTGCACACCCAAGCAATAGGTTGGGATTTTGTAACCCTCAAATCGTGGATAGTCGATATTCACATAGGGCAATTTTCTTTTAAACGCGACCTCATTAATTATAGCCCTTAGAAGCTCCCCATCCTCCACATCAAATATAACGTCTGGCTTGAATTCATCCAAAACATGTATGACTTTTTTGTAGCCAAGTTCTAGGAAGATTTGATTCTGTGCGAGTGTGGTGTGATTAAAGAAAAATCGCGAATGCAAATGTCGGGTTGTCAACTGAGAGGAAGTCAATTGAAGATTAAAATTCTTGAAATGAGAGTATTCTTTCTCAATTTTTTCAAGATAATTGATATCCAATCCCCCATCACGATGATATTCATTAAATGTCTTGCACAGGTCGTCCAGCCCATACAGCTTAACTTGCGGCAATTTTTCTTTAAAATTATAGTATGTATTTTTATTATACATTGACTTATTGTAACACCCCTCCTCTGGATGTATGAAAAATGCACCCAAAGTATTTCCGTCAGCGAGTAGTTTTTTTGCCAAAAAAAACAATGGGTAAGAGAAATTTTCTTTGCAAATTAGCAATATTTTTGTATTTTTAACCATACCATTTGTGTATTAATTGATATTACCTTGATGAGCAATTGACGAAATTAAACCCATATTAATACCCTGCCTCAAGTGCCAAGCAGCATTGCCTAGGATACATGTTTAGATATCGATTCACGCAACACATCAATCGATGAATTTTTGATATCGAGCAAAAAAATATGCTTGTTTTTTCTTATTTTCTCAATATCCCACTCCCACCATCGCAATTGCTCAAGAAGCTCAATCTGATGATCATCAAAACGTTTCGCAATGATTCTAGCTGGATTTCCGACAGCAATTGAATAACTTGGGATGCTGGTAGTCACCACACTTCCGGCACCGATAATACAACCCCGCCCAATATGGATACCTGGAAGTATGACTGTATTTGATCCAATCCAAACATCCTCCCCTAAAATCACTGGCCCCTTTGTTACAATGTCGCGGTCAAAATCACCATTAAATATGACGTAATTAATGAAACTGGTGGATATTCTTTCATATGCATGGTTAAAATCCGTAATGCACACATTCTGCCCAATAGACGAGAAGCTACCTATATATATTTTCTCCCTAAGAGATTTTATAACGGTTCCCGGCCCAGATATTGACACAAATCTACCCAAAATAATGTCACCGTAGCACATGCTATCGGATATACTGCATCCCTCGTTCACCACCTCGAAATTGCATATTGATTTACTTATACGGCATGGAAATTTTTGGTTTATACTCTGATTAATCACGCCGTAATTGATGTCAGAGGCTGAGTCGATAACTATGCTTTTTTTATTTCTTAGTAAAATTCTTTTTATGGTTAGTTTCACACTATTTAACATCAAGGCACCCCGCTAAAAATAACCATCAGCATCAAGGTATGCTTTTACTTTGAAGGGTTGCAACATAGTAAAATTTTACGCGGGTGCAAACCACAGCCATCCAGGGCTTTGCTGTTTGTGACTTGAACTCTCGACAATAGCCTTCCAATGGAATACCAGAAAATCGGCGCAATTGATTGGTAAGTTAAAATATTTGACCCCACAGAAATCAAACTCATGGCGAGAACGATCCCCAACTCCATGTACTGATGCCTTAAATTACCAACGCCTCTAAAAATTGCCAAAATCATTATGACAAAAAATAGCCCAAAACCTATAACACCAGTCTCTGCTATTATTTTAAAGTAGTTTCCATCCGGAATCAAAGTATCGCTAAAATCCAAGGCTTTGTGGCCTACAGAACCCAGCCCCCTTCCTGTCAGCAGATGGGTCATATCAAAAGCCTGCTTCCAGGTATCACTTCTACCTTCAAATGCCTCAGAAATCATACCTGCGCGCTCATAAACACTCTCAATGAAATCACCATATTGCGCACTTACAGCCAGGTAAACAAACACTAAAATAATCAGCTCAACCAATAAATATCTTTTTTTGATGAATTCATACTTATAGTATCCGATGTAATGAATGGCAATAATTGATATCGCCAGAACCAGCATGGCTGCACGCCTGAAGGTCAAAATTGCGGCAATTGCGCATATTATTAATGTCAACTTCCCACTTTTACCTTTGCTTTTGAAGAGTATATCGGCACTTATTAAAAATCCTATGACGCCAAATGCGCCAGTGGCAGTTAATCCAAATAATGATTGAAAAAACAATAAGTCGGTACCCGCCCCCTCTGTAGTGTCCATGAACACCCTGTATATCTCCGACTCAGTTATCCACAGATAGAATCCAATTGCAAAACTTAAAATCAGTACACGCAATGTTGTTTGATAAAAAGCGTCGTTTTTTTTATTATTATTTTGCGCAAAATAATAGAAAAATACCGGCAATATGGAATTCGACCATTCCGCAGCAAATACAGACAGCGGGATCCCATTCACACCATAAAGTGCCACAGTTGCCGTATTATAGACAATGTATGCGAGTACTATTTTATTTTCAATGGATTTGAAAATAATTGACCTCCTACCCGCCCCATTAATTGCCAGAAATATGATTATTATTGACGTGGCAACACCGAGCCTGATGCTTGGAATAAAATACAACTGCAGAAGTATCACTCCAAAAAGGAGAAGATAAAAGTACTCATGAAGTGAGTGTCTATTTTTGGTCATGCGATTTTATTTTAAAATTATTCTTTCGCATTTGTTATACCCATTCGGTATTCAAAGTTGGCGCCCGTTCACTAAAATGCTGTTGGTGGCATATTAATTAAAGCTACGGAATTTTAAATACCGTTATGAGGGCTGCCTAATTTTCTTGAGCCCAGGTCAACTTGTGGCGATGACGACTTAACCAATCAGGTCCCAGCTTAACGGGGTACCTATTTTGATGTCCCTGCCAGCCTTTTTTTGCAAAACCGTATCCATCCATTTCGGCGCCATCCCAAGCCCTGGGCGGATAGCGCGTACGTTGTTTGGGCTGAACGCGTCACCAGCAGCCATAGGGCGTACGACATAAAGCGAACGGCGAAAAATGAGAGATTTTTGATCAGCAATCGTCGTGCCGTAGCTCACCTTTCCGAGCGACTGCCAAGCCCGCTCGCACTCCACGACCAGCCTATTCATTTCATCCGGCTCGAGTGAAAACGCTGAGTCGACACCACCATCGGCGCGGGCCAGTGTGAAGTGTTTCTCGATCACTGTGGCACCTAAGGCTACGGCTGCCACGGCTGCGCCACATCCCATCGTATGGTCCGACAGTCCAACCTCACAGCCAAACAGCTCTCGCAAATGCGCAATGGTGCGGACATTGGTATTCTCGGGTGTCGCGGGATAAGAGCTTGTGCATTTGAGTAACACAAGGTCCTTGCATCCGGCTTCGCGTGCCGCATGGACGGTCTCGTCCAGCTCTGCCACCGAGGCCATGCCGGTGGAAATGATGATCGGCTTTCCAGTCGCTGCGACGCGGCGAATCAAGGGTATGTCGGTATTTTCAAATGATGCAATTTTGTAGCATGGGACATCCAGACTTTCCAGCAGGTCCACCGCTGTGTCATCAAACGGCGTACTGAAAGGAATCATTCCAAGTTTGCGCGCGCGCTCAAAAATGGGCTGATGCCAATCCCAGGGTGTGTGAGCCTGGGCGTAAAGTTTGTAGAGTGAGGTGCCTGCCCACAAGCTATTAGGGTCGCTGATATGGAATTCTCTCTCATCCAAATCTAGCGTCATGGTGTCGGGCGTGTAGGTCTGAATCTTCAAGGCATGCGCGCCACTTTTTGCAGCAGCCTCGACGATCTCGAGTGCGCGCGCCAGAGACTGGTTGTGATTGCCTGACATTTCGGCAATCACAAACGGCGCATGAGCCTGTCCGATCATTCGGTCGGCAATTCGGATTCCCATACTCATTCTCAGCCCTCAATTTTTTTCAAGTAGTGAATCGTTTCGACAAGGTAGCCTGCGCCACGAAACAACTCTTGCGATGCGATATTTGCGCCTAAAACCTCCGCGCGAATTTGCCTCATGTCTGGTCGGTTGGCAGCAAGCCATCGCTCTGCACAGAGCAACAAATTGCGTCCCTGACCCTTCATCCCCACCTCTGGAACAATATAAATTGAAACTTCAACGAACTCCTGTTGTTGATCGAACCGGACTACACCCACCGGTTCTTTGTCGAGATATCCGATGAGTAATTCCTTTTGCTTATCCGCCAAGACAGATGAGAGCCACGCGCCATGCGAATCCCAATCGATGAACCCGCTATCTCTTGATGCCGATCTGATGGTG
>JANMEO010000037.1:0-12241 GCA_031376995.1 Burkholderiales bacterium
GGTGGAATGCAACATGCGGTAGTACGGGTTCTGCGCGTCGATGCAGACCACCTTGTCGGTCTCGAAGCGGTTGGCTTCATACACCACCAGGTCGAGCGGCGGGCCGACCGAGAGGTTGGACTTCATGGTGGAGTCCATAGAGACCAAGGCGCATTTGGCGGCTTGCTCGAGCGGCGTCGAGGGGCTGATCATTCGATCTAGGACGGGTTTGCCGTATTTGGATTCGCCGATTTGGAAGTAGCATGTCTCGCGAGTGGCCTCGATGAAGTTGCCCGCGGCATAAACCAAAAAAAGCCGCATGGCCTCTCCGGCAATCTGGCCACCGAAGATCATGCTGCTGTTGAAGTCAACGCCGGCGTTTTTGAGCGCGGCACCGTCTTGCTCGTAGACGCGCCGCATGGCGCTGCCCAGCACCCGTGCGGCATCAAACATGCTGGTCGCATTCCAGATGCTCAATGGGGGGAGCGCGCCGTTGTCGAGTTTTTCAACTTGAAGAAGTTCTCGCACCGACTGATTGATCGACAAGTTGCCCGCCGACAAGAGTGTCATGAAGCGGTCGTTGGGCTTTTCGTAGATCATCATTTTGCGGTAAGAGCTGATTTGATCCAGGCCCGCATTGGTGCGTGAGTCAGACAAAAAAACCAGGCCAGCATCCAGCCGAATTCCAATGCAATAGGTCATAGGGGTCCAGATTTGCGTGACAAAGTTTTGAGATGGTAAAGCGCATCGAGCGCTTGTTTGGCCGAGAGTGAATCGGGGTTGAGGTTGTCGAGAGTTTCTTGCAGGGCGTTGTTGAGAGGCTCAGGGGCGGGCGCTGGTGGGGGCGCGGCGAAGAGGTCAATTTGGGTGTGGCCAGTTTGTTTTTGTCGCTCTAAGCTCTCTAAGGTGGCCCGCGCTTGCCGCACCAAGCTCGCTGGCATGCCGGCCAAGCGGGCCACCTGCACACCGTAGCTTTGGCTGGCCGGCCCCACTTGGATTTCATGCAAGAACACAATGTCATCACCTTGCTCGACGGCGCTGACATGAACATTGAGCGCATGGCGGTGGTTGCGGGGAAACTCGGTAAGTTCAAAGTAATGGGTGGCGAACAGCGTGAAGGCCCGGTTGCGCTCATGCAGGTGGCTGGCAATGGCCCCAGCCAAGGCCAGGCCATCGAAGGTCGAGGTGCCGCGCCCGATTTCATCCATCAAAACCAAAGAAAACTCGGTGGCGCTGTGAAGGATGGCGGCCGCCTCGGTCATCTCGAGCATGAAGGTGGATTGCGCATTGGCCAAATCATCTGCCGCCCCAATGCGGGTGTAGATGGCGTCGATGGGGCCCAGGCGGCAAGCCTGGGCTGGCACATAAGAGCCCATGCTGGCGAGCAAAACAATCAAGGCCACTTGGCGCATGAAGGTGCTTTTGCCCCCCATGTTGGGGCCTGTGATGATCAGCATTTTGCGCTGGGCATCTAGCATGCAGTGATTGGCCATGAAGGGGCCCGCCCCCGTTTCTTGCAGGCGGGCTTGAACGACGGGATGGCGCCCGCCATCAATCTCTAGACAAGGCATGCGCACAAACTGAGGGCGACACCAGCCCAGGGTTTGCGCACGTTCGGTGAGCGCGCTCAGGGCGTCTAGGCTGGCCAGCGCACGCCCGGTGTTGGTCAGGGTGGTTAGGTGGCTCTGGAGCGCCTCGAGCAGTTGTTCAAACAGCAGACGCTCACGGGCCAAGGCACGCTCTTGGGCTGAAAGGGCTTTGTCTTCAAAGGTCTTGAGCTCGGGGGTGATGAAGCGCTCGGCGTTTTTCAGGGTTTGGCGCCGAAGGTAGTCCAGCGGCACTTTGTCCAATTGCCCTTGGGTGATCTCAATGAAAAAGCCGTGCACCTTGTTGAATTGCACTCGCAAGTTGGCAATCCCTGTGCGGGTGCGTTCTCGCGTTTCCATGTCGAGCAAAAAGCTGTCGCAGTTTTGTCCGATGGCTCGCAACTCGTCAAGTTCAGCGTCAAAGCCGCTGGCCATGACCCCCCCATCACGCACCAGGGCTGCAGGTTCTGGGGCCAAGGCGGCATGCAACAACTGGCTGATTTCGGGGCTGGGTTGCAGCGCGCTACCCCATTGCTGCAACAGCTCAGTGCTGCGGGGCACCAGGTGGCTGAGGGTGGGCAGCACGTCTAAGGTATGGCGCAGCCCTTGCAGCTCGCGCGGTCGAACTTGGCGCAGCGAGATGCGCGCCGTGATCCGCTCGACGTCACTGATGCCTCGCAGTGCTTGGCGCAGTGGCTCGATACCCGCAAGCATCAGGGCGCCGATGGATTCATGCCGGGCCGTGGCTTCGTGGCGCTCACGAGGGGGATGGGTCAGCCAGTGCCGCAGGACACGGCTGCCCATGCCCGTGCGACAGGTGTCAAGGACTGAGAGCAAGGTGGGAGCGTCTTCACCCCTTAAGGTTTGGGTGAGCTCAAGGTTGCGATGCGTGCTGGGCGGTAAATCAATCAGATCATTGGAGCGCGCCACCTTGAGGCTGCGCACATGGCTCAAGGCTTGACCCTGTGTGTGTTCGGCATAACTCAGCAAAGCCGCCGCCGCTGCATGCGCGGTGCTGAGGTCTTGCGCGTTGAACCCTGCCAGGCTAGAGACTTTTAATTGTTCGCACAGTTTGCGTTGACCCAAGGGGGTGTCAAATTGCCAACTGGGCCGCCCTGTCAGCGGGGCTCGCAGCGTGTTCAAGATGGGGGCGATCGGGCTGGCGCTGCTTTGTTCACGATCAAAGAGGATTTCGGTCGGGTTCAATCGCGCCAACCAGGCACCCAGCCCGGCAACAGGGCACTCACTCAGGGCAATCTCGCCTTGCGTCAGGCTGAGCCATGCCAAACCCACAGCGCAACTGCTGCGGGCGCTGCTGCAACTCACAGCCAAGAGCAGGGCATCAGACTTGTCGGGCAGCAACTCGGTGTCGGTGATGGTGCCTGGCGTGATGACGCGCACCACCTTGCGCTCAACAGGCCCCTTCGAGAGGGACACATCACCCACTTGCTCACACAAAGCCACAGCTTCGCCCAGTTTGATGAGCTTGGCGAGATAGGTCTCCACAGAATTGACGGGAATCCCGGCCATCAACACCGGACTACCGGCGCTCTGCCCGCGGCTGGTTAGGGTAATGTCAAGCAGTTGATTGCCGCGGCGTGCATCGTCAAAAAACAGCTCATAAAAATCGCCCATGCGATAGAACACGAGGGTGTCCGGGTAATCAGCCTTGATGCGCAGATACTGCTGCATCATCGGTGTATGGGCGCTTAACTCGTTTTCCATCGGTTTCACTGCCTTGAGGGACCAGTCTGTTTGCCGCATCCAGGTGCTGGGCTGGCGAGCAGGGGTTGATTTAAAATGGTGCTTTGTCTTTGTCGGCGCCGCCTTTGAGAATGCGCACCGCCGTTTTCTTGGGTGAGGCGGGGGCGGGTTTTGAGGCTAGGGCGCTGCCTTGAGGGGGGCTTGCCAAGCTGCTGGCCTCGTGGCTGGACGCTTGAGGTTTGATGCTGGTGTATGGAGCCAGAGTCTGCACCAGCTGGCCGTAAATTCGGGGGTTGCCGGCAATGACTTCTCGTTGATACAAAAAATCTGCATCGCCACTGAAATTGCCCACTAACCCACCGGCTTCAGTCACCAATAAAGAGCCTGCTGCGACGTCCCATGGGCTTAAGCCGGTTTCAAAAAAGCCGTCGCAATAGCCTGCAGCGACGTAGCACAGGTCTAAGGCTGCGGCACCTGGCCGACGCAACCCGGCACAGTTTTGTGAGATCAAAGAAAACATCTCCATGTAGCGTTTGAAGTCGTCGCCACGCCGAAAAGGAAAACCCGTGCCAATCAGTGACTCGGCCATGCGCGTGCGCTTAGAGACCCGCAGACGGCGATCATTCAGAAATGCGCCCCGGCCTTTCGAGGCATAAAAAAGATCATTGTGGACCGGGTCATAGACCACGGCCTGCTGTATTTGTCCTTTGACCGCCAAGCCAATCGAAACGGCATAAAACGGATAGCCATGAATAAAATTGGTGGTGCCGTCTAGAGGATCAATGATCCAGACAAAATCACTGCCTTGGGTGCCGTGTTTGTCGCCCGACTCTTCAGCCAAAATGCCATGCTTGGGATAGGCCCCCAGCAGGGTTTCAATCACGAGCCGCTCGGCGGCTTGGTCAACTTCGGTCACAAAATCATTGGGTGACTTGGTCTCCACTTTGAGCAGCTCGAGGTCTCGCGATGCTTGGTTGATTAACGCTCCAGCGCTGCGAGCCGCTTTGATGGCGATATTGAGCATGGGGTGAAGCGCTTGAGACATGGGTCAGCTTTGTTCAGTGAAGCGGTTAAGCAAGATGGCGGTTGAAAAGAGCGCGAGCAGCACGGTTGCGTGCCAATGGGTATAGTGCAGGAGAGACTCTGATTCTATCCAGCCTGTTCGTTCTCCTCAATGACTGCCTCTGACTCCGATTCTGATGTTCCTCGTTGGCCTCGTGCTGACACTCGCTTTATTTTGGTTGAGCCCAGTCATCCAGCCAACGTGGGTGCCACGGCCCGCGCGATGAGGGTGATGGGTTTCACTGACTTGGTGCTTGTTGCACCTCGCTTGCCAAGGGTCCATCAAAGCCCCCAAGCCATCGCTATGGCCAGCGGCGCCATCGGTATTCTGCGCAACGCACGCATTGTTCCGACCCTCACTGAGGCCTTGGACGGGGTGACTTTTGTGTGTGCTACAGCGATGACCCCGCGTGATTTTGGCCCCCCAACGCAAACGCCAAAGGCTTGCTTTGAAGCTTTGGCACCGACTGATCACCGCCTGGGTTTTGTGTTTGGTTGTGAGCGCTACGGCATGAGCAACGAAGACGTGTATCGTTGTCATGCGACCTTGAGCATCCCTACAGACCCCAGTTATGGCTCATTGAATTTGGCTCAAGCCGTGCAGTTGTTGGCCTATGAGTGGCGCCAGGCCTGTGGTGGTTTTACAGTGCAAGAGCGCACTCCTGAGCCCCAGTGGGCTGACGCCCAAGCGGTGACTGGGCTGTTGCAGCATTGGCAACAGGCTTTGATTGAAATCGATTTTTTGCAGCCACAATCGCCTGGAAAATTGATGCCACGTCTGAATCAATTCGTCAACCGCGCGCGGTTGACGAATGAAGAGGTGCATATTTTGCGGGGTGTGGCTCGTGCTGTGTTGCACAGGTGTGGCTCTCAGCCTTCGACCCCACATTCCAACACTGGCTCATAAACTATTCTGACGACACATGCTTTAGCAGCCGCCTGGATTTGGCTTATCTCTGACTTCAACGGATTTTTTATGTTTCAGCGTCTTCGCGAAGACATCGCCTGCATCCTTGAGCGTGACCCTGCGGCGCGCTCGCGCTGGGAGGTTTTAACCTGTTACCCAGGCTTGCATGCTTTGGTGATGCACCGCTGGGCTCATTTCTTGTGGCGAGCCGGCTGGCAGGGTTTGGGGCGTTGGGTGTCCCATGGCGCGCGTTTTCTCACAGGCATTGAGGTTCACCCTGCCGCTCGTTTAGGTCGGCGGGTGTTCATTGATCGCGGCATGGGGGTGGTGATTGGCGAGATGGCAGAGGTGGGCGACGACTGCACCATCTATCAAGGTGTGACGCTCGGTGGAACGGCTTTGGTCAAGGGTGCCAAACGGCATCCGACCCTTGGGGCAGGGGTGATCGTCGGGGCCAATGCTTGCATTTTGGGGGGCTTTACCGTTGGCGCTGGCGCTCGTGTGGGTTCAGGGGCTGTGGTCACCCGCGCGGTCCCCCCAGGGGCCACGGCAGTGGGCAACCCAGCCCGTGTGATTGAGGCCACCTCAGACGCCACACGCGAGGAGGTCGCATCGCGCATGGGTTTTTCAGCTTACGGGGTGACTCAAGGGGATGATCCAGTGGCCCAAGCCATGAAGGGCTTGATTGACAATGCTGCGATCACGTCACATCAAGTTACGCTGCTTTGGGCGGCCATGGAGAAGCTCTCTGGCTTGCCCACCTTGGACTCTGGCCATTGCATGCCCAGCGATGCTCAAACGACAGAGACTTTTGACGCGGAGCGCCTGAATAAGTTGGTCAAGTGACCCCCCTTGAAAAGGGAGAAGCGCTGGCTCAATCCTCTTTGGCTTGCTGGCTCAGCGACTGAGCTTGCTGAGATTTTTGAGCCTGTTGCGCTTGCTTGATCCACTGAAATAACTCTCGAAATGCCTTGCCGCTGCGCTGCTCTGGGATGCTGGCATCTTTTCGCGCCGCTCGAATCAAAGTTCGGAATGCGGGCACATCGGTATTGGGAAAGCGCTCAACCCACAACGTCAGCGCGCTGTCATTGGCAATCAATTCGCTGCGCCAACACTCGGCTTCATGCAGCTCAAGTGAGGCCTTGGCAGGGACAATTTGGGCCCTTGCAACCGCCTCTTCAAGGGGGCCGGCATCGATGCGGCGCATCAGTTTGCCCACGTATTGCATGTGCCGCCGCCGGCCCTCGTGCGAGCGGATCGTTTTGGCGGCCATCAGTGCATCACGCAGGCTTTCATCCAAAGCCAGTGCTTGCAGCCTGGCATCAGACAACTCAGCCAAGGCCAATCCCAGTTTTTGCAAATCATGGGATGTTTTTTTTCGCCTTGTTTTGCTAGGGCGCACAATCGAAAACCCAGTTTCTGGGGGGGGGGATTCTTGTTCATTCATAGGCTCTTAGTATGATGGAAGAGCCCCTTTAGGGCGAAATGCGATCACCGAGGGCAGCGCTGCGCTGGCCTTGTGTGCTGTCTACCCTGTTCCATCATCAGCTCCCTATGACTCCACTGAAAAAGATCCCCCCCACAGCACCTGTCACGGGTTTCTCCTACGCCCGTGCTCAGTTCGAGCAACTGGTCGAAGATGCATTGGCCTATGCCGCATCTTTGGGTGCCGATGCGGAGGTTGAGGTTTCAGAGGCAGCTGGGCTGAGTGTCAACGTGCGAAAAGGGGATCTTGAGCATGTTGAGCGACACCGCGATAAGTCTTTTGAGGTTTCGGTGTACTTGGGGCAGCGTCGTGGCAATGCGAGTACCTCCGATTTTTCACGCACAGCACTTGAGCAAACCGTGCGAGCGGCTTATGACATCGCTAGGTTCACGGCGGCTGACCCTGCTTCAGGCTTGCCCGAAACCGCTGACTTAGCTTTTGGAAGCGCAGCGAAGCGTGATCTGGATTTGTTTGACCCTTGGCTGATCGAGCCGCAGGTGGCTGCTCAGCTGGCCCTGCGCGGCGAGGCCGCTGCGCTGGACACCGATCCCCGCATCACCAATGCCGAAGGGGCGAGCGTAGAGGCTCAACAGTCTCATTTTTTCATGGGCAACTCCAGGGGGTTTCGGGGCGGATTTCCCAGCGCATATCAATCGCTTTCGGTGGGTGCCATCGCGTGCGAGCCTGGCCAACAAGGGGATGATATGCAGCGCGACGCTTGGTACTCTACCCAGCGACGTGCACAAGATTTAGCCTCGCCAGAGGCCGTGGGTCGCTACGCTGCCGAGCGAGCGCTTTCTCGGCTCAATGGGCGCAAAATTTCAACGTGTGAAGTGCCTGTCTTGTTTGAGTCGACAGAAGCATTGGGTTTGATGGACAATTATGTTCGGGCCACCGGGGGTGTCAGGCTTTATCAAAAATCGTCATTTTTGCTGGACACTCTGGGCCTCGAAGTGATGGCGCCGCACCTTGATCTCCATGAAGATCCTCATCAACTGCGAGGCTTAGCCAGCGCGCCATTCGATGCAGAAGGCGTCACAACGCGACCTCGCGACGTTGTCAAAGCAGGGGTGGTTCAAGGTTATTTTTTGTCGACTTACTCTGCGCGCAAATTGGGGTTGCGCACCACGGGCCATGCTGGAGGCTCGCACAACTTGGTGTGGCGCAGTCGTTTGACCCAGGCCAGCGACAACCTTGAGGCCATGCTGCGCAAGCTCCATTGCGGGTTGTTCGTGACTGAACAGTTGGGGCAAGGGGTCAACTATGTCACGGGTGACTACTCTCGTGGCGCGGCAGGCTTTTGGGTTGAAGACGGCCGCATTGCTTATCCAGTGCATGAAGTGACCATTGCAGGCAATTTGAAAAATATCTTCAAGCAAATTGTGGCTATTGGGGCTGATACTTTCACTCAGGGTGGCTACACCTCAGGGTCTGTTTTGGTTGAGCGCATGAAGGTCGCTGGCAGCTAACGGCATTGGGCCTGATGCAGCCACACCAGTAACCTGGTCGGTTACGGGCGACCACTTGGTGGTCGCTCGATCAAGCCCTGAGAAAATGGCATGAATAGATGCAGATATGATATCCGGATGCATCCCCACGCCATAAACAGGCTTACAGCCATCCACTGAAATTAGAATATAACATGCGGCATTTGCATCAGAGCCTGATCCTATCGAGTGCTCATGGTATTCAAGTACTTGAATTTCAGTATTTGAATGCGCGCAAAGCCCTTGAATTACAGCATCAATTGGGCCATTGCCAATACCCTCAACCTTGATCTGAAAAGATTCAATTGAAAACTCAATGGCGACAGTTACTTTTTTCCCGCCATTTAACTCGCCATAAATCCAATGATTTTCATATTTTTTCTTAAGATTGCGCTCAATATATTCTTTTTTGAATAAGGACCAAATAATTGACGCCGTCAACTCAGTCTTCGTGCCATCAGCCACGGCTTGCACGATTTTACCAAACTCTACCTGCAGTCCTTTTGGCATCTTGATGCCAAACTCGGTTTCCAGAAGATACGAAACCCCACCTTTGCCTGACTGGCTGTTTACCCGGATAATCGCCTCATAATCCCTGCCAAGATCTTTCGGATCAATAGGAAGATACGGGACCTCCCAGTAATCAGACTCACTGCGTACCGAGAATGCTTTTTTTATGGCATCTTGATGTGAGCCAGAAAATGAGGTAAACACGAGGTCACCAACATAGGGATGCCTAACAGGCACCGGTAACTGGTTGCAATGCTCAACGGCAGCGCGAATTTCGTCAATGTTTGAGAAGTTCAAGCCAGGGTGAACTCCTTGCACGTACATATTGAGTGCAACGTTGATGATATCGAGATTGCCAGTTCTTTCGCCATTGCCAAACAGACAACCCTCCAGCCTATCAGCCCCAGCCATCAACGACAATTCAGCTGCCGCAGTGCCTGTGCCTCTATCATTGTGAGGATGAACTGACAGCACGATTGATTCGCGCTTAGATATATTTCGGTGCATCCACTCAATTTGATCAGCAAAAACATTTGGCGACATGCATTCAACGGTAGATGGCAAATTAATTATCATTGGTGTAGCCGGCGTTGGCTGAAATACATTGATAACATCATCACACAATTCTTTGGCGAATTCTATTTCTGTGCTCGAAAACATCTCTGGGGAGTATTGAAAAGCCCATTCAGTTTGAGGCTGGAGGTCTGCAAATTCTCTTATAATTTTTGCATGGGTAACGGAAATGTTCTTCACGCCACTTTTATCGAGACCAAAAACAACCTTGCGCATCACTGGAGATGTTGCATTATAAAAATGAACGATGGCTCGTTTTGCGCCTTTTAAAGACTGAAAAGTTCGCTCAATTAAATCTCGTCTTGCCTGCGTCAGCACTTGGATTGCAACGCCATGAGGCACAAGATCTTCGTCAATTATTTTTCGAATGAAATCAAAATCCAGTTGAGAGGCTGATGGGAACCCAACCTCTATTTCTCTGAAGCCAATATTTAAAAGCATTTTGAACATCCGCACTTTGCGGCTGATATCCATTGGCTCAATTAGTGCTTGATTGCCATCTCGCAAATCCACGCTACACCAAATTGGTGGTCGTGTTATTTTCATATCCGGCCAAGTGCGGCTTGGAAGACAAAAAGATATTGAGGGGCGATATTTTTCGCCTGGATTATCAAGCATTGACATTAAAAACACCGCTCATGTGATTCTGGACTTCCGAATGTACTCAATTTAACTTTTAAAAACTGGTGGGCGATGGTCACGAAAAGCACATCAACCTTCATCAAAATCGTCGCTTTCACCAAGTTTTGACATAACACAAGAGTCCACATTCACGGCATCAGAAAGAGAGCCTGATAATTGGCTGCAATGAGCTTGCGCGAATGCACGGTAGCTTCACAGAATAAAGCTACGATGACTTTTGAGCGAGAAAATTACCTCTTGAGTCGCATCTCACTGACCTTGTCACGGCAAGAAAAATCAACTAACAAGAGCATAAATTGTAAACGTCGCCAAGCCGCTTCACATCCCCGCTTGACATCCCACCGACCTTCAAACCTGGATCGGCCTACAACCCGCTCGTAATTTTCTCGGGGGTGTCCATCTTGCTTTACAGAGCTGATGTGTGGCTCTTCATGACAGATGATGTTGACGTGCCGTTCACCAACAATACTGCCGAGGTGGCCTTCCGTTTGTCCAAGGTCAAACAGAAGATTGCTGGCTGCTTTCGCACGGGCAAGGGTGTTGAGGATTTTTGTACCATACGCTCGTATGCCTCAACGATGCAAAAGCAAGGTGCCAACATTTTTCAATGTTTTGCCCTGGTCTTTCAGGGCAAAACTCCTCAGCCACGCTTCACCTGAACTGCCAGCTTTTGGACGTTGGCCTGAACTCGTCAGAGTGGCACCTGAGTAGTTACGCTTTTTGAGGGGCTTGTGTGGCTGGGTTGGCAAGCACGACATGGTGCGCTGAGCTTGCGCAGCAGGTAGATGTCCATTATCCAACCCTGTTCGGCACGAGCCCCTGTCCGAGCCTCGAGAATGAGTGGGGCGGTGCTGGCCAGCGGCCCTTGCAGCAGTAACTGCTGCGGCATGCCGAGGTAGGCGCCCCAGTAGATGTGCAAGCCCTCAGGCGCCAGCGTTTCGAAGGAACACTTGTCGTCGAGCATCACGACCACGGTGTCCACGCCGGTCGGCCAGCCAGCCTCACGCAATTGGCGCCCGGTGGTGATCAGCAACGGAGCCGCCAGCGTGTTCAGCGTAATGGCGTGCGCGGCGCTCAGCAACTGCAGACTGGTGAGGCCTGGGATCACTTCAACGCGCAGTTTAAGGCCCTCGGCCCGCAGGCGCTGAGCGATGCGCAGGCTGGAGTCGTAGAGCGTCGGATCGCCCCAGACCAGCAGCGCCACACGTCCACCTTGTGGCTGGTGTGCCGCGATCAGTTGTGCCCAGGTCACCGCAATCGAAGCATGCCAGTCGTGGACGCTATTCAGGTAGGTGCCCGCGGCGGCGTCGCGAACGGGCAGGTCGAACTCGATCACCCGTGTCGACCCGCTGAGGTGGGTAGCACAGACGGCACGCCTGAGCTCAGCCAAGTCGGCTTTGTCAGCGCCTTTTCGCGGGATCAGGATCAGGTCGGCACGGTTCAGTGCGCCGATGGCCTGAAGAGTCAGATGCTTGGGATGTCCAGTGCCGATGCCAATCAGCAGCAGCTCGATCATCGGCATGGCGGGCATACTTGCACGCAGATCAGGTTGCACGGTGCAATCGTGGCGTCACGAACACCGTGCCTCCCAGCCCTCGCAGCGCTTTGGCACCGGCCAACAAGGCCAGGTCGATCAGTGGCTCGAGCAGGACGACCGTCATGTAGGCTGCACCGAAGCTGCCGATGCTTTGCAGAGTCTCGGCACCGAAGCCGCGGCCGTAGATCGTCCAAAAGGCCACCCAGGTGACAATGCCGCCCTGGAATATCACCGACATCTTGAGAACCTGCGAGTAGCCCAGGTCGACATACGGCATGTTAGCGGGCAGCACCCGCTTGGCCAAGGCTTGCATGGCGAAGAGCGCAGCCAGCAGCGTGGTCATGTTCATGCCGTATTGCGGCAGGTCTTGCTGCTCAAAGACCAGTCCCTGGATCGCCAGCCCCACCGCCAGGCCGATGGCCGTTGGCGCCGCGCCCAATACCAGGAACAGCGACGAACCGAGGATCAGGTGCACTTCGGACACGCCGACAGGCTTGTGTGGGAAGACCTCGAAGAAGACGAATACCAGCGCGGCAGCGATGACGCTGCGCAGTAGAAGTGAGAGAGCTCCCTCGTCGCGGATGTGGACCAGAGACAGGCGACCTGCATAGAACGTACAAGCAGTGGCTGTTGCATAGGACAGCACGATCTTCGTGCCATCGACGATTCCGGGTTCCATGTGCATGGTGGGGTTTCCTTGAAGTGGAGGCACCAGGTGGTGCCGGGTTGGGGATTGGAACGGGGGGGGGTATTTTCAGCTCGCTGGTC
>JANMEO010000042.1:0-8040 GCA_031376995.1 Burkholderiales bacterium
ATCCACCGATTGCTCAGGCGATCAAGAATTGATGGCAAGACAGGTCAGACCGTGGTTGGCAAAGCCCGTTTCTGTTGCAGCACCATAGTGAGTGCGTTATTGCGATTGAGGTGCCAACCAGCAAATCCCATCAGGGACAGCGACTTAAAGTCGCAATCAAAGTCCGAATGTACGGGTGCAATCTTTACCTTTGAACCATCATGAATTGAAGACTTGGCAAACCGGTGGCGTCCATGTACGACAGAATCTCTCAAAGCCCGCTCTTGAGTACAGTCGACCACAGTTGCCAACTCAAGAATTGGTATTTTGCCCTGGCTCATTTTTGGATCGGTAGGGTTGCTCAATTTTCAATCGGCACTGACGGCTGTCATTTTGAAGACGCTTTGGCGCGCATTAGTCGCCCCTTTTCTCGATCCCAGTCGCGTTTTTTCTCCGTGTCCCGCTTGTCGTGCTCTGCTTTGCCTTTTGCAAGGGCGATTTCCACCTTCACAAGTCCGCCTTTGTAGTGCAGATTCAGGGGCACCAAGGTGAAGCCCTTTTGTTCAACTTTTCCGATCAAGCGCTTGATCTCTTCTTTATGCATCAACAATTTGCGCGTGCGATCGGCTTCAGGGTTGACGTGGGTTGATGCGCTACGCAGGGCGTTGACGCGACAGCCAATCATGAACAGCTCGCCATTTCTTATGACCACGTACCCATCGGTCAATTGCACTTGCCCCGCCCTGATGGCTTTGATTTCCCATCCATGCAAAACAAGGCCTGCCTCATAGCGCTCAGTGATGTGATAGTCGAACCGGGCGCGCCGGTTTTCTGCAATGGACATGATGGGTGCCGTACTGCCGCTGGGGCTGAATAGAATAGCGACATTGTATGAAGCATGTGAACAAGTCCGTTTTGCTGTGGTACTCACCCCAAGAGATGTTTGATCTCGTGGTGGACATTGAGTCTTATCCCCAGTTTTTGCCTTGGTGCCAAAGGGTAGAGATCCTTGCGCTTGAGCACCGTCAGGTCACCGCACGTCTACACCTGTCCTACTCGGGTGTTCGTCAGTCATTTACCACTCGCAACCTGCACGGCGACGACCTTTCGCTCTCGGTGTTGCTGGTTGATGGGCCATTTTCAGCGTTGGCAGGATTTTGGCGCTTTCATCCTTTGCAATCCCCTGGTAGCGTTTCTCCCGGGGCATGCAAAGTCGAGTTTGACCTGCGCTATCAATTCAGCCATCGCACGCTAGAGTTGTTGGTCAGCCCTATGTTTGACCGGGTTGCCAATACCATGGTTGAATCTTTTGTTAAGCGAGCTGAGCAAGTGTATGGCCATCGATAACTCGCTTTGGGTCGTGGAGCTGGTTCATAGCTCCGTTGACGGCCTGCTCACCCAGGAGCGGTTGCAGCTAGCACCCGGGGCTACGGTTGCCCATGCTTTACAGAAAAGTCGTCTTCTTGAGTGCCAACCTGGAATCTTAGAAGCACCCTGCGGTATTTGGGGCCGTTTGTGTGAGCACGATCAAGTGCTCAGACATCAAGATCGCGTGGAAATTTATCGCCCCTTGGCGCTTGATCCCAAAGAGGCACGACGTCAACGTTACACACAGCAGGTTGAGCGGCAAAAGGCCGATCGGCGGCTTTATCCCAATCAACCTGAAGATGCTGCCTCGTCTAAGACGGCCTGAAGTTCACTTACAGTGTATGGACAGGGTATTACGCGTGCGGCTCATTTCTTTTCTGCGGCTGTCATCATCCATAGGCTCTTGCTCACCCATGGCATTGGTGTTGGTTATTCGCACGCCACTTGCCAAGGCTTTTAGGTGATTGCGGGTACGCTCACAGTTTTCGAGGTTTGAAGCCGCTATCTTGTCGGCCTCTAATTTTTTTAGTGATGCAGCTTTTGTTTCAGCCTCTTTGCGTTTGGCCTCCAGTTTGGCATCCACCAAACGGGGTTTGCTGAGTGCAACTTCTGAGGCAGAGGGCGGGGGTTTGGGGGCCAAACTGACGGGCAGTTGGTTGGGGCGCTTTATGATGTCTTTTTCGGCAACATCGGCAGGTGGCGGACGGTCACTGAAGGTGATTTGATTGTCCTTGGCCTGGTCTCGCCACGCCCATTGGGCTGTGGCGGTGGACATCAGCCCCCCCCCTGACAGAGCCAGCAGCACCCAAACGCTCCAACGCGACATGGTCAATCCCCAAGTGATTTAACTCTAGTGAGTTTAGCTTTGATGCTCCTCTCAGAGTCTAGATTGAAGTGTGAACTTTGGCATGCTGTTCTGAGCTATGGATGGCTGAATTGGTGAGGAGGCTGGCCCCGCTTCACGCGGTTAGAATTCATCTTTTGGATGTGAAATGCAAGTAATTTGTCATTGTTCAGCGCTCAACAAGGGTCTATACCCCTCCAAACTGAAGATGCCGTGTCCCTGAGCTGTTTGGGCAATGAGTTATCGACGTTGCAAATGCTCGTGATACCGAGTGGTATTGCTTTGCGCCTCAGACCCTCACACCCCGAACGACCCATCAACCCAGCATCTTCAGTTCCGATGGGCATAGTTCACAGGTAAATCCGGTTTTATATAGACTTGACTTTGCCTTTTTCAGGAGTTTCCCACATGCGTCTTCTTGGAAAAGCACTTACCTTTGACGATGTCTTGCTGGTGCCATCGTTCTCCAAGGTTCTTCCCCGCGAGACCTCTTTGGTCAGTCAACTGTCGAGGCATATTCGTTTGAATTTGCCTTTGATCTCAGCCGCCATGGACACCGTGACCGAGGCCCGATTGGCGATTGCGATTGCGCAGGAGGGGGGTATTGGTATTGTTCATAAAAACCTCTCGCCCCAAAAGCAGGCTGCAGAGGTGGCTCGTGTCAAGCGCTATGAGTCGGGTATCTTGCGAGACCCCATCACGATTTCGCCTCAGATGCCGGTGCGCGATGTGGTGAGCTTGGCGCGTCAGCACGGTATTTCAGGCTTCCCCGTTCTGGACGACGGCAAGGTGGTGGGCATTGTTACGGGTCGCGATTTGCGGTTTGAAACCCGCACTGACATCCCTGTCAGCGCCATCATGACGCCCAGAGACAGACTCATTATCGTGGACGAAAACGCCTCTTTGGCTGACGCCAAAGCCCTGATGCACAAGCACAAGTTAGAGCGTGTATTGGTGGTCAACGATGCTTTTGAGCTGCGGGGCTTGTTCACCGTCAAAGACATCACGAAG
The DNA here is from genome assembly GCA_031376995.1 of Burkholderiales bacterium. Lineage (GTDB taxonomy): Bacteria > Pseudomonadota > Gammaproteobacteria > Burkholderiales > Burkholderiaceae_C > CANHBY01. Next base: position 3,203 of record JANMEO010000042.1, read on the forward strand.
CAAACCAATTTTCCAAATGCAGCCCGCGATGCGCAGGGCAAACTCAGGGTGGGTGCCGCAGTCGGGGTTGGTGAGGGCACTGAAGAGCGGGTTGAGTTGCTCGTGCGAGCAGGTGTCGACGTTTTGGTGGTAGATACGGCTCACGGCCACAGCAATGGTGTGCTCGAGCGAGTGCGCTGGGTGAAAAAGTGTTACCCACAGGTCGACGTGATCGGCGGCAACATTGCGACAGGGGCTGCAGCCCGTGCGCTGGTTGAGGCTGGGGCAGACGGTGTCAAGGTTGGCATTGGCCCCGGGTCCATTTGCACCACACGCATCGTGGCAGGTGTGGGTGTGCCACAAATTATGGCCATCGATAGCGTGGCTCAAGCACTGGCAGGCACCGGCGTGCCATTGATTGCAGACGGTGGCATTCGGTATTCAGGCGACATCGCCAAAGCCATTGCCGCGGGTGCCCACACCGTGATGATGGGCGGTGTTTTTGCGGGAACCGAAGAAGCCCCAGGGGAAATTGTTTTATTTCAAGGCCGAAGCTACAAGAGCTACCGAGGCATGGGCTCCATTGGTGCGATGCAGCAGGGCAGTGCGGATCGTTACTTTCAAGACAATACCGGGGCGAACCCTAATGCCGATAAGCTGGTTCCCGAGGGCATAGAAGGTCGAGTACCCTACAAGGGCTCAATGGTGAGCATCATTTTCCAAATGGCCGGGGGTTTGCGTGCGGCCATGGGCTATTGCGGCTGCGCCACCATCGAAGATTTGCATGCCAACGCTGAGTTTATAGAAATCACCTCTGCGGGCATTCGTGAAAGCCATGTTCATGACGTGCAGATCACGAAAGAAGCCCCCAACTATCGGCTTGAATAGCCCGCCCCACTGATGAAATCGCCCCCCCCAACGCCAGCTCAGCCCAGGGCTGCAGCCATGCGTTTCATCATGATCACGGTGCTGATCGACATGATGTCGGTTGGCTTGATCATCCCCGTGTTGCCTGGACTGGTGGGCACGCTCACTGACAATCAAACTTCACAAGCTTTCTGGACTGCCAGCGCAGCAGGCGCCTATGGTTTGGCCAATTTTTTTGGCGCCAGCATCTTGGGTGCCTTGAGTGATCGGTATGGTCGCCGCCCTGTGTTGCTGATCGGTTTTTGCGGGTTTGCTATCAGTTTTTTCGCAACCTCTTGGGTGTCTCAACTTTGGATGTTGATTGTGGTCCGTGCGATAGCAGGTGCTTTGCAGGCCAATGCCTCTGCCGCCACGGCCTACGTGGCCGACATCTCCACCGCCTCAGACCGTGCCCGGCGCTTTGGCATGTTGGGGGCCATGTTTGGCTTGGGCTTTACGCTCGGGCCTGCTTTGGGTGGATTTTTGGCTTCCTTCGATTTGCGTTGGCCCTTTTGGGTCGCAGGAACGCTGTCGCTGCTCAATTTAAGCTATGGCATCACTGTATTGCCTGAATCGCTGCCACCTGAGCGGCGCACGAGGGTGGCTTGGTGGCGTGCCAACCCGTTCACGGCTTTGCGCAACGCGGCCCAGTTGCAGGGTGTCGGTTTGTTGCTGGCTGTGCTGGCCTTGTCATCGCTGGCCCAGTTCATCCTGCACACGACCTGGGTACTCTATACCCAGTTTCGTTTTCAATGGGGTCCCCTTGAAAACGGTTGGTCACTCTTTGTTGTTGGGCTTGTCTCGGTGTTTGTGCAGGGGGTTCTTCTGCGCCACTTGCTTCGCCTTTGGGGGGCCCAGCGATTGGCACTGATTGGATTGATGTCGGGGAGTGGCGCATATTTGCTTTGGGGGTTGGCCTCACAGGGTTGGATGATCTACGCAGTGATTGGCATGAATCTGCTGGGTTTTTCAGCTGCATCTGCATTGCAGAGCATCATCTCGAATGCTGCCAATGCCCAAACTCAAGGCCAAACCTTAGGCGCTGTGGCCTCACTCAACAGTTTAATGTTGGTCTTGGCCCCGATCGCTGGCGGTGGTGTGCTGACCTTGGTTTCACACCTTCCTGCAAACGATTGGCGACTGGGCGCGCCGTTTTTTCTTTGTGCTGCTCTGCAAGCGATGGCGGCTTTGCTTGCCTGGCGCCATTTCAAGTCACAAAGCAGGCCATTGTTAGGGCAAGCTGCTGGCTGATTTTTTTTGTTGGAGTCTCCGTGCACGATAAAATTCTTATTCTCGATTATGGTTCTCAAGTGACCCAGCTAATCGCACGCCGGGTGCGTGAGGCTCATGTCTTTTGTGAGATTCACCCCGCTGATGTGAGCGACCAGTTCATTAGAGATTTTGCCCCGAAGGGCATCATCCTTTCAGGCAGCCCCGCCTCGACCTACGAAGATCAAGATCTGCGGGCACCGCATGCAGTTTGGGACTTGAAGGTTCCGGTTCTGGGGATTTGTTACGGCATGTTTGCCATGGCAGTGCACTTGGGCGGCCAGGTTGAGGCTAGCGTCCATCGCGAATTTGGCTACGCTGAGGTTTGCGTCCATGGTCACACAGCATTGCTCGAAGGGATCGAAGATTTCCAGACAACGCAGGGTCACAGTCTTCTCAAGGTTTGGATGAGCCATGGCGACAAAGTGACCGTTTTGCCTCCCAATTTCAAGCTCATGGCTTCAACGCCAAGCTGCCCGATAGCGGGGATGGCCGATGAGTCGCGAGGCTACTACGGCGTGCAATTTCATCCAGAGGTCACACACACAGCTCAGGGCACGGCAATTCTTGAGCGATTTGTGCTGCGCATTGCGCAGGCGCGTCCTGATTGGGTGATGGGTAACTATCTTGAGGAGGCCGTAGCACGCATTCGCGAACAGGTCGGCTCCGAAGAGGTTATCTTGGGTTTGTCGGGGGGTGTAGATTCTAGCGTCGCGGCTGCCTTGATCCACCGGGCCATCGGCGACCAACTCACTTGTGTCTTTGTTGATCACGGGCTTTTGCGCTTGAACGAGGCTCAAATCGTCATGGAGATGTTTGCCGGGCGTCTGAAGGCCAGGGTGATCCATGTTGACGCGAGCGATCAGTTCCTGGGCCACCTTCGAGGTGTGACGGATCCCGAGGCCAAGCGAAAAATCATTGGTCGTGAATTTGTTGAGGTTTTTCAAGCCGAGGCCGCCAAACTCCCAGCGGCTCGTTGGCTTGCTCAAGGCACCATTTACCCAGATGTGATCGAGAGTGGCGGCACCAAGAAAGCCACCACGATCAAAAGCCATCATAACGTTGGTGGCCTGCCAGAAACTCTGGGCTTGAAACTTCTTGAGCCGCTGCGTGAGTTGTTTAAAGACGAAGTGCGCGAGCTAGGTAGGGTTCTTGGCCTACCCGCCGAAATGGTTCATCGTCACCCGTTTCCCGGGCCTGGCTTGGGGGTGCGGATTTTAGGTGAAGTCAGTGCTGCACATGCCGATCTGCTACGCAGGGCCGATGCCATCTTTATCGAAGAGCTGCGCCAAACCTTTGACGAGGGCACTGGCAAAAGCTGGTACGAATTAAGCAGTCAGGCCTTTGCTGTATTTTTGCCGGTGAAGAGTGTGGGCGTGATGGGGGACGCGCGAACCTATGACCATGTGATCGCACTGCGCGCCGTACAAACCAGCGATTTCATGACCGCAGACTGGGTTGAGTTGCCGTACAGTTTACTCAAGAGAGTGTCTGGCCGAATCATTAATGAAGTACGCGGTATCAACCGGGTCACCTACGATGTATCGAGCAAGCCACCTGCGACCATCGAGTGGGAATGAGCCCAGATCGTCCCACGGTGTCTCCGGTCATCCCAGAACAATCCGATTTCGCAGTGGGGGGCAAGGACTTAGCGTCCACAGGCGTCTCACCCGATCCAGCGTCGTCCCAGGCGTCCTGACGGTTGATTTGACGGTATCCGAGCACCTACGCTTGCAGGCCTTCGCCGATACCGTCAGGCCCCGTGACGGTATCCCGATCCTGCGACAAGCAACGGATCGGAGATCTCATGGATACCTCGGCGGATCGGGCCCGCAGCAGGCCGGCCGGCGCGAAGGCGCAGCAAGGTTTGACGGACGCCAAGCTGCGTGACCTGCCTCCCCGCGATCGGGCGTACAAGGTCAGCGACGGCAGCAATGGCCTGTACGTGGTCATCTCGCCCAGCGGCGGCCGGTCCTTCCGCCATGACTACCGGTTGGGTGGCCGGCGCGAGACCCTGTCCATCGGTCGCCACGAGCCGGTGGCCCGTCACGCGCAGAGATCCCACCTGGCCTACGGCACGGACGTTACGCTGGAGGAGGCACGCCTTCTGCTGGCTCGCGCACGTGTCGATGTCAGTTCAGGGCGGTCGCCGGCACGAGCCAAGGTCGAGCAGCGCAGCGAAGTCGCCGACGCCATGAGCTCCGGGCGGTGGGCGACGCGGTACTTCGAGTTCAAGTCGGACGACAAGAGCGGTGCCGAGCGGCTGGCCGACAGCACGCTGTCTTTGCGCCGTTCGATCTACATGGACTTGCCCCAGTTCCGCGGACGGTTTGGGTTTCGTTTTTTCTCAAGTGGCATAGCTCAAGTGCAGGGTTATCCTCGGGGCTTGCCGTGAGGCCACAAGAATCCTATGAATCCAGGCTGCCTTCAAGATGCCGCGGCTAGACGTACATGGACGCCCCCGGTATGCCAAGCTCTCAATTCATGACGGCTCGAAGGAAAAGATTGCACCCGTACATTCGGACTTTGAATGTGGCTTTGGGCCACTGTCCCTGATGGGATTTGCTGGTTGGCGCCTCAATCGCTTACACGCACTCTGGGTGCCTCGTCCGGCACGGGCTTTGCCAACCACGGTCTTACCTGCTTTGCCATCACTTCTTGATCGCCTGAGCAATCGGTGGATT
>JANMEO010000062.1:0-3836 GCA_031376995.1 Burkholderiales bacterium
TTGTGTCGGATGCAATTGATACTGCTGGCACAGCTGCGCCAGGGTCTTGTCCTGGCGCAGTGCAGCCAGCGCAACCTTGGCTTTGAATTTGGCATTGAAAACGCGGCGCGTGCGCCGACCGGATGATGGTTTCTTGCTCATATCGGACTCCTGGACAGACCGCCTTGGCCCAGCCTTATGCCCCTATCTTCCACTTATCCAAACTGTCCGAATTTGCCGAGCCACTTCTACAAAAAGCGGACAATCTATTTGCTACAAAACTGGATAAGTCTATTTGCTGCTGACAGAATCGCACCCCCCGACTTGTTGCTGTCCTACCAAAGTGATAGTCTCCTAGTGATAAGCCTCGAACACAGCCCGATCGTCCATTGATTCAATGGCGGCTCCAGCTTCGATGGGTATCCTCTCAAACATCTTTTTCAGGGTTCACGGATGCGCACAGCATTAATTACCGGCTCTACCAGTGGCATTGGCCAGGGCATTGCCACCGAGTTGGCCCGCCAGGGTCTTAACATTGTTTTAAACGGCTTGGGAGATTCCACCGCCATTGAAAATCAGCGGCGGCAGTTGCAAGCTGATCATGGCGTGCAAGTTCGCTACCACAACGCCGATTTGTCTCAGCCTGTAGAGATTGAGGCGATGATGTCCAGTGTGCTGCAAGAGTTTGGCACCCTCGATGTGTTGGTCAACAACGCCGGGATTCAATTTGTGGCGCCAGTCGACGAGTTTCCTGTGGCCAAGTGGGACGCTATTTTGGCCATCAATTTGAGCGCCAGCTTTCACACCGTACGCCTGGCCTTGCCACGCATGAAGCAACAAGGCTGGGGGCGTATCATCAACGTGGCCTCAGCGCACGCTTTGGTCGCCTCGCCTTTCAAAAGTGCTTATGTGGCTGCCAAACACGGCATTGCTGGGCTGACCAAGTCGGTGGCCCTTGAGGTGGCGGCACAGGGCATCACCATCAATGCGGTGTGTCCTGGCTATGTCTGGACCCCGCTGGTCGAAAAGCAAGTTCCTGCCACAGCCCTTGCACGTGGCATGACCGAGCAACAAGTGATCAACGATGTGCTCTTGCAGGCTCAGCCGACCAAGAAGTTTGTGACCATCGAGCAAGTGGCTGCCTTGGCTGGCTTTTTGGTCAGTGAAGCTGCAGCCTCGATCACTGGGGCCCTATTGCCCATGGACGGTGGATGGACGGCTCAGTGAATGCCAAGTTGCCACTCAGCGGGCAGCGGCATCGCAGGCTTCGCGCATGACCTTGTTGGGGCAGCGATATCAACAGGTGCGCGCGGCCACCCTTGAATGTGTCCAGGGCCTCAGTGACGCAGATCTCACAGCCCAGTCGGCTGACTTTGCAAGTCCGAGCAAGTGGCATTTGGCGCACACCAGCTGGTTTTTCGAGCAGTTTGTGCTGGCGCCGCATGAGCCCACCTACCCCATCTTTGATGCCAAGTTCTCATTTTTATTCAACTCTTACTATGAGGCGGTGGGTGTGCGACACCAGCGCTCAAAGCGCGGCCTGCTCACACGCCCTGGCTTAGACAAGGTGTTGGATTACCGTAGGCATGTTGATCAGTTCATGCAAGCCTTGATCTCGAGGCCTCTTTCTGCTGACTTAATGACTTTGATCGATCTTGGCTTGGCTCATGAGCAGCAGCATCAAGAGCTGATTTTTACCGATCTTCTTCACCTTTTTTCGCTCAACCCGCTCAAGCCCGCAGCCCGACCCGGTGCTCAAGCGCAGGGGCCAGTGCCCATACAGTCCCCAGGGCCACTCAAGCCCACCGATTGGGTTCACTTTGATGCCTGTGAGGCCAGGGTAGGGCATGCGCCAGGAGGCTTTCATTTTGATCACGAAGGGCCACGGCATGCGGTCTTGCTGCGAGCCTTCAAGTTGGCCAGCCGCCCTGTGAGCAACCGCGATTGGCTCGCATTCATGAAAGCGGGCGGCTATCAAGACCCAAGTCATTGGTTGTCTGACGGTTGGGCCCATGTCACCCAGCAAGCTTGGCAAGCCCCCTTGTATTGGGAGCCTTCAGCGCAGGGTCAAGGGTGGTGCCAAATGACCCTAAGGGGGCTGCAGCGCGTGCGGCTCGATGCCCCCGTGGCCCACGTGAGCTACTTTGAGGCCCAGGCCTATGCACGCTGGGCCAACAAGCGCCTACCCACAGAGTTCGAATGGGAGCACGCCAGCTGCGCCTTACCCGTCATTGGCAATTTTGCCGAGCGTGGAAACTTCATGCCCATGGAGCCTGCCGATGCGGGCCCTTTGTCTCAGATGTATGGTGACGTTTGGGAGTGGACAGCCAGCCCGTTCATCGGCTACCCAGGCTTCCAGGTCGCACACGGTGCCATCGGCGAGTACAACGGTAAATTCATGAACGGTCAGTATGTGTTGCGAGGTGGATCTTGCGTGTCTCCACAAGACCATCTGCGTGCAAGTTATCGCAATTTTTTTCAACCAGAGCACCGCTGGCAGTTCAGCGGCTTGCGTCTTGCGGAGGATGTATGAGTTTTTTCAGTGAGGTTCTCTCGGGACTGTCTCAAACCCCCAAAACGATCCCCTGCACGTGGCTATATGACCGGCGTGGGGCCGAGCTGTTTGAAGAGATCACGGAGCTGCCAGAGTACTACCCCACACGCACCGAGACATCTTTGCTGACAAACTTGGTGGCAGAAGTGGCCCAGCGGGTCGGCCCTGGCGCCAGCTTGATCGAGCTGGGCAGTGGTTCTAGCATCAAAACGCGCCTGCTTTTGCGCGCCATGCCAGCGCTGGCAAGCTACGTGCCCATCGATATTTCGACGGATTATTTGCAGCATGCGGCGGCGGCGCTGAGGCAAGAGTTTCCAGATTTGGCGGTCTGCCCTTTGGCCACTGATTTCAGTCAGCCATTTTTGTTGCCCAGAATGCCGCAAGCGGCACCCTGCTTGGGTTTCTTTCCAGGCTCAACCATTGGCAATTTTGCGCCCGCTCAGGCGGCGGCTTTGCTGGCCAACTTTGGGCGTGCGCTGGGCACCGGTGCCTTCCTCCTGATTGGAGTTGACACCACGGACAATCCCGAGCTGTTGCTCCCAGCTTACAACGATGCTCGCGGGGTCACGGCGGCGTTCAACCTCAACCTGCTAGCCAGAATCAATCGTGAGCTTGAAGGCAATTTTCAACTTGAGCAATTCAATCATGTCGCCCATTTTGACGCCAAAAAGCGGCGCATTGAGATGCATCTCATTTGCGAGCGTGCACAGCAAGTGCAAGTGTTGGGCCGCTCCTTCAGCCTTCAGGCAGGAGAGTCGATTCACACAGAAAACTCGCACAAATATGCCGCCACAGAGTTCACACGAATGTCGCTACAGGCTGGCTGGCAAATTTTGCGCTCATGGCGAGACCCCGGCGCCACGGGTTTTACCGTATTTTTTGCTCGCTTCGATGGCAATTTTTAACTGGGTCGAAGACCGTCGCGGTGGGTTGTGCGCCTCAAGCCATAAGGGGCTGTTGCCTGCCAACACTGCTCTGCGCTCTTCGCCGTCTGAGTGGAGCCAAAGGGTCAAAAGCACAACGGCTCGCCGCGTGAAAACGCCGGCGAGCCGTTGATTTTTTGGTGGCCAAGGGCGGAATCGAACCACCGACACGCGGATTTTCAATCCGCTGCTCTACCGACTGAGCTACTTGGCCGTGATCGAAGATTGTATACCCATTCATCTACGCAGCAATATCTGGCGATCAAACAAGACGTCTCGGAGCCCGACCCTCTGCGCTTGGCATGGCGTGATTTCATCAAGCAGACCATCCGCGAAGTCATCACGCATCCAGACCTTGAACCGCTTTCCTGCATTCAGCG
>JANMEO010000204.1:0-8083 GCA_031376995.1 Burkholderiales bacterium
ATACCAGCGCACGCAGGTCAGCATCACTTCAAGGGGATAGTGCAGTCGCTGGAAAACCTTGCGTAGCGTCGACGCCGACAGCTGATTTTGGAAAGGAGTCATCTTTCCATTGTCGGGCTTCGTTCTTATTTCGACAGAACCGTTCTGAAAACCATTTCTCAATGCAGGCTTGGCATTTGCACAGAGAGAGTTGAGTTTTGAGAAATCCGCAACGCCATCACCTCAACCAGGAGCACGAACATGACCCAGCAAGCCCATGATGGATCCGCACAGGCCATCACCACCGAAGGCCTGCGAGAAGTCCAATCGCAGGCTTTTCCTGCGATTGACGACCAGGCTGCTCAGTCTGCCGTGCTGGTTGAGAAGCTGACCGACGCGCTGACGCCCGGCTTCCAAGCCGAGTTTGATCCCGAGGAAGCCGAGAAGGCCGGGGCCTTCCTTGAGGACGCCTTGAGCGAGCACGACGCTGCGGCAAGCAGCGACGATCTTGCTAATTTTCAGGAGCAACCTGCGTTTCTTGATGATGAGGGCCCGAGCATAGAACTTCCGCCCTTCATCACCACCACGAATGCCAGCGAGCTGTACGACCTGCGCCCCGGTGAAACGATGTCAGAGGCCATTGCCAGACGCGACGCCAAACGGGCGTGATGCATGCCCTTGACCAAAGACGAAGCTCAGGAGGTGACGCGGCAATTCATCCGCGACTACCCTGGTGGGCTAGAGCTGGCCTACAAGTTCCGCGACAACACGACTGAGCTTTACGGCCCTCGTGCGAGCGAAGTCCCTCAAGACATGAAAGGCGGCTACATCCCAAAGGAGACGCAGCATGCCGGTCGGACCTACCGGGGCCGCATCGAAATCCCGCTGGAGAACATGACGCACGCCCGCGACTTGCTGCTGACCTTGCGGCATGAGGTGTTGGGCCACTACGGGATCAACACTTTCACGCCAGGTGAAAAACGAGCCTTGCTGGATGGCCTGATAGCCGCACGTGAAGAGCCAAGCCTCAAGTCACCCTGGGCCGACATCAATCGCCGCTACGTCAGCAGCCCGCTTGACGTTCGCGCAGAAGAGGTTTTCTCACTGTTCTGCGAGGGCGTGGCACCCAGCCACCACATAGGCGCCAATCAGGTGCAGCGAGGCCAGCAGGCATTTCAGGAGACGTGCCTTGCCCCCGTGCGGCGCATGAGCGCCGAAGACCTGCAGAGCATGACTTACATGGTCGCCCAAGGACTGCATGAGCGCACCCGTAAGCAGCAGATCTTCCCCACGTTAAACAAACTATTCAGGAAAGACACCGATATGGAACCGAAGAAGCCGTTTCATGAACTGGTCGCCCAGAAGTTGATTGAGAAACTGCAGGAGGGCACCGCGCCTTGGCAGAAACCGTGGCAGCCTGGTGAGCCAGGCACCTTCATGCCAATCAACCCGACCACGGATAAGCGTTACAAGGGCATCAACGCCATCCTGCTCATGAGCCTGGGCCACACAGATCAGCGCTGGATGACCTACAAGCAGGCGACTGCCGTCGATGCACAGGTGCGCAAAGGCGAGAAAGGCACGCCGATCCAGTACTGGAAGTTCACCGAAGAGCACATCAAGACCGATGCGCACGGCAAGCCTGTCTTGGACGCCAAGGGAGAGCCGATCAAACAGACCGTCAAGCTTGAGCGCCCCAAGGTATTCTTCGCGACAGTATTTAATGCCGAGCAGATCGATGGCCTGCCACCGCTGCAGCCGCGCAAGCAACAAGACTGGAACGTCGTTGAGCGCGCCGAACAAATCCTACAGGCCTGCGGTGCCGTGATCCGGCACGGTGAGCAGAACCGGGCTTTCTATCGCCCCGCGACCGACAGCATCCACCTGCCCGATAAGGGCCAGTTCTCGACCCCTGACAACTACTACGCGACCGCGCTGCACGAGCTGGGTCACTGGACAGGCCACCAGTCCCGCCTTGATCGCGACCTGGTGCACCCGTTCGGAAGCGAGGGTTACGCCAAGGAGGAATTGCGTGCAGAGATTGCCAGCATGATCCTGGGCGACGAGCTGGGCATCGGCCACGATTCCAGTCAGCATGTCGCTTATGTTGGGTCATGGATCAAGGCGCTACAAGATGACCCGTTGGAGATATTCCGCGCAGCAGCCGACGCTGAGAAAATTCAAGGCTACCTGCTGGGCCTTGAACAAAAACAGGTTCAAGAGCAAAACACCCAGCAGAGCTGGGCGGTGAGCCAGGAGGCGAATATGCAATCACCGACCGAAGCGATCAGCTCATCTTCCGCCAATTCATCGGAACTTGAGGATGGCCGAAGGTTGACCGAGCTGGCGCGAGGCGACACCCCTGCCCTTGGCGCCAAGACATTCATTGACGTACCTTTCAAGCAGAAGGAAGAGGCCAAGGCGCTGGGGGCCCAATGGGATCGCCAAGAGCAATCTTGGTACGTGCCCGTAAACGTCGATGCAGCACCTTTCGGGAAATGGTTGAAAGAGGCGGCCGAAGCAACAGTTGACGCACCGAAGGCTGTAAAGCCTACCCAGGCCGAAGCTGCGAACATAAAGCCCGCACAGGCGCGTCAATACCTCGCCGTGCCGTACGGCGAGCACGTGGTGGCGAGGGCGGCCGGTGCCTTGTGGGACAAGGCAGCGAAATCCTGGTACGCAGGCCCGAAGGCCGACATGATGAAGCTGCAACGTTGGGCCACAGACAAGGTGCCCAGTCAGCAGGGGCCAGCCATGAAGCCGGAGGAAGAGTTTGCCGAGGCTTTGCGGTCATTCGGCTGCTTGGTCGAGGGCAAGCACCCGATTATGGATGGGGCCAAGCACCGCATTGCTGTCGCTGGCGACAAAAATGGCGAGCAGGCCGGGTTCTATGTCGGCCACCTGGACGGCCACCCTGCGGGCTACATCAAGAACAACAAGATCGGCCTTGAGATGAAATGGAAGTCCAAGGGCTATGTCTTTGGACCGGAGCAGAAGGCACAAATGCAGGCTGAAGCTGCGGCGAAGTTGCAGGCACGCTATGCTGAGCAAGCCCGACTGCACGAGCAGACCGCGCAGCGTGTCGGCCGCCAAATGGCCGACTTGGTGCCGGTCTCGAAGCCGACACCCTACATGCAGGCCAAGGGCATCGAGGCCCGACCTGGAGTATTCACGGACAAGGAAGGCCAGAAGACCTATATCCCCGCCACCGATGCCAACGGCAAGCAGTGGACGATGCAATACATCCAAGAAGACGGCACCAAGCGCTTTACCAAGGACAGCCGCAAGGACGGCTGCTTTCACGCCGTGTGCGGCCTGGATGCGCTAGACAAGGCTCCGGCCCTGGTCATCAGCGAAGGCTATGCCACCGCTGGCAGTTTATCGCAGTCGCTGGGCTTTGCGACTGTGGCGGCGTTTGACGCAGGGAACCTGGTGCAGGTCGCCAAGGCTCTGCAAGCCAAGTTTCCAGACAAGCCCATCATCATCGCTGGCGACGACGACAAGCACCTCGAAGCCACCCAAGGCATCAACCCCGGCCGCAGCAAAGCCGAAGAGGCTGCCAAGGCAGTGGGTGGCAAGCTCTTGCTGCCGATCTTTTCCCCAGGGGAGCAATTGTCGAATCCAAAGGGCTTTACTGATTTCAACGACCTTGCTACCAAGAGCGAGCTGGGCAAGGAAGGCATTGACCGTCAGGTGCGGTCAATCGTGGGCGCCTTGATTGAGAACCACGAAGCACGAATTATCGAGTTAAAACAACAGGAGCGCATGCAGCGGCAAGATCAGCAGCCTCGGAGGGCCGCGAAGATTAGATAATTCATAAGCAATGGGTCAGACGGTTTTGTCCTATTCGATGACGCGTGGATCTCAAACGCATTTTTTCTCATGTCGATGTCAATCACATGAAAATACAAACAAATAAACCGTCTGCGAAGCTCAGGTAATCACACTAATTTGATTATTACGACAAACACCGGGGCGGTTCACGCGACTAAAAATGCCTTCTCAAAGTGACCAATTAGCACCGCCCGAGTACTTGGCTCATATTGGCGAAAACCACGAACCGCATTGGTTGCGTGATCACCTTGTGGAGGTAGCAGTGGCTGCCCAAGAGTCAGCGGTGCATATCAAGTCTGAGCAATGGGCCTATCTTGCGGGGTTGTGGCACGACTTGGGCAAATATCGGCCCGGCTTTCAGCAATACATCCGACAAGTCAACGGGCATGATGCGCACATCGAGGGTAAGTTGCCCAACGGCATTGATAAAACACATTCAGCTGCTGGGGCTTTGCATGCATTGCGAGCATTTGAATCCAAATTTTCTTCACAACTTGGGGTTCACGGTTCTGCAGCGCTGGCACGGGTCTTAGCGTATGTTATCGCCGGTCACCATGCCGGTTTGGGTGACTGGGTGGCTGGCTTAGACACGCGCTTGCATGGCACTGGAGCGATCAATAGTGAAAGGGAATATCGCGAAGCACTCGCGGCATGTAGCGAACACGCACCCGACCTCTTGATGTTGCCGGACACCTTCAGTTGCCAAGCTGCGCTGGCAGAAATACCTGGGCCAAAAAGTGATCAGCCATTAACCACATCGCTTTGGATACGCATGCTTTTTTCGGCGTTGGTTGATGCTGATTTTCTGGATACAGAGCGCTTTCTAAACGGAAGAAAAGCAGAATCGCGAAGAGGGTTCGAGCCCTTGGCGGCTTTCGTCGATCAGCTCACGGCTCACCTTGCCGATTTGGCACTCAAAACCGAGCAGGCTGGTCGTTCAAATGAACCTGTCATGCAAGCGCGTACAAATGTATTGCGCCAGTGCCTTGCCAAAGCTCAACTCGAGCCGGGCGTGTTCACACTCACCGTGCCTACAGGCGGCGGTAAAACGCTTTCATCACTCGCGTTTGCCTTGAAGCACGCGCAAGCACACGGCAAACGTCGGGTTATCTATGCCATCCCATACACCAGCATCATTGAGCAAACAGCTGATGTGTTTGGCCAAATTTTTGGTGTCGAGCAGGTGGTTGAACACCACAGTCAAGCTGATACCGACGACCGTAGCGAAACTTCGCGCAGCCGCTTGTCTTGCGAGAATTGGGACGCGCCGGTGATCGTCACCACCAACGTTCAACTCTTTGAATCTTTGTTTGCGGCGCGAACCTCGCGTTGTCGCAAGCTGCACAACATTGCCAATAGCGTCGTCGTGTTAGACGAAGCCCAGCTATTGCCACCCGAGTTTTTACAGCCCATCTTGGATGCGCTGAATGTGCTGGTCACCTATTTCGGCGTCACCTTGTTGCTTTGCACAGCGACCCAGCCCACGTTGGGAAACAGCCAGCGCTTTGATCCGCGACAAAACCTTCGTGGCCTGCCGCCCGCCATACCTATCGTCGATGACGAGGCCGCGTTGTTTGCCGCCTTGAAGCGAGTTAGCCTCGAATGGCCAGCTGATTTACACACGCCATTAAGTACCGAAGCGTTGGTTGGTCGCCTGGCGCAACATGCCTGCGTGTTGACCATCGTTAACACCCGTCGCGACGCCGCTGAAATTTTGAAAGCACTTGATGCCGCGACGGGCGACGCGACCCTGCACCTGTCAGCGGCGCAGTGCGGGCAACACCGGGCCGACGTTATATTAGAAATTCGCAAACGCTTGCAGCAGCGTCGTGATGGTACCGATTTGCGTGCGCTGCGCGTGGTCAGCACGCAACTCGTCGAGGCTGGTGTGGATATTGACTTCCCCGTGGTCTTTCGGGCGCTGGCTGGGCTCGATTCAGTGGCGCAGGCGGCGGGGCGTTGTAATCGAGAAGGCTTGCTTACTACTGGTGCATATGGTCAAGTGGTTGTCTTTGTGCGCGAAGTACCAAAAATGCTCCACCACATTCGAACCGCTATTCAAGCGACGCGAACAGTTATTCAAAGTGGGGTAGATCCGCTGTCTCCATCAGCGTTTGAAGCTTACTTTCCGCACTTTTATGCAGGCTTTGACAGCCGCGACAAACATAACATCGTCAAAGATCTGAAGAAGAATTCGCGGTTTGAATTTCAATTTCGCGACGCAGCAGCGAAATTCAAATTGATTGATGACGCAGATCAGGCCACAGTCATAGTGCCTTATGTAGGCACAAGTAAAGCGTCGATTGAGCCACTCATTAACAAGCTTCGAAGTGGCGATACTGATCGCTGGCTGATGCGCAGCTTGCAGCGCTATACCGTGACCGTAAGGCTCAAAGCGATTACCGCATGGCAAGCAGTTGGTGACGTGGAAGGGCTCGTGCCGGGCGTGTATTTATTGATTGGCGAGCTACGTTATGACGCGCGCTTGGGACTATTGCCCGACGGCGACATGTTGAATCCCGCCAGCCTGGTTCAGTGATGGAACCTAGGAAAGGAGAATTTTCATGAAAACCTACTGCCTTGAAGTTTCCGGCGAACTAGCGTGCTTTACGCGGCCCGAAATGAAAGTAGAGCGTGTGTCTTACGATGTGATCACACCTTCTGCGGCGCGCGCGGTGTTCGAATCCATATTGTGGAAGCCAGCTATTCGCTGGCACGTGCGGCGCATTGAGGTTTTGAAACCCGTGCGCTTCATGAACTTGCGGCGCAACGAAGTGTGCAGAAAGGTTTCCACCAGCAGCGTCACGAAGGCGATGAACGGTGCCGATGTTGACCTTGCTATTTACGCCGATGACCCTAGCGAACGGGCCCAGCGCGCTAGCCTGTTGCTACGCGACGTGGCCTATCGCGTGCATGCCGATCTGGAGGTGTTGGCTGAGGTGGATCCCATGCCACCGCAGAAGCACCATTCCATGTTTGAGCGCCGAGCGGCCAACGGACAGTGTGTTAACCAGCCTTACCTGGGCTGCCGCGAGTTCGATGCCAGAGTGAGATTAGTGACCGAATTCGCGTCTGAACCTGTGCCCATCAACGACACGCGCGACTTGGGCTGGATGCTCCATGACCTCGACTTCAAAAACCCGTCTGATCCACAGCCCATGTTCTTTCGCGCGCAGATGAATGGCGGCGTGATTGAAGTGAGTTCACAAGGAGCTACGCGATGATTCTGCAAGAGCTGGTGCGCTACTACGACCGCAAGTCGCGCGACGTCGACCCTGCGCAGCGCTTGCCCAGCATTGGCCTTGAGGACAAGGAAATTCCCTTCATTATCGAACTCGCTATTGATGGCCGGGTAGTGCAGTTGCGCGATACGCGACGCCTAGAAGGCAAGAAACTGCAGGCGCAATCTTTCCTCGTACCGCAAGGGGTCAAGAAAACTTCTAGCGTGGCGGCCAATTTACTTTGGGACAGCGCGGCTTATGTGATCGGGCTTGAAACAGGGCGTAAGGGAAAAGCAGAGATCACGCCGCATTCAGCATTCCGCGCTCGAATTGCTGAGCTTCCCGAACACGCACAAGCAGACATAGGCTTACGTGCTGTGAGCGCGGCGCTTGACTTGGCTGATTGGTCAGTACTGCATGACCACCCAGCTTGGCCCGAGATTCAAGAGAACAACCCAGTCATGAGTTTTCAGTTGACCGGCGATCTTGATTTGGTATGTCAGCGAAGCGCAGTCGCCGCTTCTACAATGCCGGTAGCTGATGCGGCAGCGCCTTTTGGCTTGTGTCTGGTTGAGGGTCTCACAGCGCCCATTCAGCGGCTCCATACGGCGATCAAAGGTGTGTGGGGCGCTCAGTCGTCGGGCGCCAACATTGTCTCCTTTAACGCACGTTCATTTGAGTCGTATGGCAAGTCAGAACGGCAAGGCGAGAACGCTCCCGTTGGCGAGCGCGCCGCCTTTGCGTACACCACCGCACTCAACCACCTACTGTCAAAGGACTCACGCAACCGCGTGCAAGTAGGCGATACCTCAACGGTGTTTTGGGCAGACGCTCCATCGCAATTTGACAGCGAATTTACGTTAGCTGATTATTTCGGTGAAACCAAAGATGAGCCAGATCGCGGAGTACGCGCAGTGCAGGCCCTGCATCAAGCGCTGTCAAGTGGCCAACTGCCAGTTGGCGAACGTAACGTGTCCCTCCGGCAAATCTGCATGAACTGATTTAACTGCCGTGGCAGCGCGTGCTGCCACGGCAGTTGCGGTGACGAA
>JANMEO010000243.1:0-1868 GCA_031376995.1 Burkholderiales bacterium
TGAGCGCATTCGTGGTTTGCGTGTGGCTATTGTTGGCCTGGGGGGGGTGGGGTCGTGGGCAGCCGAGGCACTGGCACGCAGCGGAGTGGCTTCGTTGACGCTGATCGACCTTGACCATGTGGCCGAGTCCAACATCAACCGCCAAGTCCAAGCGCTCACCACCACACTCGGTCAAGCTAAAGCAGCGGCGATGCAAGAGCGTATCTCCTCGATTCATCCTGGGTGTTTGGTGCATGCCGTGGATGCCTTTGTGGATGAAGACTGCTGGCCCAGCGTGCTGCCAGAGCCCGTGGATGCGGTCATCGATGCATGTGATCAAGTGCGCGCTAAGGCGAGCATGGCTGCGTGGAGCTTGACACAAGCAAAGCTATTAATTTGTGTGGGTGCTGCGGGCGGTAAGCGCCGCCCGCAAGCGGTCGAAGTGGCTGATCTGGCGGCTGTCACCCACGACCCCTTGCTGGCAGCTGTGCGTCAGCGCTTGCGTCAGAAACATGGTGCTGCCCGAGGTACGTCTGTGATCGGGCTGCGTTGTGTCTTCTCGCGTGAGCCGTCTCAACCCTCATCGGCAGATTGCGAGACCCAGCCGCAGGGCGGTCTCAACTGCCACGGCTATGGTTCAAGTGTGATGCTCACGTCCACCTTTGGCATGGTCGCTGCAAGCGAAGTACTGAACGAATTTTCGCTTTCGCGTGTTTGTATCTAAACCGAACTGAGGGGCGCTGGGAGGGTGGGGGCTGAGCTGGGGCGGCTTGTACACGGCATGACGAGGTGCCGTTTGATCGGCTCAAACTGAGCCACAAAACCGATCTATCTGGCTCGACCATCCTGGGTAGGCTTTGTCTAGGATGGATCAACGGTGTTCGGGGTGGGTCACCCTGGCGCGTATTGGCCTTGGCAGTGGCGGGGGATGATCCCCGTCGCGTCCACACCTTGGAGCCTCCCTATGAGCAATCATCACATCGCACGTCTTGCCGAGCTGTACCTCACCTTGTTAGAGCGGGTCTTGTTGGGGGTAATTTATGAAGATCCTCCGATTGACAATTGGTCAGGCGGGGTTTTCAACTCAGCGCTGCGTGCCAAGGGGGGGGACTGGCCTTCTAAGGCACACACGATGATTGGTTATCAGCGTTTGCGCAATATTCGGGAGTTGATGAGCGATGTGGTGGGTGACAACATCGCTGGTGATTTTGTTGAGACCGGTGTTTGGCGAGGCGGCGCGTGCATCTATATGCGCGCCGTGCTCAAGGTGTTTGGCGTCACAGACCGCAAAGTCTGGGTGGCCGACTCATTCGAGGGCCTGCCCAAACCCGATGCACAGCGCTACCCTGCCCATGATCTTGGCGACCTGCACCACACGTATGAGGCCCTCGCCGTTTCTTTGGAAGAGGTGCAAGAAAATTTTCGCAAGTATGACTTGTTGGACGATCAGGTACAGTTTTTGAAGGGCTGGTTCAAAGATACCCTGCCTGGGGCGCCGATTGATCGAATTGCAATTTTGCGTTTGGATGGCGACATGTATGCCTCGACCATGGACGCCCTGCAGGCCTTGGGACACAAAGTCAGTCAAGGCGGCTTCATCATTGTGGATGACTTGGGCGCGGTCGAGGGCTGCCGCAGGGCCATCGCAGACTATCGAAAAGACAAGAGTATTACCGCACCCATTCATGACATCGACGGGATTGGCGCATTTTGGCGTGTGGGTGGCTGAAACACGGCATCTTCAGTTCCAAGGGGTATAAAAGACCAAATCCGAGTAACTGTGGCTTCCTTCTAAACCACGCCATGCGCAGCGCGTCTGTGACCAGGCTGGATTGCATGTGGTCTTGCATGCTCCAGCCCACCACAAACCTGCTAAACAAGTCGATGAC
>JANMEO010000256.1:0-2843 GCA_031376995.1 Burkholderiales bacterium
ACCGATGTCTCGCTCATGGCTTCACACTCACCATTCCCCCCTACCTCACCCCCCCCCCAAGCGGGCCAGTCTTCGCCCCTTTTGAGCGCCCAAGACAGCGGCAGAACACGCTTGCTTCAAGAAGCTGACTCCAGCACGCGCTTCATTGTCGAGCGTCGTACCATGGGTTTGATTTGGAACGAGCGACTGGGGTGTTTCTTGGCCACCGGCGTGTGCGTTATCCCCTTAATTTTGTTTTGCAGTGCGATGCTGCCCCTGCTGCAACAAGAAAATGGCCTGACTCTTTTGATGCTATCCATGGCAACAGCTCTGGGGGCGTGCGTAGCCCTTTTGGGTGGTTTGGCCATTTCCGTATTTGCTTGGTGGATTCCCCGGATGATCTATTTGGCGCTGCATCCCCACGTTCGACGAAAAGATGTGCGCGCTGGGGTCAGGTCTCGCGGCATCTGGATTTCCGGTATTGGCTGGATCGCTTGGACCGGACTTCATGTTCGAGAAAAGACTCAAAAACTCAACAGCGTTGGCCCCTGCTCAGCCATTGTGGTCATGAGCCCTGAACAAGGTGACATCATCCTAAAGTCTGCAGAATGTGCTCCTGAATTGCTCAAACAGATCCGCTACTACATCGATGATCAAGAGACTGAGTTTCAACCTGCACTCCCGACTTCTGAATCGATTCAACCAAGCGCCAAGGGCCGACCATTCAAAGATACGACCCAAACCACCTATACCCCTCGGAACTGAAGATGCTGGGTCGATGGGTCGATGGGTCGATGGGTCGATGGGTCGTTTGGGCTTTGAGGCTGCGGGGCGCAAAGCACAGCCATACCATTTGGTATCGAGAAGATTTGCAACGGCGCAGATCGCCCCCTAACCCCTCACCCCCTTTGACGACACAACCTCTTCAGGTTAAATGGGCATAAAAATTTCACTCTCGCCTTTCAGTAGAGTCGAGGCGTTTAAACCCAAAATGTCATATCCAAATTTCAATTGCAAACTGCCACACCAGATTTTTTACCCACTATTGGAGGGTTGACATGGCTGCCGCCAACCTGCTTAGTCTGATTGATGACATTGCCAGTTTGCTCGATGATGTGGCGATACTGAGTAAAGTTGCGGCCAAAAAAACAGCCGGTGTGTTGGGGGATGACCTGGCGCTCAACGCCCATCAAGTCAGCGGAGTATTGGCCAATCGTGAGTTACCTGTTGTGTGGGCTGTGGCCAAAGGCTCACTACTGAACAAGGTGATTTTGGTTCCGGCCGCTTTGCTGATTGGGGCCGTGACACCTTGGATGGTGACGGTGCTCTTGATTTTAGGTGGGGCTTATCTATGTTTTGAGGGCTTCGAGAAATTGGCCCATCGTTTTTTGCACCCCCCCCATGAAGATCAAGCCCACCACGGCAAGTTGGTGGCGGTTTTGAGTGACCCCCTAGTCAGCATGGTGGCGTTTGAAAAACAAAAGATCAAAGGGGCGATTCGTACCGATTTTGTTTTGTCTGCCGAGATCGTGGTCATTACCTTAGGCACTGTTGCAGCTTATCCCTTGGCAACCCGCATTGCTGTGGTTTGCTCGATCGCAGCAGCCATGACCCTCGGCGTTTACGGCTTGGTGGCTGGCATTGTCAAACTCGATGACTTGGGGCTTTATCTTCATCGACAACGCAGGACATTGATCCGGCTCCTGGGCTGGGTGTTGCTGGTGGGGTCACCTTACCTGATGAAAATATTGTCATTGGCTGGCACCGTCGCGATGTTTTTGGTGGGTGGCGGTATTTTTATTCATGGCTTCTCGTGGCTGCGTGAATGGACTGAATCGCTGATCGAGCGTGCCACGGTGTCGCTAGACCCCGCCTGGGCGTGGTCAGGCCTTTTTCTTGAACCGCTGCTGTGCGGGGTCGTGGGCATTGCAGCAGGTGCCTTGGTTTTGCTTTTGGTGAGCGTCGCCAAAAAATTTGTGAGAGCCCTGCGTCCAAGTTAAAGCCAACGAACCAGGCTCCCGCTCAGGAGAATGGAGGCAAAGCCACCTCCACATCTATACCCATCGGAACTGAAGATGCTGGGTCAATGGGGCGTTTTGAGAATGGAGATGCAAGGTGTAAAGCACAGCGATACCATTGGATATCGCGAGCATTGACAACGCCGCAGATCTGTTTTTAAAACGGCTCAGCGATCCGGCATCTTCAGTTCCGAGGGGTATAAGCCCACCGAACAAGCAGTTGAAGTGACCGCGCGCACAATAACCCACCATCAGGCGCGGGCCAGGGAAACCTTTACGTGCACAAGTTCATCCAGTGTTCGTTAAAGAACAGACCTGGTGGTCGTTGGCAGCCATCATGAACCCGAACCTGAAGTATCAAAGGTTTTAGTCATCCAACCTAAAAATGCTGTAGGACGTCGGGTCGCGCAGAAATGCTTTTTTCCGATGGCCATACTTGCCGCAGGCAAGGGCATTTGGCCAAGATCTTGCGCTTGTCTTTGATGGTTCCGTCCCACTTCGCAGAAATCTCCTGAAAGGCTCCACAATGACCGAGAAGTCCGCCAGCGTCCATTGGGAAGGCCCAGGCAAGAAGGGTAAGGGTCAAATCAGCACCGAGACCGGTGCCCTCAAACGCTATCCTTATGCCCTTGCCAGCCGTTTCGAAGACGACCGCCGTGGCACGAACCCGGAGGAAATCCTGGCCGCAGCCCATGCGGCTTGCTTCACCATGGCTTTCTCTTTCGCCTGTGATAAGGCCGGTTTTGCCACCGACAAGGTAGAGACGCAAGCTCGCGTCCGCCTGAAGCGTGTCCCTCCGGCAAATCTGCATGAACTGATTTAACTGCCGTGGCAGCGCGTGCTGCC
>JANMEO010000035.1:0-7380 GCA_031376995.1 Burkholderiales bacterium
GCCCTTTGTGCTCGACCCGGTCCTGGCCACCAGCGCGGGGGTGCCATGTGGGCGTCTGGCGGCGTTGCTCCTCCTTGTGGGCATGAGCCCACCGCGTCGTCGCGCCTTGCCAAACACCCACATCGCAGCCCACTCGGGCGCGTTCAACTGCCATTTCTAGGTTCAAGGATGATTCGTAGTCAAGTTTTGCGTCATGTTGCGACTCACTGATCTACGGCTGCCCCTGAACCACTCTGATGAGGCGTTGCACCAGGCTGTTGCTGCACGCTTGGCGGTGCCAGCGGCTGCGTTGCACAAGTTCACCATCTTCAAGCGCAGTTACGACGCGCGCAAAAAGTCAGCCATTGGCTTAATTTATACGCTCGATGTGGAGGTGAGTGACGAGCTTGCAGTCAGAGACCGCCTGCGCCAAGACCCGCACATCAAGCCCACCCCTGATATGCGCTACCAGCCTGTGGCCGTGGCCCCGGTGGGTTGGTTTGATACGTCAAAAAGACCCAGGCCTGTGGTGATTGGTTTTGGGCCATGCGGCATTTTTGCGGCATTGATTTTGGCGCAAATGGGTCTTTGCCCTTTGGTTTTAGAACGTGGCAAAGAGGTGCGCCAGCGCACCAAAGACACTTGGGATTTGTGGCGGAAGAGCACGCTGCATCCTGAGTCTAATGTGCAGTTTGGCGAGGGGGGCGCGGGCACCTTCAGTGATGGCAAGCTCTGGAGCCAAATCAGTGACCCTCGCCACTTGACTCGCAAGGTGCTGCACGAGTTTGTAAAGGCTGGCGCCCCTGACGAAATTTTGTTTGTCAGCAAGCCCCATGTGGGTACGTTTCGGCTGGTGGGCATGGTCGAGAAAATGCGGGCTGACATCATTCGCTTAGGGGGTGAGGTGCGGTTTGAACAGCGCGTGACAGACCTACTGATCGAGGGGGGGCGGCTGCGTGGCCTCACCCTGGCCAGCGGCGAGCAATTGCGCGCGGAGTCTGTGGTTTTGGCTGTGGGTCATAGCGCACGCGACACCTTCACCATGTTGCATGAGCGCGGTGTATTCATGGAGGCCAAACCATTTTCGGTGGGCTTTCGGATAGAGCATCCGCAAAGCTTGGTTGACCGTGCGCGCTTTGGGCCGCATGCAGGCCACCCGTTGCTGGGTGCGGCCGACTACAAGCTGATTCACCATGCGAGCAATGGGTGTGCGGTGTATAGCTTTTGCATGTGCCCGGGAGGCACTGTGGTGGCGGCCACCAGTGAAGTGGGGCGGGTGGTCACCAATGGCATGAGCCAGTACTCGCGCGCCGAGCGCAATGCCAATGCAGGCATTGTGGTGGGTATTGCGCCGCAAGACTATAGGCAAGACGGCCTCCACCAGGGTCCTGTGAGCCCGCTCGATGGCATGACGTTTCAACGCATCTGGGAGTCTAGGGCGTTTGACCTTGGGGGCGCCACCTACTCGGCACCAGGGCAACGTGTGGGGGACTTTTTGCAACGTCGCCCCTCCAGTAGCTGGGGTGCCGTCGTGCCCTCATACAAGCCTGGTGTGTTGCCCACCGATCTGGCAGACCCTGAGCGCCCAAGCTTGCCGCTCCAAGCGCTGGCGGCTATTCGCGAAGCCTTGCCAGCGTTTGAGCGCCAAATTGCAGGTTTTGCGTTGCCTGATGCGGTGCTCACAGGCGTTGAGACGCGCACCTCATCGCCATTGCGCATCACCCGTGGCAAAGATTTTCAAAGTCTCAATGTTCAGGGCTTGTACCCCGCGGGCGAGGGGGCTGGCTACGCCGGCGGGATCATGTCGGCAGGCGTCGACGGGATTGAGGTGGCTGAAGCTCTGGGGCGTGCTCTGCTTGGCAGGTAGGGTGCGCAGGCGGCAGCGCCTTGCGTTGCCGCCTGCGCACCCAAAATGATGCGTGCTGTTCGCGCCGCCCCCTGGCTCAAATCCAAGCTACTTTTTCCAGCGCCAGGCCTCTTTGAGTGCCACCCAAGCCTCGGGACCCTGTGCTTTTTGTTGACGGATTAAGGCGCAGCCGAGCACCCAAACACTGCTGCCGATCAGACCCCAAAGCCCTCCTGCCACCACAATCAGCAGTCTTGAGGGTTTAGATTTGGTGTCGGGGGGCGAGGCGGGGTCAATTTGCTGCAAAAGGGGCCCCTCTTTAGCCTCTTCCATTTTGGCCAATTCGTATTGACGAACCATGCCTTCGAGCAGGGCTTCTTGAAGTTTAAGTTCACGCTTGGCGCGTACAAAGTCTAAAGCGGCTTCTGGGATTTTGTCCACGGGCATCTCGGTCAGTGAGGGCCGGGTTCCTGGTGCTGTGATGGCCCCTGAGTTGAGTTCGATGCGTGTTAGCTCACCACGCAAGGCGTTCAACTCAGACGCCAAGCGCATAACCTCAGGATTTTGCGCTGTTGCCCCTGTACGTAGTACTTTCATTTGGACTTCACGTGCGGCAATCTGGGCGCGCAAGCCTGCTGCGCTGGCGATCATGGCCTCAGCCTGTTTATCGAGCACGATCAGCCCTGAAGACTCTTGTAATTGGCGAAAATTCTGCTCTGCTTTAATCAAGCTTTCTTTGGTTTCCCTGAGTTGCTCTTCAAAGAACACACGTCGCTGCTTGGCCTCGCCCAAGGCCAAGCGCCCTAGCAATTGGGTCAAGGCTCTGACATGCTCATTGGCCAATTTCGCGGCAAAGGCAGGGTCTTTGTCCTCAACCTCAAGTGTAATGACACCGCTTTTTTTGTCTGACGTCACACGAACTACCGCCAACATCGTTTGCCGCAACTGCAGCGTCGACTTTGCCTTGTAGTGCTCACGCAACTTAAGGGCCTGATCGAGCTCGTTAATGACGCTGTCAGACTTGAGTAGCGCCACATAAAGCTCATCGGGTGTTTTTTGAGCGAAGCCCCCGCCCAGCTGGCCTAAAGCGGCCAGCGCAGCTGCTGAGCCACTGGGCTGCTGAGCCCCAGGTGGTAACAGGGTCGTGCGTGCCGTGAAGGTGGGGGCTGACGAAAGCGCAACACCCACCGCTGCAAGCGTTGCGCCCATCGTGAGCGCGGCGATCAGCCGTTTGCCCTCACCCAGCCACGACAGCAATTCAAGGGCGGTGGGGCCTTGGGCGTCAAGGTCATGGTCTTCAGCAGGTGCGCAGTGAGTGATCGTGGTCATGGCTCAATTATTTTTCAGGGTCGTGATGGCTGCAGCGCCCAACCCAAACTGATAGAAAATCTGTGACCAGTCTTTGAGGTTGCGTACTAAAGCCCGGCCCCAGCTTTCATAGTCCAGCTGGTTGGGCACGACCACCGTGTCGCCTGGGTACAGTGTTTGTTGCTTCAAGCTGCGCTTGAACAAGCCGCTGTGGTCGGCGCCATGGTTGACCGTGCCATCGGCACGCAAAACAAACATGTTGTCGATGTCAGACGTTTCTTCAATGCCTGCAAGCTGAACATACTCACCCACCGTACGGTTGGGCTTCCAGAGATAGGCGTTGTTGTTGACCACCGCCCCTGCCACAGACACAAATCCAGGCCGAGAGGGCACAGAGATACGGTCACCGTTGTCCAGCGGCAGCTCGGGAATGTGCTCAAGGGTGCTGGCCGTGGGCGATAGCTCTAAAGCAATACGGCCATTGGGCTCAAGCTGCGTCAGTCGTGCCAATTGCGTGCGCCTTGAAGCCTCACTTGCTGAGATTGAGCTTTGCGTGGCGGAGGCTGACTGCGCATCAGTGCGCACGGCTTCGCGAGCGCTTTGAGCACCGGCCAACGCCTCCAATCGGGCCAAGGCTGCCTTCAGATTTTCTTGCTGTCGCAATTTGGTCTCTTCACGCGAAAAATCTAGCCCATAGACATAAGCCTGCGGCGTGAATCCTCCGGCCCGCTCTACCAGCGATCGCAAGGTTTCGCCAGGCTTCAATTGATACACACCAGGGGACATCACCTCCCCCTCGAGCGAGACGCGTCGAGTTTGGTTGGCCGTAGGGCCGCGGATGTCTTTGCGGCTGTAAATCGACACCACATCGCCAGGTTGCAGGGCCAAATTTTGACTCGCATCCTTTTGCAGTAATGCCTTGCCCAGATGAAAGGAAATCAGCAGAGGGCTCAGGTCAGCGGGGTCAATACGTTCGATTGTGGCGTAGTCCCAGTTCACCTCTTCGAGCAGTGGCACGGGCAGGTTGAGGCGGCGCACTGAATCATTGCGTACCACTTGAACCAAAGAATTTCGCCGTCGATAAAAATCAAATGAGATCAAAGCCTGAGTGTCCGGGATCAGGTCTAGCACACGCATGCCGGTTGTGTAAGGGTGACGCATTGCCTCAGCCACATAACCCTTGAGCGTGACCGCATTCGAAAACGCGGGCGAAATGGGCTGCACCGTCAGCACATCGCCATCGCGCAGCGCGTGCTTCAAGCCTTCGTCATCGAGCCGAATTGACTCAATCAGTCGAGCACTTCGCGGCCGGGCGGGGTCAATACGCTCAAGCCTGGCATTGAAAGGGTTGGCCAAGATAGGCAAGTTTCCCGCGTAGCGCAGCACATCTTTCATGCGTTCCTGGGGCTGGGCTAACTCATAAATGGCCATCGTGTCGACCGCGCCGGTCAACGCCACCTGTGGGCCTGCCGCTTGAAAAACTACCACATCGCCATGGGCCAGTTGCACGTCTTTGGATTTGTCACCCAGCACCAAAAAGTTGTACATGTCGAGCTCGGACAGCACCTTGTCTGCACGGCGCAGCGTCACATTGCGCATTGAGCCGGTGTGGCTTGGCCCACCAGCGGCCACAACCGCCGACAGCAAAGTCGACTGACTGGGCAGCCGGTAAACCCCTGGCTTGAAGGCTGGCCCGACCACAAACACGCTCAAGCCGCGCAGCTGACCCAGCGTCACACTGAGGTTAAAGTTGGTGAACATGCGCCCAATCTGGGCGCGTAAGTGAGACTCTAAATCAGCAGCCTTGATGCCACTGACCGTGAATGTGCCCACCTTGGGTAAAGTGATCTGGCCACTGCGATTGACGCTGGTGCGGTAGTCGACATCAATCGCCCCCCAGGCGCGAATCAACAACTCATCGCCCGGCCCCACCACATAATCTGACGACACAGGCACGTTATCGACCACGGCGTTGTGGCCTGAGGCAAAAAAACTGCGGCCAAACAAAGGCAGCATGCGGCCGGTGGCGGCCTCCACAAATTTTTGAAATTCGCTTTGAATGGGCGCTTGCAAAGTGGCAAGTGGGTTGAGGGCCGAGCCCGGGGTGCTCTCAGCATTTGGCCTGGGGGTACCCGCTGCAGTGCTTGTCGTGCCTGGCTGCGTCGGTAGCATGCTGGGGGCTGTGTTAGGCGGCAAAGGCGCTGGCGTCACCAGCAACGAATTGCCTGGTGAAGCCAAGGCGGGCGGGCTTGAAAAATAACCCCCTGATGACGGGGTATTCAGATTCATCGGGTCTGGGGTTAACGGTTGTGCCCAACTACCCTGGCCACAAATGCCAAAACCACACACCACCACAGCGCCCCAGCGCCGCCAGGTCAAACAAGAAGGCATCAAGTTCATTCGGTTTGGAGTTTGCAAGTGCAATCGAACCCCACCCAAGGCCTATAGTCCCATCCAAACAGAAGATGTAGATATCAAAGCCCGCAGGTGGGCACCCATCGGAAAGCGCTCAAGTGTACGCATTGAGCGGCTCACCGCAATCTACATCATGAGATCTTCAGTTTGGATGGGCCTAAACAACTCATCAAGCCATCATCTTCAACTTTGATGCGGGGTCATCGGACATGACGTACGGGTTTACACATATAATTCCGGGGCTTTGTACTTAGCAACACTTGATTACACGTTCAGCCATGACAGACACTTTCGATCAAGGCCGAGTCATTTCAGGTGCCTGTGTCGCAATACCTCAACCAGCGTTGAACAATCGAGACCAAGATCAAGATCAAGATGCTTTCAAGCCCTTGACCTGGCAAGAAGCTCAAGCCCTAAGGGCTCAGTATCGTTCAACGTCACCCTGGCTGGTTCTGGTCATTCAGGCCTTGCTGGGTCTGGTTCTCAGCGGCGGCTTGGGGCTGTGGCAAAGCAGCGCGGGGTGGTCGGCACTTTACGGTGTTGCCACGGTAGTGGTGCCAGGGCTGGTGATGACCTGTGGCATGACCAGAAAAAGCAGCACAACCCCTAGTGAAGCTTTGCTGAGCTTCATGGTGTGGGAGGGTGCCAAGGTGATGTTGGCGTTGGCCTTTTTGGTTGCCGCCTTCAAGGTGGTTCCAGACCTCAATGGGCTGGTGCTGTTGCTCACCATGATCGTGAGTTTGAAAGTGAACTGGCTGGTGCTGCTGTGGCGCCGGCCCTCAACCCAGAAGCCCGAAAAGACGCAACAACATGTCCGCTGAAGCCAATGCCGCAAATGCTCCAAGCGCAGGAGAGTACATCCAGCATCACCTGCAACACCTGCAGTTGAATTTTTCGTTCGAGGCCGATAAACAAAAGTCGATCGTCGACTTCAGTCTGTTCAATGCAGACTCGGTGTTTTACTCAGTGGTTTTGGGCGTCGTGGGCTGCCTTTGGATGTGGTGGGCTGCGCGCCGCGCCACTGCGGGTGTGCCAGGGCGATTTCAGGCTTTCGTTGAAATGCTCTACGAGCTCGTTGACAACCAAGCCAAAAGCCTCATTCACAATGCCGACAGTCGCAAAGTGGTTGGGCCCGTGGCGTTGGTGGTGTTTGTCTGGATTTTTCTGATGAACGCCATGGACATGCTGCCCGTCGATCTCATCCCGGCCATTTGGCACGGCATCAGCCCAACTTTGGGGGCGCCTGACTACATGCGTGTTGTGCCCACCGCTGACTTGTCCACAACCTTGGGCTTGTCAACCAGCGTTTTGCTAATTTGCCTGTTCTACAGCATCAAAATCAAGGGCTTGGCCGGCTGGACACACGAGCTCATTTCTGCTCCCTTTGGTGACCACCCTTTGTTGTACCCCGTCAACTTGCTCATGCAGCTGATCGAGTTTGCTGCAAAAACCATCTCGCATGGCATGCGGCTCTTTGGAAACATGTTTGCGGGTGAGTTGGTGTTCATGCTCATCGCACTCATGGGGGGCGTGTGGGCCTGGCAAAGCCCGCTTGAGGTGGGATTTTTGTTGGCTTTGGGGCACGTCATCGCCGGGACAGTCTGGACGCTGTTTCACATTTTGATCATCACCCTGCAGGCATTCATCTTCATGATGCTGACCCTCATTTACGTGGGGCAGGCTCACGATGCACATTAAGTTCTTGCTGCGCATCATTGGATAGTTATTTCTCTATTTCTCTATTTCTCTATTTCTTTTTTTATTCACCCTTAGGAGCAAAACATGGAAAACGTTCTTGGTCTCGTCGCGCTGGCTTGTGGATTTATTGTCGG
>JANMEO010000088.1:0-11636 GCA_031376995.1 Burkholderiales bacterium
GCGGGCGGCCGGCAAGGTGCTCATTTGTTTGCGACTCCAGTAAGGCTTGCGTTGCGAGAGGTCGAGGGGCAGGGTGTAAAGCGGTACGTTAAAGCTTGCATCGGGTTTTCGGCGCGCTGCCAGCATAGGCTCAAAATAGCCTGTGACCAAGCCGTCTACTTTGCCATCCAAGGCTTCAATGCGGTACGGCTGTAAGTGCGTTTGCAGCCAAAGTCGCGTTTCGTCATCGTTTTGCGGTGGTAGCACCAGGGCCGCCAAGCAAAGCTCTCGCCATTCTGGAGTGGCTTTGGTGCAGCTTTGCAGCAGGGCTGGCCACAACTCCAGGGTGCGATCAGTGTGCCAGCCGGGCAAATCAGACCATCCTACGGGCACCCATCGTGATTTCGGACGCCGCAAAGACGCTGAGATTGAAGGGGCCGTTATGCCAGCCTCTGTGGTCCACGGCTCGGCACTCAGCCCGTTGGTTGGGGTCGGTGCGGATGCGAGTGTGGCCAGGACAGGTGCGGTAGCTGCCAGAGCCAGCTGCTCGGGTGCTGGAGTGGTGGATGCAGGCGTGAGGACCGAGCAAGCTGCCAGCCCCCCTAAAATCAGGGTCACAAGCCCTCTGGAACTTGTCGAGGTGGGAAGTCTGAACGGCTGGGCCCATGAAAATGCCCCACGCAAGTTGGCACAAGAATTTTTGATGTGGCAAAGTTTTAAAAACCTGCCACCTTGTTGTTGGGTGGCTCTTAGCAACATGGCCGCTTTGGCTGCAAGGGGCACAGAAACCGGAGAAGTTGAATGCTGTGGTTGGTCATGGAGGCATTAGGTGCGTTGACGTTACTGATTGTCATCGTTTGGTGGACCATGTTTTCAGGTCGTCGGCGCGGCGAACGCCAGGATAATGATCACCCTGAGAGCTGACGCTTTGAACTCAGTGCAACGCCGAGGGCAGCGCCAGCGAAAATTCTGGCACAGATGCTTCAAAAGCTTCAGCCTGCTCAGTCATGCAAAAAAAGCGGCCATGCATGCTGCCGCTGGGGGCGTTGAGTCGTGTCCAGCTAGAGTATTCAAACCGCTCGCCGGGCTGCAACAAGGGTTGATGGCCAACCACGGCCAATCCTCGCACTTCTTCGGTCATGCCATGGGCATCTGTGATGATCCATTGTCGGCCAATCAGTTGCGCAGCAATGTCTCCAGTGTTGGCGATGGTGACGGTGTATGAAAACGCAAACAGGTTTGCGCCGGCATCAGACTGTTCGGGCAGCGGACTGACCGATACACTGCATGTGAATTGAGGATGTGACATCTTTGTATTTTAACGGGAGGGCAGCATTAAAAATGCATGAAGTTTTTTGAGCAGGGTTGCTTGCATTCCAGCCCTTCACTCCCTTTGCCAGCACGCCATCTTCAGGTTGAATGGGTATAACCTTCAGATTGAGTGATTTATGTGGCGAATGCACTTTGCTTTGAGGGTATTAACGTGGCATCCTCAAAGTAAAAGCTCGTTCAGAGCTTGTTCGGAAAGTTACCCATGAGGTAAACCATCTTATTTGAGGGATCTACAAGCGTGAACTTTTACCAGATTGAGCGATTTGTCGCTTTCGGCTTGTCGGCACTGGTCATCATTTTGATCGCTGTCTACGTGGCCTTGGTGCTGCCGCGAGTGCGCCCTCGGCTAGGTGTCGCATTGACCTTTGCCGGGGCGGCCGCACTTTGGGCGGGCTCGTGGGCTGCGACCGACAGGGTATCCGTTGGGCTCACCGTCTCCAGTGCTGCGCTCATCGCCGCGCACTATGGTTGGGCTTGGGGTCGCATGGGTGCGCGTCGGTTGGTTGGGCGTGCGTCTGTTCGTGTCAAGGCATCTCGTGCCAATGCAGCCACGCCCTTAACGCCCGCTGCATTGGACGACGATGGCACTCCTTGGGGCCCTGCATTGGCTTCGAGCGCCCCGCCCGGAGGGCATCACTCGACGCTGGGTCGCTACATCATTGAGCGTGAAATTGGTCGTGGCTCGATGGGGGCGGTTTATTTGGCGGTCGATCCTCATTTGGGCCAAAGCGTCGCTCTCAAAACCATGGCGTTGAGTCAAGAGTTCGAGGGCGAAGCATTGGCTGAGGCTCGAAATCGGTTCTTTCGCGAGGCGCAAACAGCGGGTCGTTTGCGGCACCCCGATATCGTCACCATTTTGGATACCGGCGAGGACCAGGACCTGGCCTACATCGCCATGGAATACCTCACTGGCCAAGATTTGCAAGCCTTTTCGCACCAGGGGCGTTTGCTACCAGTGTCCACCGTCTTGCATATCGTGGCGCGCGTGGCTGACGCGTTGGCCTACGCGCACAGCCAGGGTGTTGTGCACCGAGACATCAAGCCGGCCAACGTCATGGTTGACATGGCCAGCGATAGCATCAAGGTGATGGACTTTGGTATTGCCCACGTGAGTGACGCCTTGCGTACTCGCACAGGCATGGTCTTGGGGACACCCAGTTTCATGTCACCTGAGCAGTTGGCTGGAGGCCGTCTGGACGGGCGCTCAGACATCTATTCGTTGGGCGTCATGCTGTTTCAACTGCTCACTGGGCGCTTGCCTCACCAGGCAGAGTCGATTGCGCGAGTGATGTATTTGATTGCCAATGAGCCCGCACCCGACTTACGTTCGCTGCGCAGTGACCTGCCAGAAGCCTTGGCCAACGTGGTAGCCTTGGCGCTCGAAAAGCAGCCTGAAACTCGATACGCTGATGGCCATCAACTGGCTGTCGATTTGCGTGAGGTTGCGGCCCGAGCTGAGCTTCATCACCAACCCAAAAAAGCGCCCCTTGCTGTCGTCAACCCCCCACAGGCTGCTCAGGATTTCACAGCCACGGTGACCTTTTTCCGTGCAGATACAGGGCACAATCCAAAGGTGTGAATCCCCAGCCTCTTTGAAAACTTTGCTCGCACCCACGGCCATCATGAACTTTGAGTTTTTCTGCGCTACCGACACTGGCCGCTTGCGCAACAATAATGAGGACTCGGTGGTTGTTGACGCCCAAACAGGCGTGGCCGTTTTGGCTGATGGCATGGGGGGCTACAACGCTGGCGAGGTGGCCAGTGGCATTGCCACCTCGTTTATATGTACTCAGTTGGGTCTTTGGCTGGCCGAAGCTGCTGAAGGTGCTACAGACAGCGATGTGCGTCGTGCCATGGACATCTGCGTGGATAACGCCAACAGAGCGATTTTTGAGCAAGCCAGTTGTAATCCGCAATGCGCGGGCATGGGAACCACTTTGGTGGTGGGGGTGTTTCGCGAGGGGCGTTTACTGGTGGGGCATGTGGGTGACTCTCGTGCTTATCGTTTACGTGGCGGGGTGTTGAACCAAATCACCCACGACCATTCTTTGCTGCAAGAGCAAATTGACGCGGGCTTGATCACTGTTGAACAAGCTGCGTTTTCTGCCAATAAAAATTTGGTGACTCGCGCAGTGGGTGTCGAAGAAACTGTGTTGCTCGAGACCACGCTCCATGAGCTTCAACCCAGAGACCTGTATTTATTTTGTTCGGATGGTTTGTCGGACATGCTCATCGATCCCATCATTCAAGACTTATTGCAAACTTCAGAATCTCTCGAAAAGTTGGGTGCCGCGCTCATTGCGGCAGCCAATGAGGCAGGTGGTAGAGACAATATATCGGTGATACTCGTACGCTTCAATGCCGATGGCTTAAGCGCAGGGCTGCGGTCATGGTGGCCCTTCAAGCGTTGATTCACGCTGGCGAGTTTGCAGTGTTGCAAGCACAAACATCAAGAGGAACGAGGTCAAGCATGGGCAAGCTGGTCGTGTCACTAGAAGGTGTAATCATCAAAGAGGTGTTGATCACCAAGGACAAAACCACCCTGGGTCGACGTCCCTACAACGACATCGTGATTGACAACCTGGCTGTTAGCGGTGAGCACTCGATATTGCAGATGGTGGGCGCCGATCTTTTCATTGAAGATCTCAACAGTACCAACGGCACTTACATCAACGGCAAATCTGTTAAGCGCCAGATGTTGGCGAATAACGACACCATTGAGATCGGCAAATACAAAATCAAGTACGTGTTCGAGGCGGGCACTGACTTTGAGCGCACCATGATCATGAAAGCCTCATCGCAGCCCGCTGCCTATACAGCCGCTGGGGCGAGCGGATCACCACCGCAGGCTTACTCATCGACGCAGGGCTTTGGAGTTGGCTCAGGCTTTGGCGCCTTGGGTGGTGCCGTGCCTCCAGCCTCGATCAAGGTGTTGAACGGCGGCGCTGCCGGGCGTGAGGTCTCATTGACCAAAGTCGTGACCACCGTGGGCAAGCCTGGTGTTCAGGTGGCCTCTATCACCAAGCGTCCTGGGGGTTATGTGTTTGCCCATGTAGAAGGTGCTCAGCGCCCCACTGTCAATGGAAATTTTCTGATCGGCGAGAGCGTGCACCTGAAAAATGGCGATGTCATTGAGCTTGCTGGCACGCAAATGCAGTTTGTGCAATAACTATACCCCTCGGAACTGAAGACGCTGGGTCGATGGGTCGTTTTGAGAATAGCGATGCAAGGCGTAAATGCTCGCGATACCATTTGGTATCGCGAGCATTTACAACGCTGCAGATCCGTTTTCAAAACGGCTCAGCGATCCGGCATCTTCAGTTCCGAGGGGTATATCAGTCCTGAGGGCCTTGGCACATCCTTGTTAATCCGATTAAACCTGGGCCTGAACCCATTGGGTGACCCGCTCTAATGCTGCCATCACGGTGGCGTGGCGCACTGCTTGGCGGTCACCCCCCAAGTTCAAGCGCTGAGCGAGCGGCCTGGCGCCTCGTCCACCCCATGCCAGCCAGACAGTGCCGACAGGTTTGTCTGCACTGCCTCCCTCGGGCCCGGCAATGCCTGTGACGGCAATGCCAACATCGGCTGGGCTGCGGGCTAGCAAGCCCGTGACCATGGCGCAAGCGACCTCCTTGCTCACCGCGCCGGCGGTTGAAATCAGGGCTGCCGGCACATCCAGCAGCTCGGTCTTGGCGGCGTTGCTGTAGCTCACAACCCCGCGCTCAAACCAGCGGCTTGAGCCCGGCACGGCAGTGCAACAGGCGGCGATCAGGCCGCCAGTGCAAGACTCGGCACTGGCCAGCCGCCAACCGCATCCGAGCAAAGCTTGAGCGAGACTTTGCACTGAATTCAAACTGCGCTGCTCCAGCTCCATGGTCATCCCACCAGCGCGCGCCAAATCGCCATCACCAGCACAGTGCAGCCCGCTGCAACCAGGTCATCCCAGATGATCCCGAAACCCTGTGCTGCCCTTGGGGTGCTGCCAGCTTTGAGCTTGAACGAGCGATCAGCCCAACCGACAGGCCCAGGCTTCACAGCATCAAAAAATCGAAACAAAACAAAGGCCGTGAATTGGGTCCATCCGCCGGCAGGGGTTACGAGCCAAAGCACGGCCCAAAAAGCAATGATCTCGTCCCAAACAATCGCGCCAGGATCGCTTTGATTCAGGTGCCGGGCCGTGATGGTGCAGCTCCACCAGCCTGCGGCCAAGCCTGCAATCAAGATCCATCCCCATTGGATCCAGGTGAGCCCTTGTGAGAGCAGCGAAAAGCTGGCCCAGGCCCATAAGGTGCCTGCGGTGCCCGGTGCCCAAGGGGACAAACCACTGCCAAAGCCTAGAGCCATGCTGTGTGCAGGGTGTGACAGCATGAAGCGCAGGCTGGGGCGTGGGTGGGGTGATGCCGTCATTGATGTGCAAAATGATCAAAGCTGGACCAGCTATCCGACACAGGGCGGCCCTGAGCATTATGCAGATGCACTGCACCGGCCTGGGGGCCATGGTGCAAGCTGCCAATGCGCGTGAGCGTCACACCGCTGACTTGAGCGGCGGCCTGCACTTGGGGTGCAGCACCAGGTGCAGCGCTGAATAAAAGTTCGTAGTCGTCGCCTCCCGCCAGGGTGCACTGGTGCTGCCAGTGGGTAGGAAGCCGAGCCATCAGCTCACTGCGGGGTAGTGCATCGACATCCACGTGGGCCTCAAGGCGGCTGGCCAACAACAAATGCCGCAGGTCACCCAGCAAGCCATCGGAGAGGTCGATGGCGCAGTGGGCCAGGCCGCGCAAAGCCAAACCCAGTGCCACTCGTGGCGTGGGCTCTTCAAGGGCCCGGCGAGTTTGATCAAAACCGTCACCCGCCATGCTCAGACTCCCGCGCAACACCTCCAGGGCCAGCCTGGCGTCACCCAGGCAGCCACTGACGTAGAGGTCATCGCCCGCTTGTCCTTGTGAGCGCAGCAAAGCCTGACCTGCCGGCACCTCTCCAAACACAGTGATGCAGATGTTCAAGGGGCCGCGAGTTGTATCGCCACCGATGAGCTCGCAGCCTTGGGCTTGGGCCAAACTCAGCAGGCCTTCAGAAAACCCACTCAAAAAGTGCTCATCGATGGCAGGCAGCGATAAGGCCAGGGTGAAGGCCAAGGGCCTGGCGCCACAGGCGGCCAGGTCGCTCAGATTGACCGCCAAAGCTTTGTGGCCCAAGCGCCGCGGATGAATGGTCGAGACAAAGTGGCGGCCCTCTACCAGCATGTCGGTTGACGTGGCGAGTTGCATGCCTGGGGCTATGGCCAGCAGCGCGCAGTCATCACCCACACCCAATACGGCATGTTGCGCTGGGCGAGTAAAGTAATTTCGGATGAGGTCAAACTCACCCATGGCTGGGGTATTGAGGGGATTCATCGGTGGACCAAGGCAAATGCAAATGCAAACGCAAAATGTTCTGAAGAGCGAAGGCCCCTGCGTCGAGAATGCTCAAGGCTGATGCTCATCAGGGGGTCAAGTCAGCCAAGGCCAGCCAACTGATCAAGCGTCACATGAGTATCCATGAAATTGGCTGAACCATGCAATGGATGCACGCAGTTGTTGGGCATCATCGGCGCAATAGTCCAAGGGCAGTTCGCGGATGGCAAGATGGCACAGCACCTGGGCTTCTACAATCAGTGGCTTATGGTGCGCCGATCCATTTTTACCCTGTCTCCAAGAGACTCTAAGAGATCCCAACATGCCCTCATCTGATCCAGACAATCTTGCACTGCGTCGCGCGGCGCTCGAATATCACGAGTTTCCCACTCCAGGAAAGATCGCTATTGCGCCGACCAAACAGTTGGTGAACCAGCGTGATTTGGCATTGGCCTACTCGCCCGGTGTGGCCGTGGCGTGCGAAGAGATCGTGGCTGACCCCAACAATGCCTTCAAATACACCTCCAGGGGCAATTTGGTGGCGGTCATCACCAATGGCACAGCGGTCTTGGGTTTGGGCAACATCGGCCCTTTGGCGGCCAAGCCTGTGATGGAGGGCAAGGCGGTGCTGTTCAAGAAGTTTGCAGGCATTGATGTCTTTGACATCGAAATCAATGAGGGCAACGTTGAGAAACTGGTCGAGGTGATTGCTGCCTTAGAGCCCACCTTTGGTGGCATCAACCTCGAAGACATCAAGGCCCCTGATTGCTTTTATGTAGAGCGGGCTCTGCGATCGCGCATGAAAATCCCTGTGTTTCATGATGATCAGCATGGCACAGCCATTGTGGTGGGGGCCGCTTTGTTGAACGGCCTCAAGGTCACAGGCAAAGATATCAAAAAGATCAAGCTGGTGACATCTGGGGCAGGGGCAGCAGCGCTAGCGTGTCTGGGTTTGCTGGTCAAGCTGGGCTTGCCGCGTGAAAACATTTGGGTCACAGACTTGATGGGCGTGGTGTACAGCGGCCGTACCGAGTTGATGGACGAAGATAAGATTGTTTTCTGCCAAAAAACTGAGGCCCGCACTTTGAGTGAGGTCATTCAAGGGGCTGATGTGTTTCTCGGCTTGTCAGCTGGGGGCGTGCTGAAAAAAGAGATGGTCGCTTCGATGGCCCCAGCCCCCATGATTTTTGCCTTGGCCAACCCAACTCCCGAAATTTTGCCCGAGTTGGTTCAAGAGGTACGCAGCGACGCCATCATTGCCACCGGCCGCACCGACTACGTCAATCAAGTCAACAACGTATTGTGTTTTCCTTATATTTTTCGGGGCGCACTGGATTGTGGTGCAACCACGATCACCGATGAGATGGAAATTGCGGCAGTGCACGCGATTGCTGCCTTGGCGCAGGCCGAGCAAAGCGAGGTGGTGGCCGCTGCCTATGTGGGCGCGACACTCAGCTTTGGTCCCGAATACCTCATCCCCAAACCCTTTGACCCGCGCTTGATGATCAATATTGCGCCGGCGGTGGCCAAAGCGGCTGCCCAGTCCGGCGTGGCTTTGCGGCCCATTCAAGACTTTGATGCCTACCGAGAGAAGCTGCAAACTTTCGTCTACGCATCGGGCACCACGATGAAGCCCATCTTCAACTTGGCCAAGCGTGCCGTCAACAAACGGGTGGCCTATGCCGAGGGCGAAGAAGAGCGGGTGTTGCGCGCCGTGCAGGTGGTCATTGATGAAGGCTTGGCGCGCCCCACACTGATTGGCCGCCCTGATGTCATTGCCGACCGCATCGAGAAGTTTGGCCTGCGCTTGAGTGCTGGGCGCGATTATGACCTGGTCAATACCGAGAGAGACCCCCGCTATCGCGACTATTGGCAGTCTTACCACGCACTGACTTCGCGCAAGGGCGTGACGGCTCAACACGCCAAAATTCAGATGCGCCGACGCCTGACCTTGATTGGGGCCATGCTGTTGAAAAAGAAAGAGGTCGATGGCCTCTTGTGCGGTACCTGGGGCACCACCGCCTTGCACCTGCACTATCTTGATCAAGTTATTGGCCGCCGTGAGGGCACCCAGACCTACGCTTGCATGAATTGTTTGATTTTGCCGGGCCGTCAACTGATGCTGGTAGACACCCATGTCAACTACGATCCAACCGCGGCCCAGCTGGCCGAGATCACCATCATGGCGGCTGAAGAGATGATGCGCTTTGGGCTGCACCCCAAGGCCGCTTTGTTGTCGCACAGCAATTTTGGCTCTAGCAATCAGCCTTCTGCTGTCAAGATGCGTGAGACCCTGGCGTTGCTTCGTGTGCAAGCACCGTGGCTTGAGGTTGATGGAGAAATGCATGGTGACGCGGCCCTTGACGCCACCTGTCGGGCCGAGCTGTTGCCACACAGTACCCTCAGCGGCGAGGCCAACCTTTTGGTCTTGCCCAATATCGATGCGGCCAACATCAGCTACAACCTTTTAAAGTCAACGGCAGGCGGCGGTATTGCCATTGGCCCCGTGCTGTTGGGGGCTGCTCAGCCGGTGCATATCCTCACGCCCTCTGCCACCGTTCGCCGCATCGTCAATATGACTGCTTTGACTGTCGCGGGGGCTAACGCTGCCAGCTAAAGAGCCTGTGCAAAAGAACTTCTCGATTTGGCGCTGTATACCCATTAGAACTGAAGATGCTGTATCCCCCCAATGGAGTGAAGAGCAATCGGCGGCGTTGGTAGGCCGAACCCTCAATCAGGGGGCTTGAGTTACTGAGGCCAATTGGGTAACATCAACGTCTTAGTTTTCAAGGGTAAAGAGGCTTCTTTGCATTTCCGGTCTTTGTTGGGGCTCAAAACGTAGAGCCCACAAAGCTAGCTGACTTCACTCACTGAAGCGACCGCAATGCGAGGCGGTCGTGCAAGCAGCCGCTTGGTTTTTTCAACAGATCATAGACAGTTGTCGCAGCAAATGCGTCTAATGTGAGGGCGCGCTATTAGCGGTGCGCCCTGGTACTCTGAGTTTTTTGACCAAAGGAGGATCGCGATAATGCTTTTGCAAACCATGCGTCCGAACATCGTTCAGTCTATTCGCGCCCATCGGCCTGAAGATCTGATGGTGGCTGCGCAAGCGGCAGGCCATCATTTTTTGTATGCGAATTTGATCGACGCACAGACCAGGCAAGATATCTTAGAGGGGATTTCTGAGGCGTTTCAGTTCCCCGCTCACGTAACCAAGAGCCTGGATTCGCTCAAAGAGGGTATGACCAACTTGGTATTCAAGGCCGGAGCCCAGCCAGGTTTTGTGGTGGTGCTCGAGCAATTGCCTCAAAATTCTCGTTTTGATCGTGAGGCGCGCGAGCAGTTCTTGGATATCTTTCGAGAGATATCCGAATATTGGGACGAGCGGCGAATACCGTTCCGATGTTTTTATTCTTTTCGGTAGCCCGCTCCCAAGAAATAGGGTCATGGGAGCGGGCTGCGGAGATGGCCCCCACAGAAAAACCTGGCAAAGTGTCTAAAACGGCCACCAACTCAAATTTTGGTATGAACATGCCAATGATGAGCAGTGCCTTTGATACCGCCATGTGGCTCAATGCTGCGTGATATCGAGCCAGCATACAACTCAGAAAACGGCCTTCGGGCCGTTTTCTTTTTGGGTTCGCTGAGGAAACCGTACGCGGATGCCGCCGGATGATCCTCACCGAACTGGGCTCGCTCACAGCCTATCGCATGCCGCCATGAACGAAGTCTCTTAAAAATATGTTGCAAAATCATGTCGAAAAAACATGGAAGTAACAGCATGAAAATAAAGACTTTGCAACCTGTTGCAGTCCCCCAAGTCTTGGTGATCACGGCTCACCCTGATTTGACGAATTCTCGCGCTAACCGGGCCATGATGCATGCGGCAAGAGCCGTTGCACCGCACGTGCAGGTGCGCGACCTCTACGCTTTGTATCCGGACTATGTGATCGACGTGGCGCTTGAACAAAGCTTGCTTGTCAGCGCAAGTTTGGTGGTCTGGCAGCATCCCATCCACTGGTACCACATGCCACCGCTAATGAAGTTGTGGCTGGACGAGGTCCTGGACTTTGGTTGGGCCTATGGCGCTGGGGGTACCGCCTTGCAAGGTAAAGATCTCTGGTTGGCAGCCAGCACGGGTGGACCCGAGAGCTCCTACCGACCAGACAGTTACAACCGCTATTTCTTTGATGCTTTTCTGCCCCCCTACGAACAAACGGCAGCACTGTGCGGCATGCGATTCTTGGCACCGTTGATTCTGCATGGCGCACAGCGTGCCAGTGACGCTGAGGTTCAGGCCCATACCGCCATTTACGCTGAACGTTTATTGACCTACCCAGATTGGCCCGAATTGGTGACAGACCTAGACTGCGTAGCTTGCGAGGTCCCGGCTGATGCCCGGCCCCGCCTGCTGCCAAACACAGGGGCTGCTTGATGGAGCATGCATCTTGGCTGACCACGAGTTTGATCCATGCGCGGCAAACCTCGCCCTTCAGGGCGGGGTCAAGAGCGCGGACAGCTTAGGCGTCTTTTAGTGCGGCGTTTGCTGCTGCTCTATGTATTGGCGAATAATGGCGATTGGCGCACCGCCGCAACTTCCTGCAAAGTAGCTTGGAGACCACAGCGCAGCGCCCCATAGTTTCTTGGCAGCGCTGGGGTAATTTTTCTGGCGAATCATCCGGCTGGATACGCCTTTTAGGCTGTTCACCAAGGACGATACCGAAACTTTGGGCGGATAGTTCACCAGCCGATGCACATGGTCGTCCTCCCCGTCGAACTCCACCAATTCGGCCTCGAAGGCTTTGCACACCTTGCTGAAGATCGTGCGCAGATCATCTATCACCTCTTTGGTGAATACACCACGGCGATATTTTGTGACGAAGACCAAATGCACATGCATCAAGAAAACGCAGTGTCTTCCATGGCGAATGT
>JANMEO010000111.1:0-2902 GCA_031376995.1 Burkholderiales bacterium
GGTCTCGGCTTTCTTTCAGTATCTGTTGACCGTCGTCGACACACCCACTGAATCGACTGAGCCGCTGAGCTTGATCAACGTCACCTCGGCTGCGTCCAGCGAGGCCGATGAACCTACTGGGCTGAACTAACCCCAGCCCGGTGCGTGGGCCCTCACTGGGCTCACGCACCGGGCTTTCAGCCCGCTCGTATTTTTGAGCTCATGAACACGTCCCCACACTGGCAAGCATGTTGCGCCTTGGCGCTCGCGATGAGCTGCACCGTCAGTGCAGCCACCCCCTTTGTGCCTCAAAGCGACGACGAGGTGGTTGAGCAACTGCCCAAGCGCCTGGGCAGCGCCGCCGAGCGCCGCGTCCAGCGCGAAGCCCGCCTGCAACTACAGCGCGAACCGACCCAATTGCCGCTGGCCCTGAGCTTGGCACAACAAGCGATCACCCGATCCAGACAACAAGGCGACCCGCGCGAGCTGGGCCAAGCCCAAGCCGTGTTGGCGCCATGGTGGAGGCTGCCCGACCCACCCGCGCCCGTGCGTTTGATGCGAGCCATCGTGCATCAAAGCCAACATGATTTTGACGATGCCCTGCGTGACCTGGATCTGTTGGTCGCGCCCCCCAGAGGTCGCGCCAGTCAGGTGCCATTGGCCGTGCAAGCTCAGGCCGAATTCACCCGGGCTTCGGTGCTTCAAGTTGTGGGCCGATGGAAAGACGCCCAAGCGGGCTGCGAGTGCTTAGGCAGTGAGCGTTATGCCGCACTGGGCGACAGCACGCGCCGCGCCGCGCAAGTTTGTTTGGCTGAACTGCAAAGCTTGCAAGGCCAGCCGGAGGCCGGTGCACAGCAGTTGCGAGCCTTGGCGCAAGCGGCCCCTGCGAGCGAGCGCGCCTGGCTGGCCTTGGTGCAAGCCGAGCTTGCCGAGCGCCAAGGCTCACCCCATGCCGAAACCCTCTATCAACAAGCCACGCATCATGAGCCGCAGGTCTATGCCCTGGCGGCCCATGCGGACTGGCTGCTCGGCCAACAACGCCCAGCCGAGGTGGTGCGATTGCTGCAAGGGCGCGAACAAGCCGATGCCTTGCTGTTGCGCTGGGCCATTGCCCTCCAGCAAGCCAAAGACCCGCGCGCCGCACAGGCCATCACCACCCTGCAGATGCGCTTTGCCGAATCCGCCCAGCGTGGCGACACCACGCACGCCCGTGAGCGCGCACGCTTCGCCCTTGACCTGCAAGCCGATCCCGTGACCGCCTTGCGCGAGGCCCAGGCCAACTGGGCTGCCCAGAAAGAACCCGCAGACGCCGTGTTGTTGGTGCGCGCCGCGCAGGCCGCGCATCAAGCCGCCCAAGCCGATCCGGTGTGGGCTTTTGTGCAAACCACTGGCCTCCTAGATGCCCGCCTGGAAAAACTGAAGACAGCACCTGGGGGCCGACCATGATCACCACGAGTCGGACACGAGTGCTGCGCGTGATGCTGAGCTTGAGCCTGGCCCTGCTGAGCTGCGCCAACGTTTGGGCCCACAAGGCCAGCGATGCCTACCTGAGCCTGACCCTGCCGCCCGCGCTCCAGGGCGCCACCCTCGAGTCACGCTGGGACATCGCCCTGCGCGACCTGGACCGCGACCTTCTATTTGACCGCAACGACAACAACCAGCTCGAATGGGGCGAGGTCACCGCGCGCTGGGCTGACATCCAAGCGCTGGCATTGGCCTCGCTGCTCCTGGAGACTGAAGGCCAGGCGTGCCACGCGCGATCCTATGGCGTGCCCCAGCTCGAAACCCGCAGTGACGGTCGCTACGCCGTATTGCTGCACACCTGGCACTGCCCCGCGGCCTTGGAAAAGCTGCAACTTCGCTACAAGCTCTTTGCTGACACCGACCCCACCCACCGTGGTCTGCTGGTCGCTCAACAACAGGGGCAGACCCAGAGTACGCAACGGGTGCAGGTGGTGCCCCCCGGCGAGGATGCGGTGACGCTCGCAGCCCCAGACGCCGAGGTGAGACGCTACGGCTTCATGGGTTTCGTGCTGGAGGGCGTTCACCACATTCTGATCGGCACCGACCACGTGCTGTTTTTGTTGGCACTGTTGCTGCCCGCGGTGTTGGTGCGGGAAAAAGTCGGGCTCACCGACCGTGGCCATTGGCAACCGGCGCCTCATTTGAAGCCCGTGTTGCTGGAGGTACTGCGGGTGG
Organism: Burkholderiales bacterium; assembly: GCA_031376995.1. Taxonomy (GTDB): domain Bacteria; phylum Pseudomonadota; class Gammaproteobacteria; order Burkholderiales; family Burkholderiaceae_C; genus CANHBY01. The sequence continues at coordinate 2,179 of JANMEO010000111.1, forward strand.
TTACGGCCTTCACGGTGGCCCACTCCATCACCTTGGGCCTGGCCGTCTATGACGTGGTAAGCCCGCCCTCACGTTGGATTGAATCGAGCATTGCCGCCAGCGTGGTACTGGCCGCGTTGAACAACCTGTATCTGGTCGTCGGCCAGGGCCGTTGGAAGCTGACTTTTATGTTTGGTCTGATTCACGGCTTTGGGTTTGCTAATGCCTTGAAAGAAGTGGGCTTGCAAGATGGCGGCTTGGTGGCGCCCTTGCTGGGCTTCAATCTCGGCGTTGAGCTGGGCCAATTGGCTATCGTGCTGGTGTTCATGCTGCTAATTTGGCCCCTGCGCCGCCATCCGGTATACCGCCTTGTCTTGCTCTGGGGCTCGGTCGCCGTGGCCTTCATGGCCAGCGTTTGGCTGGTAGAGCGGGTATTTGATTTTTTGGTCTGGTGAGCCCGGCACAAGCGGCGATTTCCTCGAAGACAGCCTTGACTCTTCACACGGGCTGATTCAGCATGGCTATTTTGGGGTACAGGTAGCGTCGAGAGTTTGTCAAAAACTCTTATGGCGACAGAACCCTCAACACTCTACATTCATTGGTTAACACGACACGATACCCCTCGGAACTGAAGATGCGGTGTTCATGGGTCGTTTGGGCTGTGAGGGTGCGAGGCGCAAAGCGCAGCAATACCATTTGGTATTGCGAGCATTTGCAACGCTGCAGACTCATTGTCCAAACGGCC
>JANMEO010000016.1:0-13531 GCA_031376995.1 Burkholderiales bacterium
GGGTCGATGGGTCGTTTTGAGAATGGAGATGCAAGGCGTAAAGCACAGCGATACCATTTGGTATCGCGAGCATTTACAACGCTGCAGATCCGTTTTCAAAACGGCTCAGCGATCCGGCATCTTCAGTTCCGAGGGGTATAGGGGGTGGCTTCATCCGAGCTCTTGCGAATGTGTCGTTGGGGTTGGCATCCATTGCTCGGGTCATTGCCGCGCTATTTTTGAATAGAATGGAAAACAAATGAAAAATTTGGACAGCGCATCGATGGGCACTCGGCCGCCAGTTTGGTTTATCACAGGCTGCTCAACAGGCTTTGGATTTGAACTGGCCAAGCAGACTATTGAGCTGGGCTATGGCGTAGTGGTGACCGCTCGGGACCCCTCGAAACTGGCGAGCTACACCAACTCTGCCCAAGTCTTAGTGCTTGAGTTAGATGTGACTCAGCCTGACCAGATAGCGGCAGCGACTCGCGCCGCAGAAGCCCATTTTGGTTGCATCGACGTGCTGGTGAATAACGCGGGTATTGGATACTTTGCCGCGATTGAGGAAGGCGACGCCTCGGAAGTGAGGAAAATGTTTGAGGTCAATGTCTTTGGCTTGACAAGCATGATTCAGAGCGTGTTGCCGGGTATGCGCAAGTGCCGCAGTGGCTGTATTGTCAACGTGGCGTCGCTGGCTGGGCTGCGGGGTTTTGCGGCGCTGGGGCAGTACAACGCAACCAAGTTTGCTGTCGAAGGTTTATCGCAAGCGCTGAGGCTGGAGGTCGAGCCACTGGGTATTCAGGTGATGGTGGTTGAGCCCAGCGGCTTTCGCACCGACTGGGCTGGGCGTTCGGCTCGAGAGAGTGCGCGTCAGATTGAAGACTACAGGGCAACTGCTGGCAGCGTGCGCAGCGCCGTGCGCACTTCCTCAGGCAAGCAGCCAGGTGACCCTGTGTTGGCAGCCAAGGCCATCATTGAGGCTGTTGCGTCGGGCCACCCACCGCATCACTTGCTGTTGGGCAACGATGCCTTCGAAGGTGCCATGGCAAAAGTGGCCGAGTTGCGCCAAGCCTTTGAGGCGGGTGAGGCTGTGGCCCGGGCTGCTGATTTTCCAAAGCTGCAGGTTGGTGCACTGGTGTGATACCTCTCATAACCTGCGGCCTGCCAGCTTGATGACTCAGGCGCTGATTCCGCTCGACCGCCGTACCGCTTTGCTGCACATGGCGCAAATGGCCGAGATCGAGTCTTTGGTTCTGGCGTCTGGTATCAGTCGCGCCATGCTGATGGAAAACGTTGGTTGCCAGGTGGCGCAGGCGATTGTGAGTCGTTGGACACCCCGGCCGGTGCTTGTGCTGTGTGGACCTGCAAGCCCCGGCGGTCATGGGGGAGATGGTTTTGTTGTCGCTGGCTGCTTGGCTCAGGCCAATTGGCCGGTGCGGGTTGCCTTGTGTTTGCCGCAACCGTCGCTTTGTGGCCAGGAGGCTGTTCATGCCCAGTTTTGGCGCGGGACCATCGAGCCGCTGACACCTGGTGTGCTCGAAGGGGCTGAGTTGGTTGTTGATGCGGTTTTGGGTAGGGGCCTGAGCCAGGCTCTGCCGGCGGCGGTGGCGCAAACTTTGGCGCAAATCTTGGCACAAGCGGCATTAAAGAAGTTGACCGTGGTTGCCGTGGATATGCCCAGCGGGCTGTCGGCTGATACGGGCCAGAATTTTCCAGGGACTGCGCAGGCTGGCGGCGCTGTGGCTTGTGCGCTGACAGTCACTTTTTTCCGCAAGAAGCCGGGTCATTTATTGCATCCCGGCAGACGCTTGTGTGGGGAGCTTGTGGTTTCTGACATCGGCATACCCGCAGCGATGCTAGACCAGGTCAGGCCGAACACTTTCGAGAATGATCCCTGTCTCTGGCGAGAAGCTCTTCCAGTGTTGCTGGCTGACAGTCATAAATACGCGCGCGGACATGCGTTGGTCTGGGGTGGATGGCCGACCACGGGTGCCGCGCGGATGGCTGCTCGTGCGGCAGCCCGAGTCGGTGCAGGCCTCACCACGGTCGCAGTAGCTGAAGCTGCGCTGTTGGTTTACGCTGTAGCCCTGACCAGCGTGATGGTCAGCCCCATTCGCCAGCTTGAAGACCTGGAAAATCTGCTGTCTGACATCCGCATCAGCGGCTTGCTGATCGGCCCAGGCACAGGTGTTGGGTCTGATACGCGTGCGCGGGTGCTCGCAATGCTCAAGGCCGCACGCGCCACTGTGCTCGATGCCGACGCGCTCACCACCTTCAAAGATGAGCCGCAAGTCTTGTTCAGTGCCATCGAGGCCAGGGGTTTGGGTCTTGGCGCGAGTAAGGCCGACACGCATGAGTGGGGCGACGCTGGCAATGTGGTGCTCACGCCTCACGAAGGTGAGTTTACTCAGTTGTTCAAAGGTGTGGTTGACCTGCAAAGTGACAAGCTCACTCGCGCACGGATGGCAGCCCAGGTCAGTGGTGCCATTGTTGTGCTCAAGGGGAGCGACACAGTGATTGCCGCGCCCAATGGCCTTGCCATCATCAATACCAATGCACCGCCGAGTCTGGCGACTGCGGGTTCGGGCGATGTGCTGGCTGGCATGCTGCTGGGGTTGTTAGCGCAGGGTATGCCGCCTTTTCTCGCGGCTGCGGCCGCCGTGTGGCTGCACGCAGCTGCCGCCGAGCATTTCGGTCCTGGGCTCGTGGCAGAGGACTTGCCCGAAGCCTTGCCTGCCGTGTTTCGCAGCCTGGATCGGTAGGCCATTCACGATACGTTGCCCAACGCAAAATTAAATGTGCGTTGGGTGACTTGGGTGTGCGCTATCGAACGGTCGAGCGCCCCCGTGATCCGTAGGCTCTGAGTCTCGATACCGCCAATTCGCTGCATCGAAACCCCATTTCGACGGGAGATCTTCATGAGCATGACAACGACGTTCCAAGATTCTGACTTGCCCAGCGGTCGTGGCTTTATCGCTTTGCTAGAGGCGTTCAGAGAGACGGGAGGTACAGCTTTGAGTAAAGTGGTGAGTCGCTTGCTCGAGCAGCATCAGGTTGGCTATGCAGTCAGCCTCGACAGGCTAATTGCTACTGGCCAGGTGTTTGGCTTTAAATGGCGTGGCAGCTTGTGGTTGCCTATGTTTCAATTTGACCCCGATGATTTGTCATTAAATTTCAGCGCCCAAAGAGTTTGCACAGAGCTGTCCTCGCTACCCTCAGGGTGGGCTGTGGCATGGTGGTTTGCGCGACCTAACGAGCGATTGGGTGGGCGCAGACCGGTTGACATGCTGGCCTCAGACCCCCAAGCCGTCTTGTGGTCTGCAAGGCTGCATCAGTCTTTGATTGGGCATGCATTTGTTCCACTGCGGCGGGCGCACGAGTTTGTCGCGCACGCATAAATCAGCATCTTCAGGTTGAATGGGTATGGCAGGGTTTGGCTTTTTGGCACGGGTCTTAAGGCAAATCGACGCTGTGCATGCGGTTGAGAATCGTGAGTGCTCGGCTGTTGAGGTAGGCCGAATTGGGTCGCTTTTGAAAGCGCTTGGGTGCGGGCAACATCACGGCTAAGCGGGCTGCCTGGCCCGCACTGAGCTGGTCAGCCGGCACGCGGTAGTAATAGGCCGCGGCTGCAGGGGCGCCAAAAACACCTGCACCCCACTCGACACTGTTGAGATAAATCTCCAGCAAACGCTCTTTGCTCAGTAGCTTCTCTAGCATCAACGTGATGATGAACTCTTGGGCCTTGCGGGCGAGGCTGCGTTCGCTGGTCAAAAACAAATTTTTGGCCAACTGCTGAGAAATGGTCGAGCCGCCCACAATCTTCGGCTCGGTCACTTCACTGGCCCGTTGGATACCTCTTGCTGCCGAGCGCAAATGGCCTGCCGCGCGCTCGGCTTTTTGCGTCAATTGTCCGTTGACTCGATCAGCTTGGTTTTGTGCTTGTTGATTGCGCTCCCAGGCTTTTTCCAGCGCCTCCCAATCGACTCCGCTATGCTCAACAAAGCCCGCATCTTCGGAGGCAATGACGGCGCGTTTGATCGTCGAAGACAGTTGGTAATAAGGCATCCATACCTGCCGCCATGGTGCGCGTGCGTCAGTGCGTAACAACCGCCATCGCTCCGAGCGTTGAAAGGTGGTGGATTGAGGGTCGACCACCCGCATGAGGGCTATGCGGCTGGCAAAGTAGAGCTGCAATGACAAGGTACAGAGCAGCACCATCGCGCCCAGGCGCCAGAGATGTTTTTTCCAACCCATGATCAGCCCATGGCGATGGCCATGGCCCTTGATGGGGGCGGCTGTCTGGTAGGGTTTGAAAAACGAAGGGGAGGTTTGCGTCTTGCGCCTTTATTTTCCAAGTTCAAATCACTCATCTTCAGGTTGAATGGGATCTCGCCAAATGTTGGCGCAACTGGGCCAAAATCAAACGTGTGTCGGGTCGCACCCCTCGCCATAAAAAAAAGGACTCTGCAGCTTGTTCTACCAGCATACCCAAGCCGTCGCGGGCTTGCGCACCTTGGGCTGTGGCTGCTGCCAAAAAACCCTCAGCAGCAGGTCCATACATCATGTCCAGGGCCAGGGCGCCAGGTTTGAAGGCCTCAGCGGGCACCGGCAGCGCATTGCCATTTAAGCTGCTGGCGCTGGCATTGATCACGACATCAAATGCCGTGCCGCAGCGGTGCAGCTCACAGGCCTGCACGCGTGTGTTTTCAATGAGCTCATGGTGCTGCTCAAGCAGGGCTTGTGCGTTATCCAGGGATCGATTGGCCAGCACCAATTCAACGGGTCGAGCCTGTAGCAAGGGCCCCAGAGCGCCTGCAGCTGCGCCTCCAGCACCGATTAACAAGATCCGCAAACCGCCCAGCGGCCGCTGGGCGTTATGTTCAATGTCGCGCACCAGGCCCACACCGTCAGTATTGTCAGCCAACCATCCCTCAGGCTCTAGGCGCAGGGTGTTGGCCGCTTGGGCTTGTTGGGCTCTAGCTGTGTGCTGACTGGCCAGTAAGAAGGCCTCTCTTTTAAAAGGCACGGTGACGTTGCAGCCATGTGCGCTCGGGGCAGTCAGCCGGGCAAATGCTTGAAGACACGCCTTGAATCCGTCCAGCGGACTGAGCAAGTGCTGATACTCAAGCGTTTGCCCAGTTTGCTGGGCAAACGCTGCATGGATCCAGGGTGACTGGCTATGGGCCACCGGGTTACCAATCACGACGTAGCGGGCAGGCGTATTCACAGTTGGGTGCTCATCATGAAATGAACTTGCGCAGCGACTGGCGGTGTCTGAAGGGCACACCATCGTCAACGACGGTGTGCAAAAAAGGTGACTTGCAGTGCACGCTATTGGGCCATTGTTGACGGGGAATTAGTTGGCGCTGAAGGTTGTCTGCAAGCCGTCCTCGCGTGAAAATCTGAAGCGTTGCGTGATCACCAGCTGATCAGCCTGGAGTCGCATGGCCGCCGTAAAAGGGCCAAACGGTGCACTGGCTTTGACGATGCTGACTGCTTGACGGTCGAGTCGGCTCTCGGACGATGGGCTGACAATTTCCGTCGATAAAACCTCACCCGTGGCATCGATCGTGATGATCATGGTGAGCTCTCCATAAAGCTTGCGGCCGCGAAACTCGGGAAAGTTACGGGTCCCTCGCTCCTCAACTTTGCGGCGCATCTGGTCATAGTAAATCGCATAGACCTCTTCGCGGGTTGCCGGGCTGATATAGCGCTTTTTGGGGCGAGCATTTTCTTCGTTGATGCGCTTTTCAATTTCGGCCAACTGATCAACCAGTTGGCGGCGGCGCTCTTCTTGGGCACGGTCTGAGGGGGTTTCTTGATCTTTGCGGGGATCGGGTTGTGGCAACGCTGCAATTTCATTGCGGATTTGGGCCAGCAGTTGTTGCTGCGACTCATGCAGTTGTTCGATTTGCTTGCGTGATGTTTCGTCGGCATCGCCAACTTCTGCAGTGGGTGCGGGTGGCAAGGGAGACGTGGCACGGCCTGCATCGGCTTCGCCGCCCCCCGCCAGATTAGATTGCGCAATGGCTTGGGCCTTGACGGGGGCTTCTCGGGACTGAGAATTCACCAACACAACTTCGAGCGGGGTATCTCGAAAGACCCGGTTAAAACCCTCTGGGTCAACGAAGCGCACGACCATCAACAAAGCATGCACACCCACAGAAAAAGCCAGCGCCAAATGTAGAGTGGTGAACTTTTTTAGCATGGGCGTTCATCCGTGGTCAGGTAGTGGCATCAGGGGAGTGCATCAGGGGTGGACTCTTGGAGGTCGATGGCCAGCGTGATGGGTCCTGCATTGTCTAACGCTTCGTCGCTGGTGTCATCTGATGTTTCTTTGACGTCACGCTGGAGCGTGACGGTGGCATGCACGTCAAGAGTGAGCAAGTCAGTGCCACTAATTTTGACACGCACTTGCGTGCCTCTGGCCAAACTGTCGGCGCCAATGGCTTTGAAGACCAAAGGTAGCGCATCGGCCCGCACCATGCCCTCTTTAAGGACGGTGGCGTCAAGCTCTTGGCATTGAGTTTGGCGCAAATATTGAAGCGTCCAATAGCGTTCTATACTGGACTGGAATGCATTGTAGGCACTGTAGGCGGCATCGAAGCCTGAAATGATTGAAAACAAGGCTGCATCTTTGAACTTGAATGGGGCAGCCAAGCCTGCAGTGAGCCCGTGGCGCGCGCAGGCAATGATTTGCCACTGATTGACCAAATCAACGTAGCGGCGCAGTGGCGAGGTGGCCCAGGTGTACTGGGCAACACCCATGCCGGCATGGGGTGCAGGTTGGGTGCCCATGCGCACTTTCACGCCAGGCGCCATGCTGGCTTGGCTGCGGTAGATGCCTGGCACACCACACCTGTGAATCCACCCACCCCAGGTGCTATTGGCTAAAATCATGGCTTCGGCCACGATCAGGTCAAGCGGGGAACCTCGCTGGCGAGTACTGATGATCACAGGTTCATCACCGCAGGGCTCACCCCCAGGGCTTTCTAAGCGAAAGTTGTAGTCAGGGCGGTTGAAGTTTTCTGGTTTGCCACGCACCACTTCCCGGGCCGCTTTGAGGTGTTGTGCCAGGCGAAATGCAAACGCCAGCTCTGGGGCAAAGGGGTAGTCGGCGCAGGTTTCACCGCTGAGCGAACTGGTTGTCACCAAGGTGTCTAGCTTGTCATGGCGCAAGTTGGCCGCAATTGGAACCTTTTCTAGGCGGGTTTCACTGTGGCTGATCTCTAGCGTTTGTTCGTTAAAGTGAAGGTAGAGGGATATGGCTGGGCAGTTTTGCCCCTCGGTGAGGGTGTAGGCCTCAACCACTTCAGGCGGAAGCATGGTCAGCTTGTGGCCTGGCATGTAGACCGTTGACAAGCGTTCGCGGGCAATTTTGTCGATGGGGCTGTCAGGGGTGATTGCCAGAGCAGGGGCTGCAATGTGAATGCCAAAAATCACCTGGCCCGTGCCTAAACCTTGAATTGACAGGGCATCGTCAATTTCAGTGGTGGCTGAGTCATCAATCGAAAAGGCTTGCACCTGAGCCAGGGCTAGGCTTTCTTTGATTGGCGGCGCGGCCAGGTTGGGAAAGCCTGTGCCTTGGGCAAAGCTGTCAAACAAAAACCGCTTCCAGTGAAATTCATACGGTGAATCGATAGCGCCAGCGGCTTTGAGCAGCTCCAGTGGGGCGCGTTGAGAGCGTTTGGCCGCCTCAACCACGGCCTTGTACTCCGGTGCGTTTTTATCGGGTTTAAACAGAATCTTGTAAATCTGCTCACGGATCGGCGGTGGGCAGTGCCCTTCAATCAGCGTGTTGGCCCAAGCCTCAATCTGGGCAGCGATGAGCTTTTTGCGCTCAATGCCTGCCAAGGCAGCTTGCAGCACATCAGCGCTGGCTTTCTTGAAGTAGCCCTTGCCCAAGCGACGAAAGTAGTGCGGCGCATCAAACAAGCAGAACAAGGCGGCGGCTTGCTGGGTAAGCGTGGCTTGAGCGCTGAAATAGTCGCGTGCGAGGTCGGTGAAATGGAAGTCTTCCTCGGGGGCAAACTCCCAAGCCAAATCAAGCTCGATGTCAGCAGCCAGGGCTTGACTACTGGCCACAAGCTCTGTGTGGGTTGGGCGCTCAAACTTGAGCATGACGTGGGAGGTTTTGACCTTGATCCGCTTTCCAGAGTCGAGCTCGATCTGTAAAGAGGCATCCGATGTTGACATCACACGACCGGCCAAAAACTTGCCGGATTCTTCAAAGAGTGCATACATAGGGCGCAATTGTCGCCTCAGTCTGCAACCTCGGCCGTTGCGAAATGCCGAAGCCACCTAAAATTGACATCTTTCTTATTGCGCAAACCCAGGGGGCGTCATGGCGAGAACGCTATACGACAAAATTTGGGATGAACATGTGGTTCACACCGAAACTGACGGCACTGCGGTGCTTTATATTGATCGCCACTTGCTGCACGAGGTCACCAGCCCTCAGGCGTTTGACGGGTTGCAGGTCGCGGGGCGCCCAGTGTGGCGCTTGTCAGCCAATCTGGCTGTCAGCGACCACAACGTGCCCACCACCGACCGTTCGCAGGGCATTGCTGACCCCATCTCACGTTTGCAGGTGGACACTCTGGATGCGAATTGCGACCGCCTGGGCCTGACGCAGTTCAAGATGAACGACTTGCGCCAAGGCATTGTCCACGTGATTGGCCCTGAGCAAGGGGCCACACTGCCCGGTATGACCGTGGTGTGTGGTGACTCGCACACTTCCACACATGGTGCTTTTGGTGCGTTGGCTCATGGCATTGGGACCAGTGAGGTTGAGCATGTGCTGGCCACCCAAACTTTGCTGGCCAGAAAAGCTAAAAATATGTTGGTGCGTGTGGAGGGCTTGCTCAGTCAGGGCTGCAGCGCCAAAGATATTGTTTTGGCCGTCATTGGTCGCATCGGGACGGCCGGTGGCACTGGCTACACCATTGAGTTTGCGGGTTCGGCAATCCGCGCGCTCAGCATGGAGGGCCGCATGACGGTGTGCAACATGGCCATTGAAGCCGGTGCGCGTGCAGGCTTGATCGCCGTGGATGAAACGACCATTCATTACGTTAACGGCCGACCTTTCAGTCCCCATGGTCTGGCCTGGGAGACGGCCATCTCCTATTGGAAAACACTGCACTCGGATGCCGATGCCACGTGGGATTGCGTGGTCGACTTTGAAGCCAGCCAAATAGCACCTCAAGTGACTTGGGGCACTTCGCCTGAGATGGTGCTGTCGATCACAGATTGTGTACCTGACCCTGAGCGTGAGAAAGATCCGGTGAAGCGCGAAGCCATCGAGCGGGCACTGATATACATGGGCTTGCAGCCCAACAAGCCTTTGGCAGACATTGTGATCGACAAGGTTTTTATCGGCTCATGCACCAACTCACGCATTGAAGACATGCGTGAAGCGGCAGCTGTGGTCAGGCGCTTGGGGGGCACTCGGGCTGCTCACGTGAAGTTGGCGCTGGTGGTGCCCGGTTCGGGGCTGGTGAAGGCACAAGCTGAACGCGAGGGGCTCGACCAGGTATTCAAGGCTGCTGGGTTTGAGTGGCGAGAGCCAGGCTGCTCGATGTGTTTGGCCATGAACGCAGACCGTTTAGAGCCTGGTGAGCGCTGCGCCTCAACCTCAAACCGCAACTTTGAGGGTCGACAAGGTGCTGGTGGGCGAACCCATTTGGTCAGCCCCGCAATGGCTGCGGCAGCGGCCATGCAGGGTCATTTTGTTGACGTGCGGCGCATCACCTGAGAAAGACAAGCAACCATGCAAGCATTTCAAATTCACGACGGTTTGGTGGCTCCCATTGACCGCGAGAACGTCGACACCGACGCCATCATTCCTAAACAGTTCTTGAAGTCCATCAAGAAAACAGGGTTTGGGCCTAACTTGTTTGATGAGTGGCGCTATCTTGATGCGGGCCAGCCAGGCCAAGACCCCTCTACGCGGCGGTCCAATCCTGACTTTGTCCTCAATCAAGCGCGCTACCAAGGCGCATCGATTTTGCTGGCACGCTCCAACTTTGGCTGCGGGTCATCGAGAGAGCATGCGCCTTGGGCGATTGATCAATTTGGTTTTCGTGCCCTGATTGCTCCAAGCTTTGCTGATATTTTTTTCAACAATTGCTTTAAAAATGGCCTGCTGCCCATCGTGTTGCCAGAGCATCAGGTGGCCCATTTGTTTGATGAGGTCGCGGCTTTTGTGGGCTATCGGCTGACCATTGACTTGGTCAGCCAGCGCGTGGTTAAGCCTGATGGCACAACGCTTGCCTTTGACGTGCAGCCCTTTCGAAAACACTGTCTTCTTAATGGCCTTGACGACATCGGTTTGACCCTGCGGCACGCCGATAAGATCAGGGCTTTTGAAGCGGAGCGTTTGTTGAAACAACCTTGGTTGGCCCAGCGCATCTGAGGCCGATCCAACTGGGGCCAGGTTGAATGGGTATGGATCTGGTGACCTTTGACCGAAAAATTAGGAGTTCACTTTGAAGATTGCAGTTTTGGCGGGTGACGGCATTGGTTTGGAAATTGTGGCCGAGGCGGTCAAGGTTTTGCGGGCGCTTGATCTCAAAATTGAGATGGAGCATGCCTTGGTGGGCGGGGTGGCCTATGCGGCGCACGGCCACCCCTTGCCTGAGGCGACTTTGGCTTTGGCGAAGGCCGCTGATGCCGTCTTGTTTGGCGCTGTAGGCGACTGGAAGTATGACAACCTAGAGCGCCATTTGCGGCCTGAGCAAGCCATTTTGGGCTTGCGCAAGCACTTGGGTTTGTTTGCCAACTTTCGACCGGCCATTTGTTATGACGAACTCACCCACGCCTCTACACTCAAGCCAGAGGTGGTGGCGGGTCTGGATTTGCTCATCATTCGTGAGCTCACCGGCGACATTTACTTTGGTCAACCGCGTGGCCGACGCTTGTCGCCCGATGGTGCCTTTCTTGGGCATCCTGAGGCTTTTGACACCATGCGCTACAGCCAGCCTGAGATCGAGCGTATTGCGCATGTCGCCTTTCAGGCCGCCCGCAAGCGTGCTAAAAAAGTCTTGAGTGTGGATAAAGCCAACGTGCTAGAAACTTTTCAGTTTTGGCGTGATGTCGTGACCCAGGTGCATGCCCAATATCCTGATGTTGAGTTAGAACACATGTATGTTGACAATGCGGCCATGCAGCTTGTCAGGGCGCCCAAGCGTTTCGATGTGATCGTGACTGGCAACATGTTTGGCGACATTTTGAGCGACCAAGCCGCCATGCTGACAGGCTCAATTGGCATGCTGCCTTCGGCATCTTTGAACGACAAAAACCAAGGCCTTTATGAGCCCAGCCACGGCTCAGCGCCTGACATCGCAGGACAAGGCATTGCCAACCCTTTGGCCACTATTTTGAGCGCGGCGATGATGCTGCGTTTCAGCCTCGATCAAGAGGTTGCGGCCCAGCGCATTGAGCAAGCTGTCAAAGCTGTCTTGAAGCAGGGCCTTCGCACTGCCGATATTGACAGTGCGGGCATGACCCGGGTGGGCACGCAGGGCATGGGAGATGCCGTGGTCGCGCACCTGAAGTCTCAGGGCTAGGGCAGGGAAGGGGGGCATAACGCACTCTGGATAAAGATTCCCATCTTCTTAGGGGCTGTTCGGAAAATCCTCGCCAGCCATAAAATGGCCTCTTGAAGCGGTCTTCGGCGTTGAAAATGCTCGCAATACCCATAGGTATTGCTGTGCTTTTCGCCTTGCAGCCCGCTCCAACAGACCATTTTCTGACCGACGACGATTTTCCGAACCGCCGCTAATTCGATGGGGCAGAATTTGCTAAAAATTTGACTGGAAATTTGATGCGTACAAGCTTGGTAGGCCTGGTGGGTTGGCGGGGCATGGTGGGCTCGGTTCTGATTGACCGCATGCAGCAAGAAAATGATTTCGCGCTGATCGAGCCCATGTTTTTCAGCACCAGCAATGCGGGAGGGGCAGCCCCCGCCATGGCCAAAAATGAAACCCAACTGTTTGATGCCTACAGCATCGATGCGCTGCGTCGTTGCGACATCATTTTGAGCGCACAAGGGGGTGACTACACCACCGAGGTTTTTCCCAAGCTGCGCGGCGCAGGGTGGCAGGGGCATTGGATTGATGCCGCCTCTACGCTGCGAATGAACACAGACTCAGTGATTGTTCTCGACCCTGTGAACTTGCCCATCATTCAAAACGCATTGAAAGCCGGTGGGCGAAACTGGATCGGGGGCAACTGCACGGTCAGCTGCATGTTGATGGGGTTGGGGGCTTTGTACAAAGCCAACTTGGTGGAGTGGATGTGCACCCAAACCTACCAAGCGGCCTCAGGAGGTGGTGCGCAGCACATGCGTGAGTTGCTGACTCAATTTGGCACGTTGAATGCTGAAGTGCGCCCTCTGCTTGACGACCCTCACAGCGCCATCCTTGAAATTGATCGCCGGGTCGTTGCCAAACAGCGCAGCCTTGGTGCCGCCGAGACGCTTCATTTTGACGTACCGTTAGGCGGCTCGCTCATCCCCTGGGTTGACAAAGATCTGGGTGACGGGCGTTCGAAGGAAGAATGGAAGGGTGGGGTTGAGACCAACAAGATCTTGGGTCAAGGCCCAGGCTTTGACACACCTGCGGTGCCCGTTGATGGCTTGTGCATACGCGTTGGTGCGATGCGCTGTCACAGTCAGGCGTTGATGTTCAAGCTCAAGAAGAATGTTCCTTTGTCTGATATCGAAGCCCTGATTGCCAATGCCAACCCTTGGGTCAAATGGGTGCCCAACAATCGCGAGGCAACCCTCAACGCGCTGACACCTGTGGCCGTGTCGGGGACCATGACCATCCCTGTCGGCCGGGTTAGAAAGATGGCCATGGGGCCAGATTATTTGGGTGCATTTACCATCGGCGATCAGTTGCTGTGGGGGGCTGCCGAGCCCTTGCGCCGTATGTTGCGTATCTTGCTTGATGCTTGATGCTTGATGCTTGATGCTTGATGCTTGATGGGCTTGAATCCTATTTGTCATGAGCCAGGCTCAGGCGATCTTCGAGGCCGATCATTCGTCCCCGCCCTTTTGGAAGATCACCGCAACTTTTTTTGACAAAACCAACAGTGCTGCTGTCTCGGCCAACGCCCGGTCTTTGCGCAGCAGGTTGCGTTCGAGTTCCTTGATGCGCTTGGTGCTGGCCCTGGTGGCTTGCGGGCTGGCCCGCGCCTCTTCAGGTTCAGCCAACGCTGAGGTGGCACTGGCCCGCCACTTCTCAAGCTCTGCAGGGTACAAGCCGTGCTCTCGGCACCATGCACTTTTACCCGCTTCGGGCAATGCCGCCGTCGCAATGATGGCCTCAAATCGCGCCCCAGCTGTCCAGGCCTGCTCCCGGGCTGGCTTGGACTGTGCATCAGCCAGCTAAAACTGCAGCGTCTTTGCCCCAACGCCCACGTTTCTCGCTACCAAATCCACGGCCGCACGCTCCGGCGGTAGCAACCTCGCTACCGCTCTGTTCTTGAATATCTGTCCGTATCGTGCCACTTATACCCCTCGGAACTGAAGATGCCGGATCGCTGAGTC